>JBIKJV010000121.1:0-8461 GCA_044360755.1 Phycisphaerales bacterium
AAGGTCAACCCGGTACACCCGGTCAACCCGGTCAACCCGGTCGACCGGGTTCATTCTCAGCAGTCGTCGTCGCCGTCGAGCCGGGCAGCCCGGCCGACCGCGCGGGCCTTGCGCCGGGGATGGCCGTGCGCGCGATCGCCGGAAGGGACCCGGCCGCCAAGCTCCCGACCGGCGACGGGCTCGAGCGCCACGCGCGCGCGTCGATCGCCGAGGCGCTCGCGACCGGCGAACCCGGCACCACCGCCGCCTGGGACGTCGAGTCCCCCGACGGCACGCGCCGCACCGTCGACGTGGGCTACGAGGCTGACACACGCCCGACATCCAAGTTCGGCAACCTGCCGCCACTTCCCACCGACCTCGCGTGGCGCCACCTCGACGAGACCGAGCGCGATCGCTGGGGCGCCGGCCGCACCGAGATCGGGCTGGTCCGCTTCAACATCTGGCTGATCCCGGTCGCACGCGCGTTCGACGCGGCGATGGACGGACTTCGCGGCTCGGACGGCATCGTCATCGACCTGCGCGGCAACCCCGGAGGCATCGGCGCGATGGCGATGGGCATCGCCGGCCACTTCACCGCGGAGAGCCTGCCGCTGGGCGAGATGCGCACCCGCGACACGGCACTCAAGTTCGTCACCAACCCGCGCGCAGTCGACCTGGAGGGCAGGCCCACCGCGCCGTTCGCGGGCCCGGTCGCCATCGTGGTCGACGAGGGCACCGCCAGCACCAGCGAGATCTTCGCGGGCGGCATGCAGTACCTGAAGCGGGCGCGCGTCTTCGGCACGCGCACCGCCGGCGCCGCGCTGCCCGCGCTCACCGAGAAGCTGCCCAACGGCGACGTCTTCCTGCACGCCGTCGCCGACTACCGGCTGCCCGACGGCACCGCGCTCGAGGCCACCGGCGTGAAGCCCGACGGCGGCCGCACCTACGCGCGCGCCGACTACGCACGCGACGGCGACCCCGCGATGGCCGACGCCGTGCGCTGGATCGCCGCCGAGAAGCAGGCTGCGAAGCGCGCCGCGAACGCCCCCGCCGCGAACGCCCCCGCCACGAACGCCCCCGCCACGACCGACCCCGCTGCCGGCACGAACTGACCCGATCACGCACCCGTACCAAGGACCCCCATGACGCACGCTTTCCGCACCACCGTCCGCGCAGCCTCGGCCGCGCTCGCCCTGTCCGCCAGCACGTTCGCGCAGCAGGCCGCCGCGCCTGCCAAGCCGATGCCGAAGGCCCCGCCCGCCGGCACCACCGCGCCGGCTGCCCCGGCCGTGCCCGCGGTTCCCCCGCCGCCGCCGGCCCCGCCGCGCGCCGCCGGCCCCGCCGTCAAGGAACTGAAGGTCGAGGGTGCGATGCCCTCCGCGAAGGACGTGCTGACCAAGCACCTGGACGCCATCGGCGGCGCAGCCGCGGTCGGCTCGCACACCAGCATGCGAAGCACCGGCGGCATCGAGGTCGCCGCGGCCGGCCTGAAGGGAACGATGCAGATGGTCGCCATGGCCCCGAACAAGGTGCTGATGTCGATGGAACTGCCCGGCATGGGCGCGGTGCGCAGCGGCTTCGACGGCACCACGGGCTGGTCGATGGACCCGATGCGCGGCCCAAGCATCATGGGCGCAAAGGAAACCGCGGAGCTCACGCGCGAGGCGAACTTCCGACGTGACCTGGACCTGGCGACCGACCCGAAGGACGCCGCCGTCACCGGCCTCTTCGAGTTCCAGGGCAAGCCCTGCTGGTGCGTGAAGGTCACCAACACCGGCGGCACGGTCACCAACAACTTCTACGACCGCGAGTCCGGCCTCATGTCCGGCATGTCGCTCAAGGCCGTGACCCCGATGGGCGAGGTGCCCGTCACGGTGACGCTGGCCGACTGGAAGGACTTCGGCGGCGTGAAGGTCGCCACCAAGACCACCACGAGCATGATGATGGGGTCGCAGGTGATGACCATCGACGCCGTCGAGTGGGACGCCGTCAAGCCCGAGGCCTTCGAGCTGCCCGCCGAGATCAAGGCGCTGGCCGCGAAGCCGGCCGCGGCCCCGGCCGGCGACGTCGCACCGGCCGCCCCCGCGGCCCCGGCCGAGCCTGCCGCACCGAAGGCCCCCGCCGCGCCCGCGCCCAAGTGAGCCGCGCGCCCACCGCGTCCCGACGACCCAGCACCGACCCCACCCCATGAACGCGATCACCATGCAGGGCGTCCGCAAGCGCTTCGGCCAGGTCGAGGCCGTGCGCGGCATCGACCTGGCCGTGCCGGCGGGCAGCCTGACGGGCTTCATCGGCCCCAACGGCGCCGGCAAGAGCACCTCGATCCGGATGATCATGTCGATCATCCACCCCGACGAGGGCAGCGTGCAAGTGCTGGGTTCCGACGCGATCGCCGCGAAGGACCGCATCGGCTACCTGCCCGAGGAGCGCGGCCTCTACCGCCGCATGAAGGTGGGCGACTTCCTGACGTACATGGCCACGCTGAAGGGCGTGCCGTCGCGCGGCATGCAACGCCGCATCGCCGGCTGGCTGGAGCGCGTGCAGCTGCCGGATGTCGCCAAGAAGCGCTGCCAGGAGCTCTCGAAGGGCCAGCAGCAGAAGATCCAGTTCATCGCCAGCGTGATCCACGAGCCCGAGCTCCTGATCCTGGACGAACCGTTCAGCGGACTCGACCCGGTGAACGCGCGGCTCCTCAACCGGATGATCCGCGACATCCACGCCACCGGCCGGACGATCATCTTCAGCACGCACGTGATGCACCAGGCCGAGCAGCTCTGCGACCGCATCGTGCTGATCAACAAGGGCCAGAAGATCCTGGACGCGACGATGCCCCAGATCCACGCGCGCTTCGACCCGCGCACCGTCGAGGTCCAGCCCGCGGACGCCGACCCGCGCTGCGTGGACGCGCTGCGCGCGATCCCGGGCGTCGACACCGCGCAGTGGGTGCCCGAGCGCCGCGCCGCCGAGCTGCACGTCGCGCGCGAGGCCGACGCGCAGGCCGTCGTGCGCGCCGCGACCGCCGTCCTGCCCGTCCGTTCCGTCGAGCTGCGCCGCACCACGCTCGACGACGTCTTCGTCGAGCTGGTCGGCGAGGCGCTTCCCCCCAGCGAGGAGTCCGGCAATGGCTGACGCACGCCCCGAGCACCCCGCGCGCAAGGTCGCGGCGATCGCCTTCCGCGAGTTCCGGCACACCGCCCTCACCAAGGGTTTCATCTTCGGCGCGCTGGTGGTGCCGGTCATCATGTTCGCGGCCGTCGCCGGCATCGGCGCGCTGATCGGCTCCGCGATGGCGCCCGTCTCCGGCACGCTGGCGGTGCTGGATCCCTCCGGCAGGGTCGCGGGGTTCGCCACCACCGAACTCGCACCCGAATCCGTCGGCCGCGAGATGCAGGAGACGATCGAGCGCAATTCGACGCTCATCCCCGCCGCTCCGGGCGCCGGCGATGCCGTCGGGCAGGCCGCCAAGGCGGCGGCCAGCGTCGACGTGCGCGTCGAGTCGGTGACGGACACCGAGCAGGAGGCCGCGCTGCGCGCGCGCGTGCAGGACGGGTCGCTTCTGGGCCTGGCCATCGTGCCGGCCGACGTCCTCAAGGCCGACCCGCGCGACGCCGAGGGCCGCGACGCGTCGTTCACGCTGGTGGTGCCTTCGAAGAGCCCGCCCCGCCTGACGCGGCTCTTCGAGAAGTCGGTCGCCCGCGCGATCGTGAAGGCGCGCGTCGAGGCCGCGGGCAGCGACTACGTCTCGCTGAACGCCCTGCTCAGCGTCCCCGACACGTCGGTCCGCCGCCTGGCAACCGACGGCAAGGAGGCCAGCGAGAGCGTGGCCGCCAAGATGCTGCTGCCGGCGGGCTTCATGATGCTGCTCTGGATCACGACCTTCACCAGCGGGCAGTACCTGCTGACCTCCACCATCGAGGAGAAGTCGAGCAAGGTCATGGAGGTCATCCTGAGCGCGGTCAGCCCGATGCAGCTGCTCCTGGGCAAGATCCTGGGCTATGCGATGGTCTCGGCCGTCATGCTGGTGATGTACGGCGGGCTGGCGATCGCCGGCCTGTCCGCCGCGGCGATGGCCGACCTCGTGTCGCCCTGGACGCTGCTCCTCATGGGCATCTACTTCGTGATGGCCTACGCGTTCGTCAGCACGATGATGGCCAGCGTCGGCAGCGCCGTGAGCGACCTGCGCGAGGCGCAGAGCCTGGTCACCCCCGCGATGCTGGTCCTGATGATCCCCCTGATCCTCTGGCTGCCGATCAGCGAGCAGCCCAACGGCATGCTGGCGACCATCATGGGCTTCGTGCCGCCGGCGATCCCCTTCGTGATGATCCTGCGCGTGACCGCCAGCAGCGAGCCGATCGCCGCGTGGCAGGTCATCGCGAGCATCGTGTGGGGCTTCGCGTGGGTGGGCGTCTTCGTGTGGGCCGGCGCCAAGATCTTCCGCGTGGGCGTCCTGATGCAGGGCAAGCCGCCCACGCCCAAGGAGCTGCTGAAGTGGATCCGCATGGCCTGAGCCGGTCCGGGCGCCGCGCATGATGGGCGCCGCCGCGATGTTCGCGCTGCTGGCGGGCGCGCTGGCGTTCGTCGCGGTGGGCGTGGGTGCGGTGTGGTGGGCGCTGTTCCGTGACAAGCCGCGCGGGCGCCGACGCTGCCCGCGCTGCTGGCACGACCTCTCGGCCACGCCGGGCATGACCTGCGGCGAATGCGGATTCGCGGCGCGGGACGAGGCTGACTTCGCGCGCACGCGCCGGCGCTGGGGGTCGGCCGCCTTCGCGCTGCTCCTCATCCTGGCGGTCGCCGGCTGGACGCGGCTCCAGGTGCTGAACACGGGCGTGGTGAACCTGCTGCCGAACGCGGCCCTGGTCACGCTGGCCGGCTGGATCGATCCCACGGACCGCAACGGCGAGATCGCACGCGAGCTGCGCCGCCGGCTGATGCAGGACGAGTTCACGCCGGAGCAGCTGACGGAACTGGCCGAGACCATCGTCGGGGAGCAGGCCGGGCGCGGCGTGCCGCCGCCCTTCGCGGTCGAGGTGCTGCGCACGATCGGCGACGCGGTCCCCGGCGAGCTGCAGTCGAAGCTGGCGCGCACCGAGCCCGAGCGCGCCGCACGCGACCGCGCGCTGGCCGCGTGGTCTGCCGGCATCGACGCGATCCTGCGGCGCCTGGGCACCACCGTGCGCGCCGAGGCCCCGCGCGCGTGGCCGCAAGGCCGCACGCCCGCCGTCCGCGTGCGCGGCGCCGCATGGGGCCTGCGCGGCGAATGGCGCGCGCGGCTCGAGGGCATGGACACGTGGATCGTCTGGGATTCCGCAGCGGACCCGCGTGCCGACTTCACGCCGCTGGTGGTGCCGGTGCCCGCCGCGCGCGAGGCCGACCGCATCGACGCCCGCATCCTCGTGCAGGCACGCACCTGGGACGGAGCAGGCGGCAACTGGCGCGATTGGCGCGACGAGCCCCCGCTCGAGGTGCACGCCCCGATCGCGCGCGGCGCCGCCGAGGCATTCCACGCCGACCCCTCGCCCGAACTCGACACCGCGATCGTGCGCACGTTCCGCGAGCGCGTCGTTGCCTGGCGCGACCGCGGCCGGCCGGTCGGCATGCGTCACCTGCGCGGCACCTTCGCGGCGCCCGCATGGGCAGACCTCTGCATCGGCGTGGCCTACGAGCTGCGCGAACGCGGCCAGGTCCGGCGCCGCACGCGCTTCTGGTGGCACGGTGGCTCGTCCAGCCCGCAGTTCGGGTGGATCACCGAGCTGGAGGACCGCGATGCCCTGCTGCGGCTGGCCGACGCCGCGGAGCGCGGTGAACCCGCCGAGGGCTGGACCATGGCGATCCGGGCCGACCCCGACGCCGCCGCGTTCGCGCTGCCCTTCGATGCCGACCCGCTGCCCGCCGCGCGCTGGTGGCCCGGGCAGGCCGAGTGGCCACTCGATGCCGAGTTCGGCGGGCGATACGCGCCGCCGCGGCTCTTCCGGCCCGAGCCGGTCACGCCTGAACGGGATCCGCCGGCGCCGGCGCGTCCGTGAGCTCGCCGCGCGGGTCGGGGAAGTGCGCCAGCACGACGGTGTGCAGCGACCCGCGGCGCTCGACGCGCGCGCGGGCCAGCAGCTTCGTCATCTGCTCGACCAGCTTGTTCAGCTCGGCGCGCTGGGCATCGTCCAGCCACGTGGTGTGCGAGACGGCGTGGACACGCGACTCGTACCCGCTGCCGATCGGCTGGCCTTCCGCGGTCGCGGCCCAGCGGCTGAAGCGCCGCGAGGCGTCGTCCATGAGCAGCTTGGACGCGCGCGCCAGGCGGGCGATGCCGTGTGCCCGGTGCGGGTCAACGGGGCTGAGCTTCATCGAAGGGCCGGGCGCGTACACGCGCTGCTTGCGGCCATCGACCGTCTCCTCGGAGCTGACGACGAACCCCGCGTGCTCCAGCTGCTCCAGGTGCGGGTAGAGCGATGGCGCCGAGCGCCCGGTCGCCTCGGCCAGCGCCAGGACGGTCAGGCTGCCCAGCCCCTCGATGGCGGTCAGGAGCTGCAGCCGTGCCGGCGAGGCGGCGGCGCGCCAGTGAAGGTCCGTCCAGATGCCGTGTTGGGGGTCGGCGGGCGTGGCCATGCACCGAGAAGACGCACGGCAGCGGCCGCCGATTGCGGGCCAGGGCAGAAATGTGAACCAACGCCCACCGGGCCCTCGCCGCTGGGCCTTTCCCTAC
Source organism: Phycisphaerales bacterium (assembly GCA_044360755.1). GTDB lineage: Bacteria > Planctomycetota > Phycisphaerae > Phycisphaerales > SM1A02 > UBA966. The sequence continues at coordinate 6,677 of JBIKJV010000121.1, forward strand.
ACTCGCCGCCATGCAGCGTTCCCTGTGGGCACCCTGGCGGATGGCGTACCTGCGCTCGCTCGAGCACGCGGCCGGCACCGCCCGCGCCGGCGGGGCGAACGGCGCCGCACCCAACTTCCTTGCCGAGTACTGGTCCCACCCGGAACGGGACGCGGCCCAGCTGGTCGTCTTCCGCGATTCGCGCGGCATGGTGCTGCTGAACCGCTACCCCTACAGCAACGGCCACCTGCTGGTGGCGCTGGGCCAGCCCAAGCCCACGCCCGAGGAGTACGCCCCCGACGACCGCGCCCACTTCTGGCGGCTGCTGGAACTGGCCATCGCGCTCTGCGACGAGGCCTACCACCCGCAGGGCATGAACACCGGCATCAACCTGGGCCGCGCGGCCGGCGCCGGCCTGCCCGAGCACCTGCACGGCCACGTCGTGCCCCGTTGGGCGGGCGACACCAACTTCATGTCGGTGATCGGCGAGGTGCGGGTCATCCCCGACAGCCTGGAAGACGCCTACCTGGCCTACTGCGCGGCACTTCCGGCCGCACTCCGCCGGACCGGGCTGCGGCCGGGCTAGACTCTTCGCCGGACCGACGGGGTCCGACCCCCCTGGGTGCTTGGTTCGTCGCCTATTTGCTCGAACCGATGCGGACCCCAAGGGATCGCCCCTTAATTGCTGCGACGATGACCATGCCTCCCTCGAGTGGAAGGTCGGGATCGACGGCAGGCGAGCCCACCTACGCTTGGGGTTCGAGCTTCGCTTCGGCCGGCCCCCGGTGGGGTCGGGCCCCGTCGGACCATCCCTGACCCTGCCCTGCACCCCCATCCCGCGCCACGGACGGCGCACGCACGATGAAGGCCGTTCCCCATCCCCGCACGCTGGTCGACCTGGTGGCCGACTGGCTGCGCGGCTTCCACCCCCGCTCGATCGCGCCGATGCAGCGCGCCAACTACGCGCGGGAGCTGCTCTCGTGGGCGCTGCTGCCCATGATGCTGGGCGCCATCGAGGGCGGCACCATCTCGGTGCTGGTGAAGAAGGCGTGGACCGACGTGCCGGGCATCCCGCCCTGGCTGCTGGACTTCGCCGTCGCCGTCGTCAGCGCCGCGCCCAACTTCGCGAACCTCACCAGCTTCCTCTGGGCGCGCGCAGGCGCGGGCCGCGACAAGATCCGCTTCATCGCCGCGATCCAGGTGGTCACCTGCCTGTGCGTGGGCGCGGTGGCGCTGATGCCGGTGAACGCGTGGGGCCTGCTCGGCACGTGCCTGCTGGTGCTGGTGGCGCGCGTCTCGTGGACCGGCGTCATCACCGCGCGCACCGCCGTGTGGCGCCAGAACTACCCCAAGGAGAGCCGCGCCACCATCGCCGGCAAGATGGCCACGATGCAGTCCATCGTGCTGGCGTTCTCGGGGTGGATCGTGGGTGCCAGCATGGACATCGGGCCCGGCGCGTTCCACGTGGTGTTCCCGGTGCTGGCCATCATGGGCCTCTGGGGCAACCAGATCTTCCGGAAGATCCGCCTGCGCGGCGCCAAGCGCCTGGCGCGCGCCGAACGCGCCGAGGGCGGCCCGGTGCGGCTGAGCGCCAACCCCGCGCACGGCGCCCGCGTCGCGCACGACGCGCTCCGAACCAACTGGCAGGTCCTGGTCGACGACCGCGAGTACCGCCGCTTCATGGTGTGGATGTTCGTCTTCGGCGTCGGCAACCTGATGATCGGCGCGCCGCAGGCCATCTTCCTGGAGGACCGCCTGCACGCCACGTACCTGCAGGCGATCCTGGCCACCACGATCGTGCCCCTG
>JBIKJV010000385.1:0-8385 GCA_044360755.1 Phycisphaerales bacterium
CGAGCAGGAGAATATTAATAATGTCAACATACAAAGAGTTGATAGAAAAGTGTATATTTGAAAATTCGCTTGCTTTATTAGCTATTGATGATGTAGAAACTTTAGTAGATATATACGACAACTACTTACCATATACCACAGGATTTGAAATTGAATGTAGTCAAAATAAAACATTTAAAATAGAACATTTTAAAGCTATACCTGATATAGTAGAAGTAAATGTAGATTCTTGGGAACAAAGATTTCAAATTCCTGCTGGTATAAAAGGTTTAATATGTTTATGGAATATATGTGAACAATTAAAGTTAAATTCTTTACTTAATGAAGATAGTGGTATTCATATACACGTAGATATGACTGGTTTTAGTGTACCAGCAGACACTAGAAGGTTTAGGTGGATGTTAGATGAACTAGATAGTTGGAATTATAAAGGTAGCTATAATAATAGAAATATTTCTATTTCAAAAGGTAATTGGGTTAGAGTAAATACTTCTTTTAAAACAATAGAATTTCGTATATGTGAAATGACTTTTGATTACAATGTACTAATTAAAAGAATAATACATGTTAATTCTATAGTAAAAAGACTTAAAAGAGAAATAAATTCAAAAAAGTCTGACAAATTAGATGAAATAAACGCTTTAAAAATAGAAAATGTAGCTAAAGATAAAATTTTAAACTATATTAAACATAGTGCTGATGATAATAGAATTTTTCTTAGTACTATAAACTCTATAAACGAAGAATTAAAAGACTTATTAAAAAAACCTGAAGAACTTATTAAAGTAGAAAGTGTTACTAATCTAGAAAAAGAATATGTATTAACAAGAAAAATAAAAATTTAAATTATGGGAAAAAATAAAGGAATATCATTTGAAAATTACTTACAGTTAGTTGTAGCAGAATTAGCTATAGCTGGATATAGTAAAGAAGACGATTATCCAGATGAAGATGAAGTTAAAGAAGATTGGTTAGGAGATAAAACACCTAAAGAATGTGCTGATAGCTTCATAGAAGGTTGGACTAAAGCTGGAATAGTTCCAAATATTATTAACGGAGGAGAAGAAGATGAAAGCCATTAATTTTATAGCAAGTGTGGTTATGTTTGTATTAATTGTTACAATACTTTTTATGAGTAATCGTATAGATAAAGTAGAAGTAATAAATAACAAACAAGACAGTTTATTTCTAAATTTATATTATAGCATTATAGACACTTTTGAAAAAGATGCTTATTTAGTCACTCTTTCAACGTATAACGCCACAAAAAGCCAAACAGATAATAATCCAAATTTAACCTCAAAACAATTTAAAATTGACAAGAAAAATCCTTTTAGTCAAAGATTCATAGGACTTAGTAGAGATTTACTTGAAGAATTTAGATATGGAGAAATAGTAATTATTGAAAATGCAGGTGAATATGATGGTTATTATATTGTTGCTGATTGTATGAATATTAGATTTATAAGAAGTGTAGATATTCTTATAGGAACAAAACAAAAACATACTAAATTAAAAAATGTAGTTATAAAACACGCTAATAAAGATGACTAGAGACGAGAAACAAAATCAAGTAGTAGAAAAAATAATTAATGTGTTTAAAGCTGGTGGAGTAGGTGCTGCTGTATCAGCGTGTACTGGGTTTGGAAAAACATGGATTGGTTTTAAAACTGTAGCTAGATTTAATAAAGATAAAACTACACATGTTGTTGTACCTACTATATCATTAAAAGAACAATGGGAACAAGGAATAAAAGAAAAAAACTTACCTCATAAAATAGAAGTGTTTGTAATTAATACTTATTTAAGTGAAACAAGAGAATGTGATTTTCTTTTACTGGATGAAGCTCATAGATTTTCTAGTGATGATGCTGAATGGTTTAATACTGTAATAGATAAAACTAATTTTTCTGCTTGTTTGTGTTTATCGGCAACTTTTAGTGCAGACCAATTATTATTTCTAAATGGAAGAGGTATACAAATAGTAGCTGAAATAGGTATTCAAGAAGCTATGGTTAATAAATGGGTAAGTAGGTATAGACAATATAATTTATCTGTAGATTTTACACCAGAAGAAATGGAAAAATATACTAAGCTAACTAATATACTGAAAAGTCATTCACCTTATATAGATGGGATTGACCCATTTAAGGCCAATAAGGACAAATTAGCTTTGGCTAGGTTCTGTAGAGATAATGATATAGACTATAAAGAAATGCAAATGAGATTAGCTAGATATAATATGGCTAGTTCAGCTAGAAAAGCATTACTATATGGTGCAGTAAATAAAGTATCTATAATTCCATCAATTGTTAATAAGGTAGGTAAAAAGACCATCATATTTAGTGAAACTAAAAAGTATGCAGAGGCAGTACAAAACCTATTACCAGAAACTTCTACATTTTATCATAGCGGATTAAACGATAAAGCTAAAACAAAAGCATTAAATGACATAAAAGATAATAAGGTTAAAGTCATTTGTGCTGCTAAAGCTTTAGATGAAGGTGTAGATGTACCTAGTTTAAAGTGTGCTGTAATTGCTAGTGGTACTAGTGTAGAAAGACAAGCTATACAACGTATAGGAAGGGTTTCACGTTATATTAGTGATGATGATGTAGCTATTATAGTTAATTTATATGTTAACGATACTATGGAAATAGGTTGGTTAAAAAAAAGACAAAAATCAATGCCAAATATCAGATGGATAAATACAGTAGACCAGATAGAGTAGTTACTTTATCAAAAGACGAGCATTATCTCCTAAAAACACGTATAATCGAAACTTGTAAGCATAATAATACTGATTTTACTATTAATAGTGAGCAATTAGTAGATAATATAAACTTTCTGTTCAGTACAAATTATACTAAACAAGAAGTAGATTACGTGTTAGGAGATATTTATGAAGAACAATTTTATTATAATAAGGAAATAACAAATGTTTTATGACACAAAAAGATTTCAAGACATTCTAAGAAAATTAGATATAACACCAAATCAAGCTTATTTCTGTGTGCTATTACTAGAACAAGACTTTTATAAAAAGTCAGATATGTTTATAGAATATGCTGAAAGACATGGAGGATTTAGATGGACAGAAATAGAAGATTTAGAACAAAAAGGGTATATAGCTAACTTTAGTGATAGTAATGTACCAAAAACAGTAGCAATTTTACAAACAAGGAAAGGAGAAATAAAATATGAAAGAGTAAAAGATGTAATTATTCTAGAGATGGTTGTAGTAACACCAAAATTTAGAGAACAAATTTATATTGACCCAGAATTAGCTTCTGAAGAATTGCTAAAAGTATATCCTGCATGGATTACAATTAATGGTAAAAGACAATCTATTAAGATAATACCTGATAGACAAGAATTTTACAGTTATTATAATGAAATTACAGGCGGAGATATATTAAAACATAAAAGTATTGTTGAAGCTTTTTCACACTATAAAAAATATGTAGAAAAAGGTAAAGTAAACGGTATGGGCATACGTAAAGCTTTAGAAAGTAGATTATGGGAAGATATAGAAGAGTTAATGGAGCAAGATAAAGCAGATAAAGACGCAATAAGTAATATATAAAACTATGCAATTTGACAATTTTTTAAAATATGTAGAAGAAGGTAGAAAAGGTCTTAATAAAGGCATACCTATGGGTTTTGGTAGATTAGATAAGTTTCTAAGAGGACTACAAAAGAAGAAATATTATTTAATAGGAGCTAATACTGGGATAGGTAAAACAGCTTTTGTTGACCAAGCGTTTCTTATAAATCCATATAATTGGATAGTTAAGAATAACGCTAAAGAAAGTATAAAAGTATTCTACTATAGTTTTGAAATAGATATAGAATCTAAATTAGCTAAATGGATAAGTTATCAATTGTACATAGATGAACGCATAGAAGTAGACCCAGAACATATACTAGGTATGGATATGGAAAGTGAAACAGACGTAGCTAATAGATTAAATGATAATTTATTTGAAAAAATTAAAGCTTATAAACAACACTTTGACACTATGTTTGAATTTATAACTTTTGAAGATGTACCTATTGGGCCTACAGCTATATTTAAACAAGTACAAGAATATTGTGAATCTGTTGGCACTTACATTAAATATAAACGTACTGTAGCAGGTAAAGAAAAAGAAATTTCTTATTATAAACCTAATAACAGTAATGAATATGTTTTAGTGATTGTTGACCACATAGGTCTAGTAAAATCAGAAAAAACTAAAGGAGAATACACTAATAAAAAGCAAAACATTGATAAGTTATCTACATATTTAGTAGAGCTTAGAAATAAATATAGATGTATACCAATAGTAGTTTCTCAGTTTAATAGAGAAATGGGCGATATTCAAAGACAGAGATTTAAAGAATTAACACCACAACTAGAAGATTTTAAAGATAGCGGTAACAGTCAAGAAGATTGTTCTGTAGCTATTGCTTTATTTTCACCTAAAAGATATAATATTTTAAGGTATCTAGATTATGACTTAAAAGCAACAAAGCATGATGTTCTTGATATATTTAGGGCAGCTTTTGTAATTAAGAATAGAGGTGGTAGAGATGGTGCAGCTCTAGGTATGAGGTTTTTAGGTCATTGTGGTTATTTTGAAGAAATACCAAAGGCAGAAGAATTTGAAGAAAATCCAGAGTATTATACAATGATGTCTAACTTTAAAAAACCTATAGCAAAACAAATAGAAGAAAGAAATAATAAAAAAGGAAAACTTAACATAACAATATAAAACATGGGTAAATTAGTAGGAATATTTGGAATGTCAGGTGATGGTAAAACCACATCTACAATAGTTAATCCTGATGGTAAATATGATTTTAGTAAGGATGGATACAAAGGTATGAATCCAGAAACACATTATATTATCAATCTAGATAAAAAAGAGCTACCTTTTCCAGCAGGAATGTGGTCAGCAGAAAAGAAAAATTATGCTGTTATAAGTGATTTTAGAGATATTAAAGCTTGTATAGAAGCTTTAAGCAAATCAGAGAAGATAAAATCTGTTTCTTTAGACACTCTTAACGTATATTTATCGTTTAAGGAATTTAACGATAGAAAGAAGATGACCTTTGACCAATGGAGAGATGTAGCAAATGATATTATAGAGTTAACGGAACTTTGTAATAATGTTTTAAGAGCAGACCAAATAGCATACATTATGGGTCACGTAGAATTAATTACTGATGTAGATGGTAACGAAAAGAAAGTACTATCTGTAATCGGTAAGAAATCTAAAAGGCAAATGCCTGAAGGTTTCTTTCCAATATGTCTATTTACTTCTGTAGAATATGGAAATGAAGGTGATAATAAATTCACCTTTCAAACAAAAGCAGCTAGAAGCAGTGCTAAAACACCAATAGGAATGTTTGATAAATTCAGCATACCTAATTCGTTAGCTTTAGTAGATGCTACTATTAGGAAGTACTATAATATATAAGTGATAATATTATAGTTTTTAAATCAACAAAAATCTATTATTTGAACTTTTTTCAAGCAAGTTTAATTTTATTAGCGTGTGAGTTGCCACAAAAATAATTTTAAATAAATAAGAAAAACCTTATATTTTGTTTGCATAAAGTAGAAAGTAATATTATATTTGTATCACAATAAATCAATTTTTAACTTTTAATTTTTTAAACAATGAACTTTTCAAACATTAACATCCTATCAAAAGGAACAACTCGTAAATCTACAGCAGGTCAAACAAGAGAATCAGCATTTGCTTTCCGTTATTCACACTACACTAAAGTAAGCAAAGCTGGTGTAAGCGAAATTATTAACCAATTTGTATTTACCTCAACAGGTATTGATACGTTAGGTGTAGCTGGCCCATCTACTTCAGCAGCTGCTTTTCATGATGCTGAAAACGGTATTGTAGGTATTGCTATTTTAGGTGCTACTAAAGGTAACTTTTTAGCTCCAAGCAAACGTAGTCCTAATGGTAAGAAGTCTAAAACTGTTACTGTACCAAGTCTAGTAAAAGCACTTGCAGCAGAAGGGTTATTAGACGAGAACTTTGAAGGCGCACAATATTACAATGTGACACCTATCGGTTCTGACGAAAATGGTAGCTATTTTCAAATTGTAGCTTCTGAAGTTCCAGCTAAAGCTTATGTAGCTGGTGAAGAAGAAGTAGAAGAAGATGCTAACAACGCAGAATAATATCTGCAAATCTTATATAAAAGGGTAGTAACTGTAATAAAGTTGCTGCCCTTTTATTGTTTTTAACAAATAAAAATTTAATTTAAAATAAAAATGAGTGGAATTAAAGGTAATGATTCAAAAGAACAAGTATTAAACTCGATAGTTTATTACGGAGGATTAGCCAACCTAAAAGTTGTGGCTATTAATCCAACAGGAGATGTCCTAAAACAAATGTACAATATTGAAGAACTTAAAGAAGAACCTAAATATACAGATATTGTACTTAAAACAGAAGAAGGTGTAGAAAATACTTATAATAAAGTAGTACTTCATTTAGCTAATGACCAAATGGTGTTAACAGATAAAAAAGATTTAGCAGGTAATTTTATACGTGCTAAAGAAACTATCAAAACAAGATTAGAGTTTTTAGTTAGCCCTGAATTTGATATAGCTCGTACTGGTTCTGTACGTACTATTAATGCTTTAGGTAACGATAGTTGGCAAAGCGAAGAAAAAATGTTAGCTAATGAGAAAATGGCATGGTTTACAAAATATGTTCCAATGCACCAAGCTAAAAAAGGTGAAGTTGCATTACTTAACTTTGTACGTAACTGGATGAATGTAGGTTCTAAAGATAATTGTAATTTTGCAGATTATACAAAAATTGCAAAAGGAGATGTTACAGAATTAAAGAGTATGGCTAAAAGCTTTCCTAATAATGAAATAACTGTTTTATTAGGTGTTAAAAAAGCAGATAACGGTAAACTTTACCAGACAGTATACAATAAGTGTTACAGCAGACCTACAGCTAAAACACCTAAAGATATTTTTAATAAATCTTTAGATGATACTTATGGCGAATTTGACGCTATATATCCAAGTAATCTAGAATTAGCTTATGTTTCATTAAACAACGATGCTGATAAACCAGATGATGCTGTTTCAGCAGCTCCATCAACTAGTAGCTGGGTATAATTATAACTACATTGAATTTCATAGTTAAATAAAAGAGGGTTTTTGTAAGGCGGTAGTATACATTATATACTATCGCCTTTTTTGTATTTATGTAAATTAAGTAACAATAATAATAAAACATGAAAGCTAGAGATAGTAGATTAGATAAAGACTTTGTACTAAATAATATAGGTACTAATGAATTAGAAGCCCAAATAATGATTTTTGAGAAATACTTAAACATAAGTGGAATAAATACATTAGTAAATAATAAAATATTGTTTTGTAATCCTTTAAGAAAGGATTCTTTTCCTACTTGTAGCTTTAAAATATATTTAACTAAGTACGGATACAAATTATGGTTTAGAGATTGGGCAGAAATAAAAGGCTACGATTGTTTTGATTTAGTTCAAAGTATGGCTAATTGCAGCTTCAGTGATTGTTTAGAATTAATTTGCCTACATTTTGACCTTTTATCGGTAGAGAGGAAACTAGAATTAAAATATGTTATGACACCAACAACAATATTAGAATTAAATAAAAAAGAGAGTAAACCTATAGATATACGTATTAAAACTTTACCTTGGACAAAAACGCATTTAGATTACTGGAAACAATATCATTTAAAATTAGAAGACTTAGAAGATGATGTTGTACCTATAAAATGTTACTGGATAAACGGTATAAAATATAATGTTCCTAAAAATATAGGTTTTGCCTATTGTTTTGGTGGTTATGATTATAAAATATATTGCCCTTTTGCCGATAAAGTAAAAGGAGAGTTGAAATTTATACATGGTAAAGCTGATGTGTTACAAGGAGCTTTAAAACTAAAATGTGATAAGAGTAATCTAATTATAACATCAAGTTATAAAGATGTAAAGGTATTAAGAAAGATACAAAGACAGTATAATCTAGATTATGAAGTTATTGCACCTATGTCCGAAACTACATCTATATTACCAGAGAAGATTCAGAAGCTAAAAGAAAGATATGAATTACTTATACTATATCATAATAATGATAAAGCTGGAATACAGTCTGCAATAACACAATCTGAATTATATAATTGTATTTATATACATAATCCTATAGGACTTCCAAAAGACCCTAGTGACTTAGCTAAAGAAAAAGGACTAGAACATCTAGCTTATATAGTTAAAAATCTATTATATCACGCAATAGCACCATTTTAAAGTTATGAAAGCTAACAAAAAATTTGACCCTAATAAAGTATATATATCAGTAGAAAGTCGTTA
>JBIKJV010000122.1:0-8370 GCA_044360755.1 Phycisphaerales bacterium
CGGGCTCCGCGGCGTGCTGGGCCGCGGCGGTGCTCTTCGTCAACGTGCCCGCCTATGCGTGGCTGCGGCGGGTGCGCGCTCGGCACGATCGCCGCACCGCGGCTGCCGGGGCTGGCGCGCCATGACGCGCGGCCGGCTGCACGTGGTGTGCGGGCCCATGTTCGCGGGCAAGACCACCGAACTGCTGCGCCTGCTGCGCGCCGCACAGGCGGCCGGGCGCGGGACGCTGGCCGTGAAGCCCGCCCGCGACGTGCGCTACGCCGACCGCGAACTGGTCACGCACGTCGGCGACCGGATCGGCGCCATGCCCGTCGCGTCGCTGGACCAGGTGCTGGTGCACGCGCCTGCCGGCGACGCCGGACTGGTCGCGATCGACGAGATCCACTTCTTCGCGTCAGAAGCGGTCGCGCCCATCGATGCGCTCCTGGCGCGCGGCATCGACGTGGCCGTCGCGGGGTGCGACATCGACCACTTCGGCGACGTCTTCGCGCCGTTCGACGCGCTGCTGCCGCGCGCCGACCGGGTCACGCGCATCGCCGGCACCTGCGCGCGCTGCGGCGCGCCCAGCACGCACAGCGAGCGCCTGGTGGCCAGCGCCGACCGCATCATCGTCGGCGGGATCGGGGACTTCGTCGCCACGTGCGCGGCGTGCTTCCGGCCCAGCAGGCGCGTCAGCCCGTGACGACCACGACGTGCGCCGCGTCGCGGTACGCCGCCGCATGCGCCGCGTACGTCGGCTCCGCGACGTTCTCGAAGAAGTGCCGCAGGTACTCGATGGGCCACGGCCGGTCGCCGGCGCGTTCGCGGGCAACGGCGCGTTCCCAGCGCAACTCGCGCGGCGCATCCACGTAGACCGCCACGTCCACGTGCGCGCGGGGCAGGGGATGCAGCGCGTGCAGGCCCTCCACCACCACGATCGGCGCCGGAACGATCTCCTGCTCGCCCACGCGCGCGTGGGCCTCGAACGTCCAGCGCGGGATGCGCGCGGTTCGCCCTGCGCGCAGCTCGGCCAGGTCGGCCGCCAGGCGCGGAAGGTCGGACGAATCCGGCAGGTCGCGCAGGTGCTCGGGCGTGCGGTCGTAGTCGGGCAGGTAGTGGTCGGTGCTCACGATGCACGCCGAGACGCACTTCGCCAGCGTCGACTTGCCCGCCGCCACCGGACCCGTGATGCCCACCACCGCGCGGGGGCCGTGCGCGCGCGCCGCGTCCAGGATCGCCTGGGCGGCCTCCTCGAAGGTCACGGGGCGCGGGTCGCGTGCCACGCGCGCAGGATAGGCCCGGCGGGCGGGCGCTCCGTATGCTGCGCCCGCCCGCCGCGCCGTCGCGCGTCCGGCGCAACCGCACGGAGCGCACATGCAGCAATACGTGGGAATCCTCGGCATCCTGGCGATCCTGGCCATCGGCTGGGCGCTCAGCACGGATCGCCGCGCCATCAACTGGCGCACCGTCGGCGCGGGCGTCGCGCTGCAGGCCGCGATCGCGTTCCTCTTCATCAGCTTCCCGCCGGTCGTCGCTGCGTTCACGCTCTTCGCCACCGGCGTGACCAAGGTCATCTCGTTCGCCGACGAGGGCACGCGCTTCATCTTCGGCAACGCGTCCGACGCGTCCGGTGCGTGGGGCTTCATCTTCGCGGTCAAGGTGCTGCCGATCATCATCTTCTTCGCGTCGCTGATGGCGGTGCTCTACCACCTGGGCGTCATGCAGCGCGTGGTGGCGGTGCTGGCTGCGCTGCTGCGCCGCACGCTGGGGATCAGCGGCGCCGAGTCGCTCTCCGCGGCGGCCAACATCTTCCTGGGGCAGACCGAGGCGCCGCTCACGGTGAAGCCGTTCATCGGGGGCATGACGCGCTCACAGATCATGTGCATCATGGTGGGCGGGTTCGCCACCATCGCCGGCAGCGTGATGGCGGCGTACATCGTGATGGTCGGCGGCGACGCCGAGGCCTCGCGCATCGAGGTGGCCAAGCACTTCATGTGCGCCAGCGTGATGTCGGCGCCGGCCGGAATCGTGATGGCGAAGCTGATGCTGCCCGAGACCCAGCGCGTGCCCGAGGAGACGCTGCGCGCGCTGCGCGAGATGCCGCGCACCACCGCCAACGTCATGGACGCGGCCGCCGAGGGCGCGACCGATGGCCTGAAGCTGGCCCTCAACGTGGCGGCGATGCTGGTGGCGTTCGTGTCGCTGATCGCGCTCCTGAACTGGCCGCTGGCCGCGCTCAGCGAGGTGAACGCCCCGTGGCTGCCGATCGCGTCATGGCGGCAGTCGCTGGGCTTGCCCGTCCTGAGCTTCCAGAATGTCCTGGGCTTGGTGCTGCAGCCGCTGGCGTGGCTCATGGGCGCGGGCGCCGAATCGCAGAAGGTCGGCGCGCTGCTGGGCGTGCAGGTCATCGCCACCGAGTTCGTCGCCTACGTCGACCTGGCGCAGCAGGTGAAGGCGGGCACCATCAGCACGCGCGCCGAGACGATCGCCACCTACGCGCTGTGCGGCTTCGCCAACCTGCCCAGCATCGCCATCCAGATCGGCGGCCTGGGCGCGATGGCGCCCGCGCGGCGCGCGGACTTCGCCTCGATCGGACTGCGTGCGATGGTGGCCGGCGCGCTGGCGTGCTGGATGACGGGCGCGATCGCGGGGGTGTTCGTGCCGGTGGCGGGCGGCTGAGCCGCCGCGTTGCGCAATCGCGGATGGATCCCCACCGGGCACTGCGCGTCGCCGCATCGCGCGTGCGGTACAACTCCGGCCATGAAGCTCCGCGCACGCGCCATCGTCCTGCCCGCCCTCGCCGCCTTCCTGGCCGTTGCCGCGCCGACGGCGCACGCGCAGGCGCCGGCCGCCCCCGCTCCCGCCGCCGCGCAGCCCACGTGGCCGTCCGACCAGTCCGGCCTGGATGCGCTGGGCTCCAAGCTGGTCGATGCGTGGTTCAAGGCGATCGTCGCCAAGGACGCCGGCGCGCTCCAGGCGCAGATGCAGCCCGGCTTCCAGCGCATCAGCTTCGAGGGCGCGTTCGACCGCGCCGGCGAGATCGCCGCCATCCAGAAGATGGACGTGAAGGACGCCAAGGCCAGCGACGTGCACGCCACGCGCGTGGGCCAGGCGCTGGTCGTCACCTGTCAGGTGGCCGCGTCCGAGACCGCGGGCGGCGGCAAGCTGCCCGGCAAGGCGTCGCCGCGCCTGGGCGTGTGGACGTGGACCGACGGCGCGTGGAAGCTGGCCGCGTGGGCGTCGCTCAACATGCCCGAGAAGCGCCCCGCGCCGGGCACGCCCGCGTTCGCGGCCGACGACGCCGCCACCAAGGACGGCAGCGCGATGCTGGCCCGCTACCTGGGCGAGCAGCGCAACAAGGAGTACAAGGCCTTCGACGCGATGATGGCCGACGGCCTGCAGGTCATCAACTTCAAGGGCCAGAAGCTGAAGGCCGACATCGCCAAGGGCGCCGAGTACGCCACGGTCAGCGAGGCGACCATCGCCGACGCGCGCGGCACCCGCTGCGGCGACCTGACGATCGTCACCTGCAACCTGACGATGAGCCAGAAGATCGGCTTCACCTCGCTGCCCGCGGATCCCGCGCCGTACCTGGCCGTGTTCCAGGGCACGGGCGATGCCGCCCAGGCGATCGCGCTGGCGAACACCAACAAGCCGAAGTGATCGCGCCGCCCGCCCCGCCGCCCCGCGTCACCACATCATCTGCAGCTGCGCCACCAGGCTGGCGTTGTTCGACTGCGCCGACATGCCCAGGCCGCCCGAGAGCTGCCCGAGGCCGTTCACGTCGCCCGGCCCGAACGGCACGAACGCCTTCGCGGTCAGCTTGAGCCGGTTGCCGTCCACGTAGTAGTTGACGCCCGCCTGCGCGATCCATGGCACGTTGGACGTGTCCATCCAGCAGGCCTGCACGAACGTCTCCAGCTTCGGCAGCACGAACCACGACGCCTGGAACTGCGCGCCCGTCGACCACCCGAGCGCCGGCGCGCCGGGTGCATCGCGCATCCACACGCCCTGCGCCTCCAGCGCGAAGCCGCCGAACCGCGCCACCACGTCGGCCGTGACGCCCTGCACGCTGGGCGTCGGCGGCGTGGACGGGTTCTGCGCGCGACCGTTGCTCATCGCGCCCGCCACGCCCAGCACCACGCTGGGCTTGGTGTCGGGGAAGCTCGTCTCGACCTCCAGTGCATCCCACGGCACGTCGCCGAACTTCAGCTCCGCGCGCCCGGCCACCGCGAACGAGAGGTTGGTCGGCGCGTCTCACGTGCTTTGCTGGTCGCCCAGCTGGCTGAACGTGCCGCCACGCGCACGCATCGCCTCGGTGCGCTTCTCCAGCGTCACGCCGGGGTTGCGGCCCACGCCGAACCGGTAGTTGAAGATCGAGTAGTCCCCGGCCGTCAGGCTGCAGCCCTCCAGGTAGTCGGTCTGCAGGTCCCACGGCACGTTCTGGTTGCCCGCCATCACCGACCAGCCGTCGCCCAGGTCCTTCGCCACCCACGCGTAGACCGGAGTGAGCGTCCCAACCGCGGTCGACCAGCGGTCGGGCTGGGAGTCGTACTGCGGCATCAGCAGGTACGAGATCGAGGGGTCGAACACCGTGCCGGCCAGGATCACGTTGATGCGCCGGTTCTCGAAGCCCCAGCGCGTCTGCTCGTCCACGCTCGATGATGCCGGCCCGCTGGCATTCGCGTACACGAAGCGCACCACGTTCGTGATGGCGAAGAGCAGCGTCCAGTTGCCGTCGTCGCTCGTGATCACCTTGCCGCCGGCGTAGGGGCTGTGCCAGAGCGGCGGCCGAGCGGCCGGCCCCGCCCACTGCACGCGGGTCGACGTGTCGGCCAGGATGTCCGCGGCCACCGCGCGCACCTGCTGGGCGCGCGCGGCGTCGGTCCAGCGCTCGTCCTGCGCGCGGCGCATCGCGCCACCTGGGCGCGCAGGTCCGCCAGCTCGCGCTGCACGTCCACGGGCGGCAGGTCGGGCGGCAGCAGCATGCGGTCAGGCCTGCTTCGGCGCCTTCGGGGTGCCGGCGATCTTGCGCAGCTCCGCCACCGCCGGGTCGACCATCTTCTTCGCCTTCAGCTGCAGCTCTTCCTTGCCCTCGAACGCCTTCAGCATCGTGGCCGCCCACAGCTCGCGCGCGGGCTTCTCCTTGATCGTCTTGGCCCACGCGCGCACCTGGCCAGCAAAGCGGTCGGACGCCTTGCGGTCCTTGGTGCGGTCGGGTGACGCCAGGTAGTCCTGCGCGGCCTTCATGCTGCTTTCCACGAACCCATCCTCGCCGGCGATCCCGCGCCAGCAGCGCGCCAGGAGCGGCGCGTTGGTGCAGCCCTGGCGCGTCAGGTCGGCCAGGAGGGCGGCGGCGTCCTTCGAATCGGCCGGCGCCGCCAGCGCCATCGCGCGCGCGTGCGCCAGGTCGCGCACGGTGTCGCGGTACAGCTTCCGGTCGGCGGGCAGCTTCGCCTTGTCCATCGCCTCGTTGAAGGCGTCCACCAGCGCCAGCGCCGACTTCCCGTCCGGCGCGTCGCCGATCGCGGCCTCGACCACCGCCATCGCGTACGGGTTGCGCGCCAGGCCCTCGGCCATGAACTTCGCGCACTCCTTCGCGCGCTGGTCCGCGGGCATCGCGTCCCACGCGCGCCGCATCACCAGCGTGTCGACGAACGCCGGCAGCCCCGCGTCCACGCCCCACGCCACGGCCTGGTGGAACACCATCGGGCGCCGGCCGCCCTTGTCGTCGTAGTTCCATCCGGCGTGGACGGTGGTCACCTCGTCGCCGCCGGTGGCGTACTGGCCGCCCTTGCAGCGGTACTGGCCGGACTTCGGGTTGAAGTCCATCTCCACCATCGCGCAGTGCCCGGGCTGGCCCGCGGTCGAGGCCGGCACGCCCAGGATCCGCTCGGTGCGCGCACCGATGTTGCCCATCGTTCCGCAGACGCCGCCGTCCTTCCACATCATCTGGATGCTGCCGTAGTTGAACGCGAACGGGCTCAGCCGCCGCGCGCTCTGCATGTCGAACTGCTGCGCGATGTCGCCGATGTACTCGCCGTAGGTGCGTGCCTCGCCGGTGGCCACGAACTTCGTCCAGACCTCCTCGCGCTCGCGCAGCGGCTGGTCGTCGGCTGCCAGCATCAGGAGCACCGGCCACGGCGCGTTCAGCGGGAACCGCGGCCACTGGCGTGCGGCGCGCACGTCGGCGGGGAAGTCCCAGCGGTCGTTCCGCACGAACCACGCCATGCTCTCGGCGGGCGTGGGCGCGGTGTCGCGCTCGGCTGGCATGCGGCCCTTCGCGCGGTACGCCGCATGGAACATCTCGTGCGCGTCGGCGATCCGCTTGCGCAGCGCGTCGTCGTGCACCGCGTCGGTCGAGTTCCACCGCACCGCGCCGTCGCCGCAGTCCAGGCGCACGTCCTGCCCGTGCGCCTGCATGTACGCGTTGAATTCCGCCTGCAGCGCGCGCGAAGCGATCACGTCCGCGGCCACCAGCTGCCGCATCACCTTCTTCGTCACCTTCACCGGCTTGCCGCGCGGCTTGGCCACGCCCTTGTCGTCGTACTCCAGCGGCGGCAGCTCCTCGGCGCTCACCTCGATCTCGATCGGCGCGTGGTCCTCCAGGAAGTTCACGACGTGGTCGTCACGGTCCAGCGGGCGGTCCTTCGCGTGCGTGTCGACCGGCACGCGCGGGTCGCCCGGGATCGCCAGCACCAGCGGCTTGCGCGGCGTCACGTCGGGCAGCGCGTCGGGCGGCACGGCGCCGTCGGCATCGTTCCACGTGCCGGCCTTCGGCGCGCGCTTGGTGTACGAGTCCTGGATCGCGAACGCCAGCGCAAGCTGCGGGTAGTCCTTGCGCACCAACTGTGTGCCAAGGTCGATCTCCAGCGACCGCAGCCCCAGCAGCACCGGCAGTGGGTCCTTGCGGCAGCCGTAGACCGAGTCGCGCAGCACCGGGTCGCCGTCGATCCACGCCAGGAAGTCGGCGGGCAGCGCGATGCCCTTCGCCTTGCACGCGTCCAGCGTCCGCTTGCGCGCCGCGGCCACGTACTGGTCGATGCGCGATTCCCACGCGGCGCTGCCGGCCGCGGTGGGCGTCGCGGCGGGCATCGCCGCCGCAAGCGCGCCGATCGGCACCGTGATCGCGAGGATGCGTGCGAGCCCGTGCGCAAGGGTCGGTCGGTTCATGCGCGATGGATCGTACGAGGGCGGGCGCAGGATCCATCAGGCGCCGGCCCGGGGCGTCCGCCTATCCTGCCCGCCCCATGCCACGCGCCACCACCGCCACGCGAACCGCCAAGCGATCCAAGCCCGCCACGAAGGCCCCCGCCTCAACGAAGGCCGCCCCCGTCCCTGCCGGCTTCGACCCCGACGCCGCCGCGACCGGCGACGGCCTCTTCGGGCTGGACACGCGCCCCGAGGACGCGCGCGTCGTGGTGATCCCGGTGCCGTTCGACGCCACCACCAGCTACCGCCCCGGCACCGCCGCCGGCCCGGCGCACGTGCTGGAGGCCAGCAAGCAGGTCGACCTGCAGGACGTGCAGTTCGGCCCCATCTGGCAGGCCGGCATCGCGATGCTGCCGATCCCGAAGGACATCGCCGCGCTGGGCCGCAAGGCGCGCGCGGCGGCCGAACCCGTCATCAAGGCCGGCGGCGCGGTGCCCGGCAACAAGGCGCACGCCAAGTCGATCGCCGCGGTGAACGCCGCCAGCGAACGCGTCCACGGCTACGTCGCGCTTGAGTCCGCGCGCATCCTTGACCGCGGCGCGATCCCCGCGCTGCTCGGCGGCGACCATTCCAGCCCGTTCGGCCTGATCGCCGAGCTCTCGCTGCGCCACCCCGGCATGGGCATCCTGCAGATCGACGCGCACGCCGACCTGCGCGAGCGCTTCGAGGGCTTCGAGTGGAGCCACGCCAGCATCTTCCACAACGTGATGACGCGCCTGCCCGGCGTCGGCCGCCTGGTGCAGGTGGGCATCCGCGACGTCGGCGCGCGCGAGGTGCAGTTCGTCGAGCGCTCCAAGGGCCGCGTGAAGACCTTCTACGACCAGCGCCTGCGCGACCGCCAGTTCGCGGGCGCCACCTGGACCAAGGTGTGCAACGAGATCATCGCCTCGCTGCCGCGCGAGGTGTACGTCTCGTTCGACATCGACGGCCTGACCAGCGAGCACTGCCCGCACACCGGCACGCCGGTCCCGGGCGGCATCACCTTCGCCGAGACCTGCCACCTGCTCGAGCTGCTCTCGAAGAGCGGCCGCCGCGTGATCGGCTTCGACCTGTGCGAAGTGGCCCCCGGCGCCCCCGGCGACGAGTGGAACGGCAGCGTCGGCGCGCGCGTCCTCTACAAGCTGCTGGGCTGCACGCTGCGCAGTGCCAATGCAATGTGACGGTGCATGGGTCGTTAGG
>JBIKJV010000063.1:0-12937 GCA_044360755.1 Phycisphaerales bacterium
CCGACGTAGGCCCGGGCGTGCGGCTCCCCCGTCACCATTCCGCAGCGGATGAAGCGATGGTCGGCCAGCGCGTCGGCCACCACGAAGGTCCCGTCGGACTGGATCGTCCAAGGGGCGAAGCCATCTCGGCGGGGCTCCTCGGACAGGCGGATGCCGTGCCGCGACTTGAACCACGTCTGCCGCGCACCCACCAGCGAGATGGTCGCGATCGGCGCACGGAGGAGCCGCGCCGACAGCCGCGTGATGCGGTCGAACCGCTCCTCTGCCGGCGTGTAGACGATGGACAGTTCCTCGAGTGCGTCGAGGCGCGCCTGTTCGCCCAAGCCCGGAGCATCGTTGGGGTCCGCAGCCACTGCCAAGAGGATGCCCGCCCGACCCGACAAACGCAACCGAATTCCCGCGACGCCCCGCCTTCAGGCGAGACGTCGCCACGTGAACAGGCCCCAACGGGATTTGACGGCCCCCCGGGCCGCCACAATCCCGGCGGCCGCGCCAGCGGACGCCGCGGACCGGCCCCCTGGTGCCGGGACGCCCCGCGGCCTCGAAACGACGCGACGCGCCGCCGAAAGGCGACGCGTCGTGGTCGTTGAAGAGGCCGCGGTGGGATTTGAACCCACGAAATAACGGATTTGCAATCCGTCCCCTTAGGCCACTTGGGTACGCGGCCGCAAGCGGACTCGTATAGTGGCACAGGCGTGTCGCGGAGTCAACGCGGGCGCCCGCCCCCGTCCGGTGGATTTGGACGAATCGCGGCCACGACGGCCCTCCCCGCTGCCCATGACCCTCCTGCCGATCCTCGCAGCCCTGCTTATGAGCCCCCAGGCGGCGCCGGCGGGACGTGCGAACGCGACCCCCTTGGCCGACCGCCCGGCTCCGCCGGCGACCCTGGCGAAGGTGCCGGACGCGCTGCCGAAGTCGCGCGTGCGGGCACCGGTGCTGCGCGAGGGCACGTACCTGGCCGGCGTCCAGGGCTTCTTCGCGTCGAGCGTGGCCGAGCCGGGTCTGCTGGTCTTCAAGCTGGACGAGGGCCTGGCCGCCAACGTGCGCCGCACGCTCTTCGTCATGCCGTGCGATCCGTCGGACGACGTGAAGGCGATCCTGTCCGACGTCACCGTCGACACGCCGGCGCTCTTCGAGGTCAGCGGACGCGTCCACGACTACCGTGGCCGCGCGTACCTGCTGCCGGTCTCGGTGGTGGCGCTGAAGAACCCGCCGCCGCCCGACCTCATCAACCGCACGCCGCCGAAGGAGCTCCTGGGGCCCGCGCCGGTCGCGAAGACGCGCCCTGCACCGCGGCTCGATGCGTACCTGGACGAGTCCACGCCGACGATGGAGCTGCCGACCCGCGAAGCCCCGCGGCCGCGCATGGCGCATGAGCCCGATCCGGCCATGTTCCCAGCGCTGGACGACGGCATGGCCGACGACATCGAGCGGCGACTGGAGGCTGGCATCCAGCGCAGCAAGACGGCGACCGCGCTGCGGCCCGCGATCCAGGACGGCGACCGTACGAAGCTGCTGCCCGCCGCCACGCGGCTGCAGTCGCGCCGCGCGACCGTGCTGCGCGACCCCGTGACCGGCGCCTGGCGCGCGCGCCTGGACGCGGCGCGGACCGGACGCGGCGTCGAGGACGGGGCCGAGGTGACGATGGAAATCCTGCCCTCGAAGGCGCTGGAGTCGCTCGAACGGCGGGTGCGCGAGCAGCCGGTGGGCACCGCGTGGCTCCTGAGCGGCGAGGTCGTCGTCTCGAAGGACCGCGGCTTCCTGCTGCTGGAACGCGCGGCGCCCGTGGCCCCCAACCGCTTCCTGACGCCCTGAGCCAATGGATCGGACCGAAGCCGCGGGGGCGCGACCGAGCGTCAGTTGCGCCAGGCCGCGATGAGCAGCGCCAGGTCCGCGCCGTTCACCGTGCCGTCGGCGTCCATGTCCCACGCGCCGCTTTCGCCCCAGTGCGAGAGCAGCACGCCGAGGTCCAAACCGTTCACCTTGCCGTCGCCGTTGAAGTCGCCCGGGATCGGGCCCTGCGTGTAGGTGATCGTCAGCAGCGGGCGGCGCGTCGGGTCGGCGCTCTCGCGGCTCTCGAAGCGCTTCGCGGTGTCGAGCACCGACTCGTTGCCGACCAGGATCCAGCCGCAATTCAACGCGGGGTTCGCCTGCCACGCGGTGACGTCCGCCACCAGGGCGGGCGTCGACGTGAACGTGTAGGCCCCGGCCGCAGCGATCGACTTGGACGCACTGGGCGTGGCGACGAACTTCCCGCCAGGAACCGACCACAGCTGGCCGGGATAGAACGTGTGGATCCACGTCGTGTCGTTCGCCTCGGGCACCGTGCCGCCGCCGCCGAATGCGAAGCTGGCGCCCTCGCCCCACTTCTCCTGCAGGCGGTGCATGTTGACCGTCTGCGCGCCCGAGTTGGTCTGGCTCATGTAGACCTTGAGCGACACCGCCGTGACCACCGCCCCGGGCGGCAGCGCGGACAGGTCGTAACGCAGCACCGAGCGCCGCAGCGTGCCCCCGCCATTGGTGCCGACGCGACCGCAGTAGATGTTGAGCGCGGCGCCCAGCGCGTACTGCTGCGCGGTGGCGGATTCGATGAGCGTGCCGTCGGCGACGGGCTGCAGCGTGACGACGTCGGCAACGGCCGGTGCGGCCAGTGCGGCGCAGGCGGCGAGGGCGGCTGGAAGGGTGCGCGGCATCGGCATCATCAGCCCCACGAGGCCAGCAGAATGCCGAGGTCGCCGCCGTCGGTCGTGCCGTCGCCATTCAGGTCGGTGATGCCGGGCTGGCCCCATGCCGAGAGCAGGAGTCCCAGGTCGGCGCCGTCCACGACCCCGTCGTTGTTGATGTCCTCGGGGCGACCGCTCGCGATGGTGGCGGTGAACGTGGCCACCACGCTGGCGGTCCCTTCGCCAGGGACGTTCTCGTCGCTGGTGCGCACCGTGACGGCGGCGCTGTACGTGCCCGGCGCAAGGCCAGCCGGCGAGAAACGCACCCGCACGGTTCCGGGCGTGGCGCCAATGCCCGTGGCGGTGCCGCTGACGAACGACCAGGGGCCAGAGGGCACCTGCACGGAGTCGATGTCCATCGTCGACTGGTCGGCGGTGAAACCGAAGTTCGACACGCTGACCGTGGCATCGACGGGCGCGGTGCTGCCCGCAGGCACGGTGATCGGCACCGCGACCGTGTTCTGGTCGGCGGCCGCGCTGAAGGACGGGTTGCTGGCGCGCACGATGCGCACGCTCACCGGCAGCGCGATGCTGGGGTTCTGCACGGCCTCGTTGGTGCTGGTGACCGTGGCCGTGCCGGTGCGCACGCCGATCGTCGTGGTGACGATCGGCACGTTGACCGCGGTGAAGGCGGGCGTGAGCACCGCCGTGCCGTTGAACGTTCCCGAGAGGACGCCGGATCCGGCGACGACGTATGCCAACGGATCGACGCCCGCGGCGACGTCGGCGGGTGCGTCGTTGGCCACGCGCACCTGCACCGTCGCGGCCGCGCCCTGGATCACGCGCGCGGGCACGGTGCCGAGCACGGCGGTGTTCCAGGCCGGGACGCGGAAGTCGGCCAGCACGGGCAGGTGGTCGGCGGCCGCGAAGAGCTGGTTCGCCAGCGTGTTCGAGCGCCCCACGTTGCCGGGGAAGTAGGTGTTGGTGCCTGCGTTGACGGCCAGGTTGTAGTGGTTGCCGTCGTTTCCCGGCACGCGGTAGGTGCCCGCGATGTAGGAGAGCCCAGTGCCGTCCACCAGCTGGGCCGTCGGCAGGATGAAGTCGAACCGGTCATCCATGCCGCCGCCCACCAGGCCGTTGGCGGCGATGTCGCGCGGGCTCTGCGTGTGCATCCAGGCATTCGTGGCGCCGGTCCAGTCGCCGCTTGGCATGATGGGGTCGAAGGCCGCGCCGCTTCCCGCGGCAAGGTAGGCCTGGTAGCCGCTCTCGCCGCTCGTGTAGAAGTTCATGTCGCCCGCGTAGAGCGCGCGGACGCCCGCTCCGAGTGCGTCGGAGTTCGCGCGGATCGCCTGCACGCCGCTCAGGCGCGTGGCTTCGTTGGTGGAACCCGACGACGCCTTCAGGTGCGCGCCGTAGACATAGAAGCGCGCCGCGGGGGACGTGTACCCCACCAGCTGGAACTGCCACCGGTCGGTGAAGCGCCCGGCACCCGTCGAGATGTCCTGGTGCGATGCCGCGATCTCGCTGAGCAGGTCCGTGCGGTAGAAGACCGCGCGGGATCCGCCGGAACTGTCCTCCGCCGAGCTGCCGGTGAAGGTACCCAGCGCATACGTGATGCCCGGCGGCGCGGCCTGGTTGACCAGCGTCTGCAGCGCCGCGACGGTGGAGGTGCGCACCTCGCAGAACACCAGGATCGCGGCGGGCGTCGCGAAGCCCGGCTTGTCGTCGGTGTGGAACGACGCGATGACGTTCCTGAGCGAGGCTTGGTCGCCCAGCAGTCCGACGATGTTGTAGGACACGACCCGCAGCTGCGCCGCGGCGGGCGCCGCGCACGCGAGGGCAGCGGCAAGGGCGATCCAACGGCTCGATCGCCCGACGCGTCCGAGAACGGGGCGTGGGGCGTGGGGCATGGCCGAACGATAGCCCGCAACGGACGTCTTCCAAACACCGACCGCAAGTCTTTCGCCGGAGTAGCCTCCGCTCCCCCCGGCGACGGTCCCGAAACCGCGCCGATCGCACCGACACGGAGACCCCGAATGCGCCTTGCCACGCTTGCACACGTGCTCGTCGCCACCCTCGCCATCGCCCCCGCGGCCATGGCGCAGCAGGTGGCCCCCGAGATCTTCACCCTGCCCAACGGGATGAAGTTCCTCCTGGTCCCCCGCTCCGACCAGCCCAACACCATCGCCGCCGGCTGGCTGGCGAAGGTCGGCTCGGTGAACGAGCGGCCCGGCATCACCGGCATCAGCCACTTCTTCGAGCACATGATGTTCAAGGGAACCGACACGATCGGCACCCGCGACCCGAAGCGCGACGCCGAGTACCGCGCCCGGCAGAAGGACCTGCGCGACAAGATCAACGCCATGACGTGGGGCGAGCAGTACGCGCGCTTCTTCAAGGGCGAGATCGACGACCCCTGGAACCCGAAGAACGACACGCCCGCGCTGGCCGCGATGCGCGCCGAGCTGAAGACCCTGATGGATGAGCAGCAGGGCAAGGCCGGCGACGACGAGATCAAGAAGCTGGAGGCCGAGATCGCGAAGGCCGACGCCACGACCGAGGCCGGCAAGCAGAAGAAGGCCTCGATGGAGGCCCAGGCGAAGCGCCTGAAGGACCAGCAGACGGCGCTGTCGACGATCCTGAAGGACGAGTTCGACCAGGTCTACACCAAGGCCGGCGGCACGGGGATGAACGCCTTCACCAGCTACGACCTGACCTTCTACTTCATCAACGTGCCCAGCAACAAGTTCGAGCTGTGGGCGTGGATGGAGAGCGACCGCCTGAACGGCAGCGTGTTCCGCGAGTTCTACAGCGAGCGCGACGTCGTCCACGAGGAGCGCCGCCTGCGCACCGAGAGCACGCCGACGGGCGTGTTCCAGGAGCAGTTCGACAGCATGTTCTGGATGTCGAGCCCCTACTCTTGGCCGGTGATCGGCTGGACCAGCGACCTGAACAGCTACACGATGGAGGAGGCGCTGAAGTACTGGAACACCTTCTACCGCCCGAACAACCTGGTGGGCATCGTGGTGGGCGACTTCGACCCCGCCGCCGCCAAGGCCACCATCACCAAGTACTTCAGCCGCCTGGAGGCGGGCAAGCAGGCGCCGACCCCGATGGTGACGCTGGAGATGAAGCAGGGCGCCGAGCAGCGCATGTACGCCGAGGCCGACACGCAGCCACAGGTGGAGATCCGCTACCACACCGTGCCGTTCCAGCACAAGGACAGCTACCCGCTGGACGTGATGTCCAGCATCCTGAACGGCCGCACGGGCCGCCTGTACAAGGACATGGTCGAGGGCTCGGGCATCGCCTCGGGCGCCAGCGCGCAGCAGGAGAGCCGCAAGTACGCGGGCCTCTTCTCGTTCAGCGCCGAGACCAAGGGCGACAGCACCCCGCAGCAGCTTGAGGACGCCTGGTACGCCGAGCTCAAGAAGCTGCAGGCCGAGCCGGTGGACGACAAGGAACTGCAGAAGGTGAAGAACCAGGCGATGGCCGACAGCTACCGCCGCCTGCAGAACAACTTCTTCCTGCTGATCCAGCTGGCGCAGGCCGAGGCCGCCGGCGACTGGAGCGAGATCAACAAGGAGGCCGCCAAGATCCAGGCGGTCACCGCCGACGACATCAAGCGCGTCGCGAACCAGTACTTCGACCGCACCAACCGCTCCGTCGCGGTGTTCACCCGCAAGGCGACGGCGCCGGTCGCGGTGGACCCGGAGCTGGCCGCGCTGCCCGCGCCGATGCAGGCACGCGCCCGCCAGGCCGCGGTGCAGATCGCGCAGGAGAAGGACGAGGACCAGCTGAAGCAGATGCTCCAGATGATGGAGCAGCAGGCCGAGCAGGTCCCGCCGCAGATGAAGCCGATGCTGGACTTCATGGTCAAGAAGATCAAGGCGCGACTGTCCGAGCTGGACAAGGATTGATCCGCCGAGAGTCATCCACACGCACACCCACGGAGACACACCGATGAAGACCACCACCATGATCCTGGCCGCGGCCGCCGCGCTCGTCACGGGCACGGCACAGGCCGAGGACCTTCCCAAGCGCCCCGAGGACATCTCCTTCAAGGCGCTCGACTTCGCACCGCCCAAGGCGAGCGACTTCCGCCGCACGCTGAAGGACGGCACCGTCGTCTACATGGCGCCCAGCAAGGAGTTCCCGCTGGTCAACCTGACGCTGACCTTCAAGGGCGGCGGCTGGATGGACCCGAAGGACATCCCGGGCCTGACCGCCGCGATGGGCGCGATGATGCGCACCGGCGGCACCAAGACCGTCTCGCCGGCCGACATGGACGAGAAGCTCGACTTCCTCGCCACCAACGTCGGCGTCGGCGGTGGTGGCGGCGGTCGCCGCGGCCGCGGCGGCAGCTCCAACGCGATCCCCGCGTCCATGAACACGCTGAAGTCCAACCTGGACGAGAGCATGGCGCTGTTCTTCGACATCCTGCGCAACCCGGGCTTCGACCAGGCTCGCCTGGACGTCCTGCGCGGCCAGGCCGTCGAGGGCATGAAGCAGCGCAACGACGACGCGGCCGCCATCCTGGGCCGCGAGTGGTCCAACCTGGTGTACGGCGAGGACAGCGCCGAGGCCGCGCAGCCGACGAAGGCCGGCTGGGACTCGATCACGCCGGAGAAGCTGGCGGAGCAGCACGCGCGCCTGATCCACCCGGGCAACGTGATCATCTCGGTGACGGGCGACTTCGACCCGGACGAGATGGCCGCCAAGCTGGAGAAGGCGATGGAAGGCTGGAAGAAGGGCGAGGCGGTGCCCAACCCGCCCGCGCCGACGGCCGTCCTGAAGCCCGGCGTCTACCACGTCGAGAAGGACATCCCGCAGGGCAAGGTGCGCATCGGCCGCCGCAGCATCACGCGCGACGACCCCGACTTCTACGCCTGCGAGGTGATGAACGAGATCCTGGGCGGCGGCGGGTTCACCAGCCGCCTGATGAAGAACATCCGCTCCAACGAGGGCCTGGCCTACAGCGTGGGCAGCGGCATGAGCGCCGGCACGTGGTACCCCGGCGTCTTCGCGGGCGCGTTCGAGTCGAAGAACCCCACCGTCGCCCTGGCGATCAAGCTGATGCGCGACGAGTTCGGCCGCATGCAGCGCGAGCCGGTCAGCGCCGAGGAGCTGGACGTCGCGAAGAAGAGCTTCGTCGAGGCCTTCCCGCAGTCGTTCGCCAGCAAGGACGCGGTCATGGGCCTGTTCGTCGACGACGAGTGGACCGGCCGTGAACCGGCCTACTGGCAGAACTACCGTGCGAACATCCAGAAGGTCACCGCCGAGGACGTGCAGCGCGTGGCCAAGAAGTACCTGACGTTCGACGACATGGTCGTGCTGGTCGTCGGCAAGTGGGACGGCATCGCGCCGGGCGACCAGGGCGGCCGCGCCTCGATGAAGGACTTCTTCGCCGGCCAGCGCACGGACATCCCGCTGCGCGACCCGCTGACGATGAAGCCGATGGACACGCAGGTGCCCGCGGACACCGCGGCGCCGAAGACGGGCGGCTCGGCCACCCCGGCTGCCCCGAAGGCTGGCAAGGCCGCCGCCGGCCAGCCGCTGACCACGAAGGGCACCAAGGGCGACAAGCCCGCGATGCCCAACGAGGCGAAGTGACCCCCGCACCTGGCCCAGCGCCGGGACACGGACGCAACCACCGGACGCCCGCCACGCGCGGGCGTCCGTGCTTTTGGGGCGGCACCCGCCGCGGTTCAGGACTTGCCGCGGATCGCCCAGCCCAGCTCGGGCATCTTGAGCTGCCGGCTGGCCACCACGAACGCGATCGTGCCCACGCCGGTCAGCACCAGCGTGGCGGCCACGGCCATGGCCCACGAGGGCTCGCCGCGGAAGGCAAGCGAGGCCGGCCACATGCACGCGGCCATGATCGCGCTGGCCAGCACGGTGCGCGCCATGCTGCCGCGGACCTCGCGGTCCACGACCACGCCCATCCGCCGGCGCATCACGTGCGTCATGATCACGATCTGCACGACGGCGGCGATCGCGGTGCTGAGCGCCAGGCCGCCAACGCCCAGCGGCGTCCAGATGAGCGTGCAGTTCAGCGCGAAGTTCAGCGCCACCATCCACACGCTGACCTTGACCGGCGTGGTGCTGTCGCCCAGCGCGTAGAACGCGCGCGTGCTGAGCTGCTGCATGCTGTACGCCCAGATCGCGGGCGCGTACATGGCCAGCACGAAGCCGACCTTGCGGACGTCCTCGGCGCCGAACTTGCCGCCCTGGAAGACGGCCGCGCTGAGCGGTTCGCGCAGCAGCACCAGCGCCACGCTGGCGGGGAAGCCGATGAAGAAGCTCAGCCGCATGCCGCGCCGCAGCGTGGACATGAAGGCGTCGGGGTCGTTCGACTCGCGTGCCAGCGCCGGGAAGATGGCGGTGGCGATCGCCACGCCGAAGACGCCGAGCGGGAACTCGTACAGGCGCTGGCCGTAGCTGAGCACCGTCATGCTGCCGGGCGGCAGCGGGTACTCGACGCCCATGATCGTGGGGCCCACCATCGTCTGGTAGCTGGCCACCAGGCCGTCGACGAAGGTGTTGACCTGGAAGATGCCCAGGCCCAGGAGCATCGGCAGCGCCTTGACAAGCACCTCCTTCAGGTGCGGCCAGTTGGCGCGCAGCTCCAGGTGCGGCCGGATGCGGTAGTGGCGGAGCGCCCACAGGTTCCACACCAGCTGCATCAGGCCGGCGGCGATCACGCTCCACGCGACGATCTCGATGTGCGGCAGCGGCTCGATGTGCGCGCCGATTCCCATGTCGGCGGCGTAGTACGAGCCGTAGAACGTCGCCAGCACGATGCACACGTTCAGGATGATGGGGCTGGCAGCGCTTGGCCCGAACCTGCCGTGCGTCTGCAGCATGGCGCCGACCAAGGCCACCAGGCAGACCAGCGGCATGTACGGCAGCATGACCATCATCAGCTGCATGCCGAGCACGGGCGCCGCGGTCATGTCGCGCAGCAGGAAGAGGACGACCTCGCCGACGATCGTCAGGCCCGAGAGCAGGATGGCGAGCATCACCAGCATCAGGCCGGCGAAGCGGCGGCCGACCTCGGGGTGGTCGCGGTCCAGCTTGGTGTAGACGGGGAGGAAGGACGCGGTCAGAGCGCCCTCGCCGAACAGCCGCCGGAAGAGGTTGGGCACCTGGAACGCGAAGTTGAACGCGTCCATCACCGGGCCGGCGCCGAAGACGCGGGCCAGGAGGGCATCGCGTGCGAAGCCCGTGAGGCGGCTCACGAAGGTGAGCACGGTGAACGTGCGGGCGTGCTTCTCGAAGCCTCGGGAACTCATGGCAGCGGGTGCGCCGGGGGCGGGATCCGGCTACCTTGTATCGGACACATGCGAACGCACCCGACAACCTTCGCCGTCCGGTGCCTGCGCGCCGCCGCCGTCGCCGCCCTGGCGGCCGCCGCCGGGATCGCGGGCTGCGCGGCCGAGCCCGACACGGTGCTCCAGACCGACCTGCCGCAGGTGCCGGGCATGGTGGCGCGCGACACGACCGGCCTGAAGCAGCGCGAGGGCGCGGTGGTCGGCGGGCAGTTCGCCTACAAGGGGCCGATCCCCGAGATGGCCGCCCGGGTGGACGAGGTGAAGGGCAAGTTCGCGCTCTACGGCTGGCGACTTGCGTCCGAGCAGGTGAGCGGCACCAAGGCGATGCTGGAGTTCGAGAAGGGCAGCCGGCGAGCGAGCGTCGAGCTGATCCGCAACGGCGTGCAGCCGAAGATGTCGACCGCGGTGCTGCGCGTGCAGGCGCCCGGCTTGGCGGTGGATGCGCCCGAGGCAGAGGCGCCGAAGGCCGAGCCTGCTGCCCCCGCGCCGGCCCCTGCCGCGCCCAAGGCCCCCTGACCCGTCAGCCGCCGCGCGCGCCCAGCCAGCCGCAGGCTGCCTCGGCCGCGAAGCGCCCGCTGCGCAGCGCGCCATCGATCGAACCCTCCGTGACGTGGTCGCCGGCCAGGAAGATGCCGTCGTCCAGGATCGTGCCGGGGCGGGCGCGCAGGTCGCCTTGGTGCTGCCGCGGCAGCGCCTGCGCGATGCGGTCGGTGCGCAGCAGCCGCCACCCGCGCATGGCGCCGCGGCCGAACCAGCGCTCCATCTGCACCACCACGCGCGCCTGCACCGACGTCATGCTCTCGGCCGACCAGTCGGTGTCGACCAGGTTCAGCGACACCAGCGCCCGGCCCTCGGGCGCGTAGCCCGGCGCGACGCTCGAGATGCACGCGGCGTGGTTGACCGGTCCGGTGCCCATGCCGTCGAGGAGCAGCACGGGCTCCTGCAGTTCGGCGGGCAGTTCGTTGCGCAGGCACGCGTACTGGAACGTGGTGGTGTGCTGCCAGCGGCGCACGGGGATGCGTTCGTCCAGCAGGTGCGCGCGCGACATGTCCGCGGCCACCACGACGGCGTCGCACTCCCAGGCGGCGCCGCGCGCGTCCTGCACCTGGAAGCCGCGGCCGCGGCGGCGGATGCCCGCGACCGGCGTGTTCAGGTGGATGCGGTCGGCGGGCAGCGCGGCGGCGATCTGTGCCGGGATCGCGCCCATGCCCGCGCCCGGGACGGTCGTCTCGCCGCGCGCGAACGAGGAGAGGAGGAAGCGGAAGATGCTGGCGTCGGTGCGCAGCGAACGGTCCAGGAAGACGCCGCCGAAGAAGCTGCGCAGGAAGCCGTCGACGAAGCCCGCGCCCAGGTCCAGGCGGCGGAAGAGGTCGATCACCGGGCCCTCGGGAGCGCCGGGCTGCACGGGGCGTGCGCGCGCGGCGTCGACCGCCATGGGCGCCATGCGGACCGCGTCGAGGAGCGTCACGGGGCGCGTGGCCACGCTGAGCGCCGCGGCCACGGGGTGGCGGATCGGGTTGGCGATGCGCGCGAAGCCGCCGCCGTCGTGCACCAGCGCGCCGGCGTAGAAGGGCTTGAGGTCCAGCGTGGGCAGGTCGAGCACCTCGCCGGCCTCGCGATAGGACGTCAGGAACACCTGGAAGCCGCGGTCCAGCCGGAAGCCGTCGACGACGTCAGTGCGGATGCGGCCGCCGACGGCATCGGATGCCTCGAGGATCTCCCAGTCGATGCCCTGCTGCTGCAGGATGCGGGCACAGCCGAGGCCTGCCAGGCCTCCACCGACGATGACGACGCGGCTCATGGAGCGGGATTGTAGGCCTGGCCATCCGCGGGCCGCGGCCACGCGGGCGGGCCCGAAGGGATCGGCGCACCGCACTCTGGGCACGCGGTGCCCGACGCGGCGCGCAGGTCGAAGCCGCAGCCCAGGCAGCGCTCGCGGCCTTCGTCGATGCGCCGCGCGATGCGCCGCCGGCAGCGCCACAGCGTCCACGCGCCGATCAGCGAGAGCACGGCCAGGTCGACCAGGATGCGGAAGTCGACCGGCGACTGGTTGTACGCCTGGTCGATGGCCAGCAGCCCGGGGACGCGCAGCCGCAGCACCGGCTGGACGGCGATGCCCACGAACGCCAGGCCGATCAGCAACGCCAGCCCGTGGAGCGCGGGCACCAGGCACATGCGGATCTCCTCGGAACCGTGGAGTTCGGCGATGGGGGCCCAGTCGGCCGCGGACCGTGCCGCGCCGCAGGCGGCGCAGGGTGCGTCGGGCGCGGCATCGGGCGCAGGCGTGCCGCAGCGTAGGCAACTGCGGCGCTCGGCGTTGCGCCGCAGCCCCGCGCGCAGGCCCAGTTCGAGCATCAGGTGCGCACCGCCGATCGCGCCCAGCACGCCGCCGACGACGCCGTACTGGTACGGCTGCGCCGTCTTGCGGATGAACAGCGAATCCAGCCAGATGGCCGCCGGGCCGCCGACCACGACGCCCAGCACCGCGCCGGTGGCCAGGTGCAACCATGGCATCGCGCGGCCGAAGAGCCACATGCCCGCGACGCGGCGGCGCTGCTCCAGCAGCCGCGCCAGGCCGCGGCCCTGCGGCGCCAAGGCGGCCGCGAAGGCGAGCGCCAGCACGATGCCGATCGCGTCGGCAATCCAGTCATCCAGGTCGACCGAGCGGTTGAGCCCGGGGATGCCCTGCGTCAGTTCGTCGGTGGCGGACCATGCCAGCATGAGCGGCAGCACCGCCCAGCGCGAGCGCACGATCCGCGCCTGCACGACCAGCGCGGTCAGCATGCCGAAGGACGCTGCATGCAGCAGCTTGTCGACGGGCTGGTCCGGCGTGCCGAGCGCCAGCTTGGGCCAGTGGGTCGCGGTCTCGACGGCAAGCGCGGCCGCCAGCAGCGCGAAGCGCCACGCCGCGCGCGCGCGCGCCGCGGGCGTGCCCGGCGG
>JBIKJV010000076.1:0-11757 GCA_044360755.1 Phycisphaerales bacterium
CGATCAGAGGCTCAGCCCGCCGGAGCGGATGGGGCCGCGGCGGGCCGGCGCAGCGCGGCGGCCGGGCTTTGGCTTCTTCGAGCGCGAGGCGGGCTTGGCGGGCTTTGCTGGCTTGGCGGACTTCGCGGCCTTCACGGGCTTGCTGGCCTTCGCCTTCTTCGCAGGCTTGGCCGGCTTCACCTTCTTCGCAGCCTTCACCTTCGGTGCCGCGGCGGCCTTTCCACGCGGGGCCTTCGCCGCGCGTGGCTTCGCCGCGCGCACCTTCCGTGCGCGGCGGGGCTTCGCCGTGGCCGTCGCGCCCTCACCGCCGACCTCGGCCGCGCGCGGCGACGCCACGCCGTCGAACAGGTCGCACGGCATGCCCCAGCGCTCCAGCAGGCCGCGGGCAAGTTCGCGGTAGTCGCCGGCGCCGGGGCAGCGCGGGGCGTAGTCGAAGATCGTCATCCCGAAGCTGGGTGCCTCGGCCAGCTTGATGTTGCGCCGAACGGGCGGGTCCATCACGCGCGCCGCGCTCCACGGGACGTCGGTGCCGCGGTACTGGTCCAGCTGGGCCTCGATCTCGCCGATCACCGCGCGCGCGTGGCCCGAGTTCGGGTCGTGCATGCACAGCAGGATGCCGGTGACGCGGATCAGCGGGTTCAGCCCCTGCGAGACCAGGTGAACCGTCTGCAGCAGCTTCTCCAGCCCGCGCAGCGGCAGGTAGTGCGCCTGCATCGGCACGAACACCTCGTCGGCGACGGTGAGCGCGTTGACGCTCAGCACGCCCAGGCTGGGCGGGCAGTCCAGCAGGATCACGTCGTAGCTGCCGAAGACGGGCTCCAGCTTGCGGCGCAGGACGGTCTGCATGCCCTCCTGGTGGGCCAGCGCGCCTTCCACCAGCGCCAGCTCGGTGACGGCGGGGATGAAGTCCAGCCCCGGGCGCGCGTTGGTCAGCACGTCCTCGACGCGCACGGAGGGGTCCATCAGCAGGTCGTGGACGGTGGGCTGCTCGGGCTGCGCCTCGACGCCGAAGTGGAGCGAGAGGTTCGACTGCGGGTCCAGGTCGATCAGCAGCACGCGGCAGCCGAAACGCGCGAGCGCAGCACCGAGGTTGACGGTCGACGTGGTCTTGCCGACGCCGCCCTTCTGGTTCAGGAGCGCGACGACGTGCGGGCGCGGTGCGTCGGCCGCGGGCGATGCATCGGGCGCGGGAACGGGCTCGTGCGACGGCACGGCGTCGGCCTTGGGCGAAGGCTGGGCCGGCTGCTCGGGCTGCGTCTCGGGGTGCTCCGTTTCGTGCATCGCGGGCGCGAGTATAGGTGGACCCGGAACGGCGATCGCCTCAGCGTTCGATGCCACGCCACGCGCCCAGGTCGACGAGCACGGGCGCCGGCTGCGGCGTCCACGCCGGCAGCGCGATCGCCGCGGTCTGGCGCGGCATGCCGGCGCCGGGGCTGCGCGCGACGGCAAGCATCATCGGCCGCGCGGCCAGCGTCTCGGACGGCAGCCACGCCTCGGGGATCTCGATGCGCGCGCGCCAGCGATCCTCCCACGCAAGGAAGCCGGCCGCCACGCCGTCGTCGCCGCCGCCGTCCACCGTCAGCGCACCCGAAGCGCGGACGCGCACCGTGCGCATCGGTGCGGCGGGGTCGCCGACCAGGAACGACACCTCGTCGGCGTCGGGCTCGGCGGCGCCGGCCGGGCGCATGCAATCGATGAACAGCTCCCAGTGCCCCTGGCGTCGGCGCAGCGATGCCGACGTGGCCCACGCCGCATCGCAGGGCGTGATCGTCCCGGCCTGGGCATCGGCCAGCGTCAGCGGCGGCAGGAACGTGCCGAAGGCGAGCCCCGGCGGGCGCACGGGGTATTCGCGGCCACCGACGGCGCGCGTGGTGCGCAGCGTGCCGTCGGCGATCGAGAGCGACTCGGCGCGCAGGCGGTCGGGGTTGACGGCGTCGCTGGTCGGCGCCAAGGCGGCGCGGTCGATCCACGCGCGCACGACGCTGCGCGGCGGCACGGGGACGGCGACGGGCACGGCGTCCACCGGCGCGCCGGCCCAGGTGAAGCGCAGGACGCGCTCGCCGGACGTCGGGTTGGCCAGCGCGACGCGCACGCGTTCGCCGGCGTCGGCCTCGACCCACGCGGTCACGGTCCAGCGCGCGCGCAGCCAACTGAGCGACGCCTGTGCGACGTCCCGGTCCGCGCGCTCGGCGTCGATCAGGATCGAGAGCAGCGACCGCAGCTCCGCGGGGCGCGCGATCCATGCCGCGACGTCGCGGTTGGTCTCGCGGTCCTTGGCCACTGCCACCAGCGATTCGACCAGTTCGTCGTGCACGCCCTGGCTGGCGCGCCGCACGCGCTCCAGGCCGCCGCGCCACAGGCCCTCGACGTGCCGCGCCCACAGCCGCCCGGGCGCCGCGCCGCGCGGGTCGCCCACGCGCATCCCCTGCGATGCCGCCAGCAGCGACCAGCGCCAGTATTCGTCAGGCGTGCTGGCGTCGGGACGGTCGTCGGCCGGCGCCGGGCCCACGGGCAGGATCGCGGCATCGGCGCGCACGCGCGCGGGCAGCGGCAGCCAGTTGGCGCGGACCGCCTTTCCCGCCACCTCCAGCGTGCCCTCGCCCGACGCGGGCAGTTCCAGCAGCGCGAAGACCGCGCCAGATGACTCGGGCACGTCGGTCGGCGCGAACTCCTCGATGCCGCGCACCGCGATGCGACCCGGCGAATGCGTCCAGCTGCGCACGTCGTCCGGGGCCGCCGCGCCCACCCACACGACGGGCGCGGTCGTCCGCAGGTCGCCGACGGCCGCGGGCACGCGCGTGGGCCACGGCTCGCCTTCGCCGCGCGCCAGCGGCACCGCTGCGACGCCGCCCGGCGTGCAGGCGACCAGGTCGACCGTGGGCAGTACGTCCGCGCCCGCGCGCGGGCACACGACCGCCAGCAACGCAACGCACGCGGCCAGCACCGACGCCAGCAGGCGGCGCGTCACGGCGTGCCCGGCTGCGCCTTCTTGGCGCGATCCATCAATTCGTCGATGCGGCGGTCGAAGCCGGGCCGCTCGGCACGCGTCGGCGCGGGCGGTTCGGCCGCGGGCGCTGCGGGGCGGTCCGGGGCCTGCGGCGGCTTCGCGGGGTGGCTCACATGCCCGTCGGTAGTCTCGGGGTGCTTGCCCGAGAGGAGCGTCGGCTCCAGGCGGGTGGCGCCGGGCGCGCACGGCTCGGGCTCCAGCCGGGTGACGCCACCGACGCGAAGCGGCGCGTGCTGCTCGGCGGCCGGCGGCGAGTCCTCGCGGCGGAAGCTCAGGTCGCGGATCCCCGAGCTGCGGATCATCCGGAAGTTGGGCTTGCCGATGTAGAAGACCGTGGCCGCCGGGATCATCGCCTTCATCGTCGGCGTCTTCGCGTTGGGATCACGCACGTAGACCGACTGGTCGAAGACGGCGTAGAGCGCACCGTCGGTGCGCATGAGCAGGTCGTCACGGCCGGGGACCTTGTAGACGTTGCGGAACCCGTGCGGCGAGAGGTCGACCGGGTGGATGCGCAGCGACTGGCCCAACGAGTGGCGGTCGCCGACGCCGGCATCGACGCGCTCGGGCAGCTGCGATGACCCAGCCGCGGGTGGTGCGCCCCCCTGCTGCTGCGCCGACACGGTAGACGCCAGGCACGCGGCCACAAGCGCGGCGGCGGCACGGGCGGTGCGGCGGAGGTCAGCGGCCGGGTGAGGCATCGTCATCACCATATCGGCGCGCGCCGTCCGGGGGCACGACCGACGTGGTGGCGGCGGGCAGAAAGACGTCCCCGGCGGCGGTCCGGACGTGCAGCCCGCGGCGGGGGTCGACGGAGCGGACCTCGCCCTCCACCTCGCCGGCGGGGGTGCGGAAGCGGGCCCGGGCCCCGCTCAGGCGGTCAAGGTCCCGGTAATCGCGCTCGATCGCGGCGGGGCTGGCCCGCAGCGCGGCGTCCAGCCGGCGCAGCAGTTCGCACAGGACCTCCAGCCGGTCGGCCGTGCTGCCCTCGATGGCCATGCTGGTGGCGATCGCGTCGAGCGGCGCGCGGAACGCCTGCTGTCGCACGTTGATGCCGATGCCGACCAGCGCGACCTCCGCGTCCTGCTCGACGAGGATGCCGCACAGCTTGCGGCCCGCCAGCACCACGTCGTTGGGCCACTTGATGCCGGCACGCCCCAGCGGACCGCCGAAGCCCGCGATCGCCTGCGCCGCGGCCACCGCACTGGCCATCGCCAGGAATTCGGGGTCGCCGTGCGGCACCGCACAGGTGACGGCAACACCGTCCTCGCCGGTGTCGGCCCACGCGCGGCCCAGGCGCCCGCGACCGGCCGACTGGCGCCACGCCACGACGACGTCGCCCGGCTGCGCGCCCGCGCGGCGCGCGTGGTCCTGCGTGCTGGCGGTCTCGCGCAGGAGCTGCAGGCGCGCCAGCACGCGGCATTCGCGCGCCAGGACGCCCTCGATGGCGTCGGGCCAGCGTTCCAGGGGGATGGGCGCGGTGGCGTGCATGGGGGAGGGGCGCGGGGCGTGGTGCGGCGGCGACGTTCAGGGCGCGGCCGGCGCGGCGTCGATGTCCAGCCCGAAGTCCAGCTGGCGCGCGCTGTGCGTCAGCGCACCGACGCTGATGCGGTCGACGCCGGAGCGCGCGATCGCGCCGACGGTGTCCAGGTTCACGCCGCCCGAGGCCTCGAGCAGCACGCCGGGCGCGCGCTCGTCGCGCAGGCGCACCGCCGTGGCCAGCGCGAACGCGTCCATGTTGTCCAGCAGCACGATGTCGACCGCGCCCGCGGGCAGCGCCAGGATCGCCTCGACCTGCGCCAGGGTGTCGCACTCGACCTCGACGAAGCGCAGCGGCCAGCGCCCGCGCGCGTCGGCCGCGGCGCGCGCGATGTTTGCGGCCATCGCGGCGGGGTCCTGGCCGGCCACGTGGTTGTCCTTCACAAGCACGGCGTCGGAGAGCCCGATGCGGTGGTTCATGCCGCCGCCGCAGCGCACGGCGTACTTCTGCAGCATGCGCAGGCCGGGGATCGTCTTGCGCGTGTCGCAGATGCGCGCGCGCGTGCCGGCCGCGGCGGCCACGTAGCGGTCGGCCAGCGTCGCGGTGCCGGACAGGATGCCCTGGTAGTTCAGCTGCGTGCGCTCGGCCGCCAGGATCCCGCGCAGCGGGCCCTCGACCACGATCGCCGCGTCGCCGGCGCCGATCCGCGTGCCGTCCGGCGCGTGCACGACCACCCGCGCGCCGGGCGCCGCCTGCGCAAGCACCTCCAGCGCCACCGGCACGCCGGCCACGACGCCGGGTTCGCGCGCGCGCACGACGGCCTGCGCGCGCACCGCGTCCGGGACGGTGGCCAGGCTGGTGACGTCGCCGGCCGCGCCCAGGTCCTCGGCCAGCGCGCGGGCCACCTGCGCCTGCAGCTCCGCGGGGGGCAGCAGCGTGGCCAGCAGCTCAGGGAGCGGCAGCGGGTCCAGGTCGGGCAGCGGTGCGGGCGCAGGCATCGCCCCGATGGTATCCAACCCGCCATGGCCAGCATCTTCACGCGCATCATCGACGGCGAGATCCCCTGCCACCGCCTGTACGAGGACGAACACGTCATCGCCTTCCTGGACATCATGCCGCTCTCGCGCGGGCACGCGCTGGTGGTGCCCAAGGAGGAGCGCGCGAAGCTGCACGAACTCTCGCCGGCCGCCGCCGCGGCGTGCGGCGCCGCGCTGCAGCGCGTGGCCAAGGCCATCGTGGCCGCCACCGGTGCCGAGGACTACAACGTGCTGCAGAACAACGGCGCGGCCGCGCACCAGGCGGTGATGCACGTGCACTTCCACGTGATCCCCAAGCACGCCGACGGCACCGGGCTGGGCATCGGCTGGAACGCCGGCAAGCTGGGCGCGGACGAGGGCAAGGCGCTGGCCGAGGCGGTGCGCGCGCGGATGGCGTGACGCGCGCGGCCTTCGTGACGCGCGCGCCCCCGCGCCGCCGGCATCACGGCCAGATGCCGCGGACCTCGTAGACGCGCGCGATCTGCTCCAGCGCCGCGCAGGTGGCGGCGGTGCGCAGGTCGCACTCGTAGCGGTGGCGCGCCAGCTTCACGCGGCGCGCGGCGGCCACCATCGTCTCGGCCAGGGCCTCGGCGATGTCGGTGGAGGTCCACGTGGTGGCGCTGCGGTTCTGCAGCCACTCGAAGTAGCTGACCGCCACGCCGCCGCCGTTGCACAGGATGGCCGGGATCACGTCGATGCCGCGCTGCAGGAACACGCCGTCCGCGTCCGCGGTGACCGGCGCACTGCCGACCTCGGCGACCACGCGCGCACCGACCGCGGCCGCCACGTCGGCGTCGATCATCCGCTCCAGCGCGGCGGGCACCAGGACGTCGCAGGGCAGGCTCCAGAAGTCGCCCGGCTGGACGAAGTCGCCGCGCGGGAATCCCTCCAGCGTGCCGTTGGCGTCCAGGTGCGCGGCCAGGTCCAGCGGGTCGATGCCGCCTTCGCAGACGATCGCGCCGTTGCGGTCCAGCACGCCCACCAGCCGCGCGCCGGCTGCGGACAGCGCGATCGCGCTGGAGCGCCCGACGTTGCCGAAGCCGGCGACCGTGAAGGTCATCGCGGACGGGTCGATCCCCATGTCGGGGAGCATCTCGCGCAGCACCTCCAGCAGGCCGACGCCGCCGGCGTTCTCGCGCCCGGCGCTGCCGCCCGCCTCGGGGGGCTTGCCCGTCGCCACGCGCTGCGCGGCGTTGCGCAGCTGCTCGGGCGCGGTCTGCGCGTAGGTGTCGGCGAACCACGCCATCACCTGCGGGTCGGTGCCCACGCCGGGGCCGACCACGTCGTGGTCCGGCCCGATCTGGTGGCTGATCGCCCAGCAGAAGCGGCGGGTGACGCGCTCCAGCTCGTCGCGGGTCAGTTCGCGCACGCTGCAGTTGACGCCGCCGTACGCGCCGCCGAACGGCAGGCGCAGCAGGCTGCACTTCAGCGTCATCAGCAGCGCCAGCGCGCGCATCGACTCCAGGTCCGCGGTCGGGTGGAAGCGCAGGCCGCCCTTGAACGGGCCCAGCGCCGCGTTGTGCTGCACGCGCCAGCCGCGGAACAGCCGGTGCTGCCCGTCGTCCATCAGGACGGGGAAGTTCACGGCGATCTCGTTCTTGGGCTGCGCCAGGATCAGCTGGTGGTGGTGCTTCACGCCCACCAGCTCGGCTGCCGAGAGCATGTGCCCCAGCGCCTGGTGGAAGACGCTTTCGGGGTTGCGCCCGATGCCCAGGTCCTCGAACACCACACGGGGGTTGCTGACGGAGCTGGGCGTGAACGGGCCGCGGCGCGGATGCTGGCTCATGGCTTGTCTGCCTTCCTCACTTCACGAAGGTCACCCTGCCCCAGTACTGCGGCAGGTGCATGTCGATGGCCCACTGCGGGCTCCAGACCCAGTTGTCCTCGGCCAGGTTGGCCTGCTTGGCGTACATGTTGAACGCACCGTCCTGGCGCATCGCGGCGGCGGTGGAGTACGCGTCGAACGAGCGCGGCCGCTGCTGCGGCGCGGGCTCGTGGTTGTTGCGCCACTGCACGCGCGAGAAGTTGATGCGCCACGTGTCGCCCGCCTTGGGTGCGCTGCGCGCGCGGGCGGACTCGCCGAAGCCGCGCTGCTCGGCGGGCAGCGCATCGATGCCGGGGTGCTTCGGCGGCGCGAACGCCGCCCAGGGGATGGCCATCGTGACCACCCAGCGGCGATCGATGTCCTTCGGGTCGTTCAGCGTGCCGTCGACGGCGATGCCGCGCACGATCCCGTCCGCGTTCCACTCGTGGACCGCGGGGCCGCCGTTGCGGTAGCTGCGGTGCAGGAAGAGGTCGAAGACCGTGCCAAGGGCGTTGATCTCGATCTCGTAGTACTCGTTGCCGTCGCCGTCCGGATCGATGAATGCCTCGAAGTCGTTGTCCTGGAACACGATCTGGTCGTTCTGCCGCAGCGTGCCCCACACGTGCGGGTCGCTGAGCTCGGCGCCCAGGTACAGGCAGCGATCGTCCCACATCACCTTGGCGCGCGTGCGGTACGGCGGCGTGGGCTTGCGCGGGCCTTCGATGTCGACGAAGTCCGCCGTCCACGGCGCCGCGGCCCACGCGCCCTGCTCGAGCACGTTGACGCCCGCATCGCCTGCGCCGGCGGGCGGGGTCTTTGCGTAGGGCGCCGCGTACGTCAGCGGCTCGGCCAGCGGCTGGCCGATGGGCACCGCCCGCCACCCCGAGCACGCGGAGGCGAGCAGCGCGCCGGCCACCGCCAGCGCACCCGCGAACCGTGCGCGCGCGCGGCTCACTTGCGCTTCCCGCCCTTCTTGGCCTTCGTGGCCTTCGCGGGCCTGACGGCCTTCGCGGCCTTCTTGCCCTTGCCGCCCTTCGGCGACGTGCCCAGCTCGATCGCGGCCTTCGCCGCGGCCAGGCGCGCCACCGGCACGCGGAACGGCGAGCAGCTGACGTACGCCAGACC
Organism: Phycisphaerales bacterium; assembly: GCA_044360755.1. Taxonomy (GTDB): domain Bacteria; phylum Planctomycetota; class Phycisphaerae; order Phycisphaerales; family SM1A02; genus UBA966. Next base: position 8,451 of record JBIKJV010000076.1, read on the forward strand.
GACCTGCTCGAAGAACTTGATGCTGGCCGGGTCGCCGCCGTGCTCGCCGCAGATGCCCAGCTTGATGTCCGGGCGCGTGGCGCGGCCGCGCACGCAGGCCATGTCGACCAGCTGGCCGACGCCGCCCACGTCGATCGACGCGAACGGGTTGTCCTTCACGATCTCCAGCTCCTGGTACTTCGGCAGGAAGCTGCCCGAGTCGTCGCGGCTCATGCCCAGGCCGGTCTGCGTCAGGTCGTTGGTGCCGAAGCTGAAGAACTGCGCGGTCTCGGCGATCTCGCCCGCGGCGACGGCCGCGCGCGGAAGCTCGATCATCGTGCCGACCGAGTAATCGATCTTCTGCTTGGTGGCGGCCATGACCTCCTGTGCCACGCGGTGCACCGTCTCGACCTGCAGGTCCAGCTCGCGCTTGAAGGCGATGAGCGGGATCATGACCTCGGGCTTCGTCTTGATGCCCGAGCGCTGCACGGCCGCGGCGGCCTCGAAGATGGCGCGCGCCTGCATCTCGGTGATCTCGCTGAAGATCACGCCCAGGCGGCAGCCGCGGAAGCCCAGCATCGGGTTGAACTCGTGCAGCTCGTGCACGCGGCGGTCGATCTCCTCGGCGGGCACGCCCAGCTTCTTGGCCAGGTCGGCCTGCTGCTCCTTGCCGTGCGGCAGGAACTCGTGCAGCGGCGGATCCAGCAGGCGGATGCACGCGGGCGCGCCCTCGAGCGCGCGGAAGATGCCGTCGAAGTCCGAGCGCTGGTACGGCAGCAGCTTGGCCAGCGCGCGGCGGCGGCCGTCGATGTCGCGGGACAGGATCATCTCGCGCATCGCGTCGATGCGGTCGCCCTCGAAGAACATGTGCTCGGTGCGGCAGAGGCCGATGCCCTCGGCGCCGAACGCGACGGCCTGGCGCACCTGCTCCGGGGTGTCCGCGTTGGTGCGGATGCCCAGGCGGCGGTACTTGTCGGCCAGGCCCATGATGAAATCGAAGTCCTTGTAGACGCGGCTCTCCGAGGGCTTCATGGTCTTGGCCACGAGCACCTGCTTCAGCTCGCTGTCGGCGGTGCCCAGCTGGCCCATGATGACCTCGCCGGTGGTGCCGTTGATCGACAGGAAGTCGCCCTCGCGCAGCGTCTTGCCCGCGCAGGTCATCGTGCCCGCGTGGTAGTCGATGGCGATCTCGCCGGCGCCGGCCACGCACACCTTGCCCATCTGGCGGGCCACCAGCGCCGCGTGGCTGCTGACGCCGCCGCGGGTGGTCAGGATGCCGTCGGCGGCGATCATGCCGCGCAGGTCCTCGGGACTGGTCTCGATACGCACCAGCACCACGTGCTTGCCCTTGCGGGCCAGTTCCTCGGCCTTGCTGGCGCTGAAGGCGATCTCGCCGCACGCCGCGCCGGGGCCGGCGGGCAGGCCCTTGGTCAGGATGCGGCCGTCCTTGCGCGCCTGCTCGTAGCCGTTGCGGTCGAAGATCGGCTGCAGCAGCTGGTTCATCGTCTCCGGGTCCGCGCTCTTCACGGCGTGCTCCGGCGACATCAGGCCTTCCTTCACCATGTCGTGCGCGATGCGCACGTAGGCCAGCGCGGTGCGCTTGCCGTTGCGCGTCTGCAGCATGTAGAGCTTCTTGTTCTCGATGGTGAACTCGAAGTCCTGCACGTCGCCGAAGCGCTTCTCGAGGGTCTTGCGGACCTTCTCCAGCTGGCCGAAGCTCTTGTGCAGGATCTTGTCCTTGGCCATCTCGGCCACGGGCAGCGGCGTGCGCACGCCGGCGACGACGTCCTCGCCCTGCGCGTTCACCAGGTACTCGCCGTAGAAGACGTTCTCGCCGTTGGCCGGGTCGCGCGTGAACGCGACGCCCGTGGCGCAGTCGTCGCCCATGTTGCCGTAGACCATCGCCTGCACGTTGACGGCGGTGCCCCACTCGTGCGGGATCTTGTACTTGTTGCGGTAGACGATCGCGCGGTCGTTGTTCCAGCTGCCGAACACCGCGCCGACGGCGCCGTCAAGCTGCTTCATCGGGTCATCCGGGAACACCTTGCCGGTCCAGCGCTTGACCAGGTCCTTGAAGCGCTTCACCAGCTCGCGCAGGTTCTCCTCGGTCAGCTGCGTGTCCTCGGTGACGCCGACCTCGCGCTTCAGGCCGTCCATCACCTCCTCGAACGGCTCGTGGTCGTGCTCGTGCTTCTTCTGCACGCCCATCACGACGTCGCCGTACATCTGCACGAAGCGGCGGTAGCAGTCCCACGCGAAGCGGCCGTTGCTGGTCGACTTCTTCAGGGCCTCGACGGTGACGTCGTTCAGGCCCAGGTTCAGGATGGTGTCCATCATGCCCGGCATCGAGTCGCGGGCGCCCGAGCGCACCGAGACGAGCAGCGGGTTCTTGCGGTCGCCGAACTTGCGCTTGGTCTCCTTCTCGATCCGGCGCAGGCCGTCCTTCACCTGCTTGGCCAGGTTGTCGGGGAACTTGCGGCCGTTGTCGTAGTACCAGGTGCAGACCTCGGTGCTGATGGTGAAGCCCGGGGGCACGGGCAGGCCCATGCGCGCCATCGCGGCCAGGTTGGCGCCCTTGCCGCCCAGCAGCGACTTCTGGGTGCCGTCGCCGTCGGTCTTGCGGCCGAAGCTGTAGACCATCTGCTTGGGGGCCGCGCCCTTCTTGCCGGAGTGCGAACCCTTCTTCGACTTGCCGTTCTTGGCCATGTCTGGTGCCTGCGCCGTGGCGCTGGTTGGCGGCCCGCGGGCGGGCGCCGACGTGGCGCCGCGGGGGCCGGTGAATGCGTGGAACCGCGCCGAAACGCGGGCGCAGGATGCTACCGGAAAGGCCTACGATCCGGGCCCGCCGCGGACGCCCGCGGGATCCGGAAACATCGGCCCGCACGCATCGATGCACGCGCTCGACTGGAAATCCACGCCCGAAGAGGTGCTCGCGCACTGGCCGCCGGACGCGCCGCTGGCGGCCGCCGTCACCGCCGCACCGGACGCGCGCTGGGGCCGCACCACGGTGCTGGCCGCGCCGGGGCGCGTGGTGCAGGCGCACGACGCCGCCACCGCGCTGCGCGCGCTGGACGGGCTGGAGCACGGCGCGTGGATCGCGTGCCTGGCCTACGAGCTGGGCGGCGTCTTCGAGCCGCGCGCCCTGCCCCGCGCGCGCGGCACGCCGGACGGCTGGCCGCTGGTGACGCTGGCCGCGTGCGACGCGCGGCTGGAGCACGACCACGCCACGGGCGCGTGGCGCGCCACCGACGCGGCGCTGCCGCTGGCGCACGCGATCGCCGCGCGCATGGCCGCGGGCACGCGCGACGCGGCCGGCGCGGCCGTCGAG
>JBIKJV010000351.1:0-8251 GCA_044360755.1 Phycisphaerales bacterium
AATGCAAACCATTCTCCAAAACTATCCTCAACACAAACGTGTAGTTTTCTTGTTTGCTAAGTATACTAAAAACGAACTCCTTACTCCAACGGAGAAAGCAGAAGTTGAAAAATTTTATAAGATCTTGATGAAGTAAGGGTTGATGCTAGTTTCTTTTTCTCAAAATACTGAAGTGAAAATAATAGTGCACTCTTCGAAGCGTTTTATTATTCCTCATAAAAATCCAAATCCTTGTGATAGGTTTCTTCTAACTGAGTCATAGCGTAAAAAGCAAGGCACAATGCAATAGAAGCTATAGTAACAGCACTATAATAATAGTTGCCAGCATATAAACTGGCCAGCCATTGAAAGGCAAAGCTCAATGGTATAACCCATCCTCGAACAAGGTTTAAGGAAGTACTGGTTACCAGGGTTCTGATATTAGTACCGAACTGTTCTGCCGCAAGTGTAAATAACATGATAGTGAATCCTACTCCCAAACCCATTAACACAAATAAACCGTTGTAGATATAAATGGATTCTTTTGCAAATAGAAAAAATAGGGCTATAAAAAAAGTATAGCCAATTAAAAATACATAGATCGCTTTTTTTCTACTTTGTAGTTTTTGACTGAGTAATCCACAAAGCGGATCACCAAATGCAAATCCGAAAAAATTGAGTGAGATCACAGTTGCAGCAGATGGAAGTTGTTGCATGCCCATGCTAGTTGCTATCTCTTTTGTAAACGTAATTAAAATACCTGTTGCAAACCATCCTGGCATTCCTACCAATAAAATGCAAATAAATTTCCAAAGCCGTTTTTTATCTTTCAATATCAGCATAAAATTTCCTTTGCTGATTCCTTCTACTTTCATCACATTAAACAATCCACTTTCTATAACGCTGAATCTTAAAATCAATAAAACAAATCCCAAACCTGCGCCGATAATATAACAGGTTTGCCAGCTAAAAAATGAAGCCACAGTACCTGCAGTTACAGCTCCAAACATACCGAGTCCACCAACCAATGCTACGGCAACACCTCTGTATTTTTTGTCTATTTGTTCGCTTACCAATGTAATGCCTGCCCCTAATTCGCCAGCCAAACCAATACCAGCAAAAAACCTGCACCACATATATGCATCTACATCTTTTACAAATGCATTGAGCAATGTAAAAACGCTGTACATAAATATAGAACCAAATAATACTTTTAGTCTGCCGAATTTATCGCCAATTGTACCCCAAATAAATCCTCCTAATAACATCCCAAACATTTGTGCATTGAGAATATTACGGGTATGAATTGGCCATTCGTTGATCGGAATTCTTAAATCGATAAAACTATTTAATCTTACTGCACTGAAAATAATAATATCATAGAGATCAACAAAAAAGCCAAGTGCAGCAACAATTACACCGATTATAGCAGCTTTTGGTATAGCTTCTTTTTGCATATTCATTTATTATTTTAACCAATCACCAATTCCGTATGGATCGGGATGAACCACTGAAACATGTTCGTGTTTAATTTTCCAAATTCCTTCTATCTTAACCAACACAAAGGATGAACGAAAAATATTTTCGAAACTGCGGTCTTTTACTTTAATCGAAAGTTTAATAATTCCTGCAACCCAGGCCATATCGGTTGATTCTTCTACAAATGGCCCTTCGATCCATTCGATTGAATTTAATTGAAGTGAAGAAGCACAAAAATCTGTCCAACCCTTTTTTATTTTTTCAAATCCAATGGTAGTTAATCTTGGACCTTCCAATATTACATAAGTATCTTCCGATACTACATATTTGCTACAGATACCATCTAGGTTTTTATCGATGATTACTTGATAGTGATCATTAATTTGTTGAATTGCATTCATTTACATTTCATTAATATCATCAGCAATTTTACGCATTGGTACATTGTTCTCGGGCTTAGCTATTGCATCTACTTCTTGCTGAACAATCCGCATTATTCTGGCAGCAAATCTTGCATGCCATAATTGTCTTTCTTCTGCCTGTTCATCTGTAGGAACAAAGTTTTCTATTTCACTTTGAAATAAAACACCTTTGCTTTCTAATAATCTTTCTATGGTGTCCATTCTTTCTCTAACTACAGCTACTTCTGTAGCAACAGCCATTGCAATATTAAGTACTCTTTCTACTGCTGGATCTTCAAAAAAATAGGGTCTTGCTCCTTTGCTTTTGTCTCCTGCCATTAAAATATCATTCACTGCACTTGCATCTATAGCTTCATTCAATTGACCGCTTGAATGTGAGCCGCTTAGTTCTGTTGCCATCGATTAGTTATTAAGTTATTAGTTATTGGTTCCTGGGGTTAAGATTTCCATCCTCCGAAAACATTCCATATTGGGCTTCGACCATAATCTTCTTTTACTTTTCCATCCTGTTTTTTCTTGTCTAAATCATTCACTGCTTTTACGCCTACTTGCATAAAACTTTCTTTAGATACACCAGCTTCTTCCATTAAATCAATAGGCTCCAGATCATGCATATGTCCCCAATAAGGTTCGGCATTATAATAAGCATCCCAATCACGCATGAATTGCTCGTACATGCTCATCTCTGGAGTATACTGAGGTTGCTCAATATGCAGATTCAATCCTTTTGGTTTTAACACCCGATTGATTTCTTTAAATATTTTATGAATTGCTTTGCCTCCTGTTTCATGTAAAAACATAGTGGTTTGCACCCAATCAAAGTCAGCATCAGCAAACTCATTCATCGAAGCTGCGTCTGCTTGAATAAATTCAACATTTTTTATGCCCAATGCATTGGCCCTTGCAGCACCATATCTTAACATTGGTGCGCCAGCATCTATTCCTATTACCGTTGCTTCTGGAAATGCTTGAGCGATGGGTAACATATTATGTCCTAAACCACACCCAATATCTAAAATTCTTTTTGGTTTAAAATCAGGATAAGTTTCTTTCACCCATTTTGCAATGGCTCTTCCACCACCATCAGTTAAACTACCCAACATTCCACCACTTGTTACAAAGAGCCCACTATCATAATTAGCAGCGTTGGCAACATCGCCTTTAAAATATTCGGTATGATAACTACCCGGCATTAAATGATTGTCTACATGCGTTAAATAGGGTGGAACTGCAAAACCATCTTTTAATTGCAGGTTATTATGAACTTTTAATTGTGCTGCAGCCTTATTTGCTAAAGCGCTTGCTTGACGAAGTACAGTTGCTCTTCCGTTTTGTTGTCGCATTTCCATTGTACTTCTTCTTAATGCTGCCCACATCTGATAAACAGGATCCTTCTTCATTGCTTCACCAACTTCAAAACGGTCTTTGAAAGTTCTTCCATTTTCTTTTTTAAATGCAGGCTCAACTCGTTGATCATAAGCTGTTTTATTACCTGGTGCAATTACGGTGCTTACAAATCGATTAAGATTTGCCAAGAAATTATACCTGGCTCTCTCATCGTGATTGAATTCAGGAAAAACGGCATGCTGTTGCAATTTTGTCCAAACGGGTGGTAATTGGTATGACATGAACTATTTATTAGTTATTAGGTTTTGATAAATTCATAAATTGTATCTCATATCTCATAATTCTTATCTCTTAATTCATAATTCTTAATTCATAATTTTTCCATACCCCCCGCCTCCTGGCAATTCCATTACCAACTCTTCTCCAGGTAATAATTTGTCGTGACCCTTAGGAGGTGTGAAACGTTTTTTACCTGTTGAAGTTCGGATATATAGCGCACCTTTTCTTCCTTCTTTTCCTCCAAATAATCCATACGCTTGATTATTGATTTTCTCAGTTACATTGCTAATCTGTATAGGCAATTTACCAATATTTTTATAAGCAAATCGTTGACCCGATCCACCTTTGTATTTTCCTGCACCTCCGCTATTGGCAATTAAACTTTTTTCAGTTACTAAAACAGGAGCTGAATTTTCAAAAACTTCAATGGGCACATTGGCAACATTGGTTGGATAACAAAGTGTAGGGGGTCCATCCAATCCTTTTCTTCCGCCATATCCTCCTGCTAAAAAAATATATTCTACAAATTCACCGCCATTTTCTTTTTTACCACTCAGCACCATTACCCAAACTGCCGCTCCGCAATCGGCTTGTACTTTATCAGGTACAGCTTTAGACAATGCTATCATTATCGGCCCATGCAATAAATTTCCGGTTACATTTCTTGCTCCTAATGGAGAAGGTTTTTTTGCATTCAATAAACTGCCTTCAGGTGCAGTTACATGAATAGGCCTGAAACTACCTTCATTATTTGGTACTTCGGGACTAAACACACATTTAATAGGGTAAGCAGTATATGCAAATACATAATTCAATACTGCATTAATGGCCAATGAATGTGCTGCAGATGTTCCTGCATAATCAACAAAGATTTCATCATCTTTAATAGTAACTGCACATTTAAAATGAACTGGTTCTTTTAATCCATCTCCATCAGCATTGTATTCCGAACGATAAGTTCCATTTGGTGCTGCTTTAATAGCGGCTCTCATAGCTTTTTCACTGGCATCAATAATTTGTTTTCCTAGTGCATCAATTTCCGTTAAATGATTTTCTTGCATCATTCGATGCAAGGAACGAATGCCCTGATCGTTTGCAGCCACCTGAGCAATGATATCGCCAATGGTTTGTCTGGCTGCTCTAACATTGGTTTCTATGATTTGAAAAAGTGTTTCATTCTTTTTGCCTTGGTCATATAATTTAGATGGAGGAATATACAATCCTTCTTCGTAATAATCTTTGGCACCAGCTCCCCAAAGTGTTCCGCCAATATCCGGAGAGTGTGCAATACAACCGATAAATCCGATTAGTTTTTTTTGATGGAAGATGGGTGTAACAATTCCGATGTCTGGTTTATGACCTGCACAAAGCCAGGGATCATTGGTAATTACCACATCACCTTCTCTCCAAGTATTGAGGGGAAAGAAATCTTTTATTAATGCTTTTACTAGAAATGGAAGTACACCTAAAAACGAAGGTACACTTACACTGCTTTGTGCCAATGATTGCCCTTTAGTATCCATTAGCACTACGGCAAAATCTGCGCTCTCTCTTGTAACCGAAGAAAATGCAGTTCTTTGTAAAGTAGTACCAGATTCATCCACAATAGAAATGAGTCTGCTCCAAAGCACACTTAATTCTATCGCATCAAATTGTTTTTTCATTGCCAGTTTTATTTTACAAATACTTCATCTTGGATAATCCCATTCACTTTATTATTGGTCCAGTTTATATCCATCCATTTTATTCCATCAAAGTACAAACGAATTCTTCTTGCTTGAATAAAATAACCACCTGATTTGTTTTCTGGTTTTAGTTTTTCAAAATCGGAATAAATTCGATTGTGAAATCCGATATCTGTAATGAAACTTACCCCTCTTATATAAAATGATTGTTGATCGATACTAAAAGTAGTAACCATTTTTTTTGGATCGGTTATTTGAACAACATAACATGGAAATCCTTCAATTTGATCATCAGCTAATCTATCAACTGAAAATGAATCTCTGTCTGCAAATCGAATAATTCCAAAGCCAAAATTATTGCTCCAAGAAAAATATTTTTGATAGGGCTTTGCTTTTTCGCTTAAGTAGTTTACGGTTTTTTGTCCATCGAATATCAATTGCATATATTTATTGTTGGCAAATTTGGCATCAAAACGAATTTTTCCATTAGCTGAATGCGCAGCAAGATTTTGTGAAGGGAAAACTCGATACATTTTATAAGTATCAAAATGTATCAATTCTTTTGGGTCTGTTTTGCCAAATGGAGACCAAGTGGCATTTCCACTTAGTTGAAGAGTTTGAGGTTGTTGCCATAAATCGCCTCCAGCTGCGATGGTTAGTTTTTGCAATATTTCTCTGCCAGTTAAATTTGATTGAGCATTTAACAAGAATGGAATAAAAAATAAAAAGTATATTATCTTTTTCATACCTAATACTTCATGTTGATAATAATATTCTTAAATCGATCAATCATAACTGTGCTAGCATGGCCTACTACAGTAGTGCTTTCAAACTCTTCAATAATGCATGGCCCATTAATTGTTTTATTCATTGGCATGCTGTAACGATCATAAACAGGTGTGTCTTCATAGTGTTTGCCCCAATATACTTTACGTGTTCCTTTTAAAGCTTTTTTGTGTTTTCCTACAACAGCTTGATTGGGAATTAATTGAGGAGAAGGGCCGCTAACCAATACCCTCCAAGTAACTGTTTCAATTGGTATGTTAATGATATCTCTTCCATACTTTAATAAATATTCTTTTTTGAAATTGGCTTCTATGGTTGTTATAGATTCATTCGATAATTTTCCGGATGGAATGGCAACAGTAATCTCATGTCCTTGACCAGCATAACGCATGTCTGCAACAATAGTTGTAGTTGCATTTTTCTGTTTGATCCCAGCTTTATCAATGAAGGCTCTCCCTTTAGCTTCCATTTCTTTAATGATGGCATTGATTTTTTTCCAATCCATTTGATCTATCCTGCAGATATAACTGGTAATTTCTTCTGTTGCAACTGGGCTTACTAAAAAGCCTAATGCACTCAATACCCCAGCACCACTAGGTACAATTAATTGAGGCGCATTCATTAATCGGGCAACATTGAAAGCATGCACAGGACCGGCACCACCAAAAGCAAGCATACTAAAAAAGCGAGGATCTAATCCTTTTTCAATTATATGAACACGAGCTGCATTTGCCATATTCTCATTCACAATTCTATGAATACCCCAAGCTGCCGCTTCTACAGAAATTTTTAATGGATCGGCAATCTTTTTTTTCATTGCAGCAATTGCTTTATCCTTATGCAGCTTCATAGTGCCACCTAAAAAATAATCTTCATTTAAAAATCCCAATATTAAATCGGCATCTGTTACTGTTGGATTTTCTCCTCCTCTGTTATAACAAGCAGGGCCTGGAGTAGAAGATGCACTCTCTGGACCTACCGTAAGTAATCCCAAATGATTTAGATGGGCAATACTTCCACCGCCAGCACCAATTTCAATCATATCAATTACAGGAATACGCACTGGCAATCCACTACCTTTCTTAAATCTTTTTTCTCTACCAGCTTCAAAATGATTGGTAATTTCTGGAGCTCCATTTTTTATCATCGAGGCTTTAGCAGTTGTGCCACCCATATCAAAAGCCACTAAATCTTTTTTGCCCACAAGGTTTCCAAAAAACACACCTGCCATTGTTCCACCTGCCGGTCCGCTTTCTAATAATTGAACCGGCGTTTTTCTTGCTCCCTCAATGGTAGTAAGCCTACCTGCTGAGTTCATTATATGTATAATACCTTCAAAACCCAATACGTTTAATTGAGAGCGAAGGTTTTTTAAATATTGATCGGTTAGGGGTTGAACATAGGCGTTCATTACCGTTGCACTACTACGCTCATATTCTCTTATCTCAGGCATTACTTCGCTACTGAGTGAATAAGTGAGGGCAGGGAATTTTTTACGAAGCAATTCGCCAATAGCTTGTTCATGCTTGGTATTGGCATATGAATGTAATAAAGCAACAGCAACAGATTGAGCTCCCTTTTTTTGTAATTGAAGAATAGTTTTTTCGGTAGCTGCTAAATCGAGTTTGGTTAAAATTTTTCCTGATTTATCTGTTCGTTCAGCAATTCCTTTTCTTAATTCTTTTGGCACCAATGGTTTTGGCATAGTGATAAATACATCATAAATATCATAACGCATTTCTCTGCCTATTTCTAAAACATCTTCAAAACCTTTGGTTGTTAGTAAAGCTGTTTTTGCTCCTTTTCTTTCGATGACAGCATTGGTAACCAATGTAGTTCCATGAACCAATGTAGTTACATCGCTAATTGATTTTCCGTGTTGTTGTATTAATTCGTTTACTCCGTTTAAAATTCCTAAAGTAGGGTTGGGGTAAGTGGTTAAGGTTTTACCAAAATAAAGCATGCTATTTGCTTCATCAAGTAAAACTAAATCAGTAAAAGTTCCACCTATATCTATTCCTAATTTATGCATATTATACAAAATAAAATTAGTTAACAATATTAACTAATTTTATCTATAGAACCTATATTAATTGGATACTTATCTAATCAAAGTAAACAATCCTTGTTTTCTAATCAATGCACCCCCAATACCTAAACCAGCTGCTTCCCAAACATAAGAACCAGTTTCTTGACGAACACCGTTGAATGTTCCATCCCAACCTGGCTTTGCAGTTTTTGATTCAAAAATCAAAACGCCCCATCTATTCCAAA
>JBIKJV010000124.1:0-8222 GCA_044360755.1 Phycisphaerales bacterium
GGACGTAGCCCTCCTTCTGGAGGACCTCCGCCACGCCGAGGTTGAGCTTGTTGTTGAGGACGAGCACCTGCTTCGCCCGGATACGGACGGCGTTGCGGATGCGCGTGAGCATGTCTGCGGTCAGGTCTTGGAGTGCCATCTGGTCGGCTCCTGTGTTCGTTCGTTGGGTTCAGCTGCGCGTCACCAGGACGCCTTGCGCATGCCGGGGATCATTCCCTGCAGTGCGAGCTCGCGGAGCATCTGGCGGCAGATGCGGAACTTGCGGTAGTTGCCGCGGCTGCGGCCGGTGATCTCGCAGCGGAGCTTCTCGCGGGTCGAGAACTTGGGCTTCCGCTTCATCTTGGCGAAGACGCGCTTGCTGGCCATCGTGTGTTCCTTGCTGGGTCCTGTTCAGGTGGGTGCCGGGCGCGCGGGACGCGGCCGGCCTCGGTTCACTTCTTCTTCCGGTCCTCGGGCTTCTCGAACGGCATCCCGAGCTCGGCCAGGGCGAAGCGGCTCTTCTTCGGGTCGCTGTTGCGGAAGACGATCGTCACGTTCATGCCGTGCGTGAAGTTCACGCTCGCCATGTTGATCTCGGGCCACACGGCCTGCTCGTTCAGGCCGAAGCTCCAGGAGCCGCCCTTGTCGAACGAGCGGTCGCTGACGCCGCGGAAGTCCTTGATTCGGGGGATCGCCAGGTTCATCAGGCGGTCCAGGAAGGACCACATGCGATCGCGGCGGAGGGTCACGACGAAGCCGCTGGGCGCGCCCTCGCGGACCTTGAAGTTGGACACGCTCTTCTTCGCCAGCGTCATGACCGGGCGCTGGCCCGTGATCTTGACGTAGGTGTCGATGATCGTGTCGCGGATCTCCGGCTTGAGCTTCTGGTTCTCCAGCTGCTTGCCGACGCCCGTGTTGACGATGACCTTCTCGATCACCGGGCAGGCGTTGATGTTCGTGAGCCCGAACTCCTTCATCAGCTTCGGAGCGACCTGCTCCTTGTAGGCCATCTGGAGGCGGGGGTTCGACTTGGTGGTGGTGGCGCTCATGGTTGGCTCACTTCGCCTTCTTGCCGGACTTCTTGGCCGGGCTGACCTGGCCGAGTTCCTTGCCGCCCTTGGAGGCGACGCGGACCTTCGAGCCGTCGGCCTTGGTGACGAAGCGCACGCGGGTGGGCTTGCCGTCGACCATCGGGCTGACCTTGGAGATGTGGATGGGGAGCTCGACCTTCACCACCGCGCCCTTCGGGCGGAGCTGGGTCGGCTTCATGTGCTTCGTGCGGAGGTTGATCCCCTTCACGACGCAGGTGCTCTTGACCGGGTCGATGGACAGGACCTCGCCGGTCTTGCCCTTGTCGGCGCCGGAACGGACGAACACGACGTCACCCTTGCGGACATGCGCTGGCATCAGATCACCTCCGTCGCGAGCGAAACGATCTTCATGAAGTTCTTCTCGCGGAGCTCGCGAGCCACGGCGCCGAAGATGCGGGTGCCCTTCGGGTTGCCTTCCTTGTCGACCAGCACGCACGCGTTCGAGTCGAAGCGCACGTAGCTGCCGTCGTTGCGGCGGGTCGGGGCCTTCACGCGCACGATCACGGCCTCGGCCTTGTCGCCGGCCTTGACCTGCCCGTTCGGGATGGCTTCCTTGATCGCGCACATGACGCGGTCGCCGACGCCCATCGAGACGCGGGTGAAGCGCCCGTTGGCCGTCGAGACGCCCATCACGCCGATCACCATCGCGACCTTCGCGCCGCTGTTGTCGGCCACTTCGAGCCTGGATTCCTTCTGGATCATTGGGTCCTGCCTTTGGGACCGGCCTCACGGGCCGGGATCACTTCTTCTGGATCACTTCTTCTTCGGCTGCTTCTTGCCGTCATCGGTCTGGAAGACCGCGTCCACCTGGATCGGGGCCTTCTCGACGATGCGGACGATCGTCCAGCGCTTGGTGCGCGAGATGGGCCGGCACTCGGCGATCTCGACGCGGTCGCCCTTGCGCGACTCGTTGTTCGCGTCGTGGACCTGGAGCACGGTGCGCTGGCGCACGTACTTGCCGTACTTGGGGTGCTTCGAGACGTACTGGATGGTCACCTTGCGCGACTTCTCGCGGCCATCGGTCTCGACGATGCCGATGCGGCGCTGGGCGTTCTCGCCGATGACGATTTCAGACTTCGTGCTCACTTGGCCACCTTCTTCGAACGCGACGCGCGCTCCGTGAGGACACGGGCGAGGTCCTTGCGGTTCTTCTTGAACTGGGACGAATCCTTGATCTTCTCCGTGACGGTCTGCGAGCGGAGCTCGAACAGCTTCTTGCGGAGGCGCTCGGCCTCGGCCTTGATCTCGTCGTCGCGGAGCTTCTTGACTTCAGCTGCCTTCATGTCTGGGCTGCCTTTCGTAGGGTTCTCTTTAGACGGCCAGGCGGCGGCCGACGAAGCGGCAGCGGACGGGCATCTTGTTGGCGATGCGGGCGAAGGCCTGCTTGGCCAGTTCCTCGGGGACGCCGGCGATCTCGAACAGGATCGTGCCGGGCTTGATGCGGGCGGCCCAGAAGTCCACGTCCGCCTTGCCGGTTCCCATTCGGGTCTCGAGGGGCTTCTTCGAGATCGGCTTGTCCGGGAAGACGCGGATGAAGACCTTGCCCTGGCGGCGCAGGAAGTGCTGCGCGGCGACGCGGCCGGCCTCGAGCTGGCGGCCCGACATCCAGCAGGTCTCCAGGCTCTGCAGGCCGTAGTCGCCGAACGACACGTAGTTGCCGCGCGTGGCGTTGCCCTTCATCTTTCCGCGCTGCTGCTTGCGGAACTTCACGCGCTTGGGGATCAGGTTCGACATTGAATGCTCCTAGGGGTGCTGCTTCGTGTGCGGGATCAGCGACGGCCGCGGGCGCGGGCCCGTCCGCCGGCGGCGTTCGTGGTGGTGTCGTCCTCGACCTGCTCGAAGAGGCCCTTGTAGACCCACACCTTGATGCCGATGACGCCGTACGTGGTGCCGACGTGGGCGACCGCGTAGTCGATGTTGGCCTGCAGCGTGGTGAGCGGGATCGAACCCAGGCGGGTGTCGAAGTTGCGCGCGATCTCGGCGCCGCCCAGGCGGCCCGACATCAGGATGCGCACGCCCTTCGCGCCGTTCTGCATCGCGGCCTCGGCGCGCATCTTGACGACGCGGCGGTAGTTCGCGCGCTTCTTCAGCTGCTCGCCCATGGTCTCGGCGATCAGGCGCGCCGCGATCTCGGGGTTCTTGATCTCGATGATCTTGATGGCGACCTTGCGGCCGGTCAGGGCCTCGAGGTCCTTGGTCAGCCGCTCGATCTCGGCGCCCTTCAGGCCGACGACCTGGCCGGGGCGGGCGGTCTTGACGATGACCGTCAGCTCCTCGCGGGTGCGCTCGATGTACACGTCACTCACGGCCGCGTACGGCGGAGTGCGGTTCAGGCGCTTGTCGATGAACTGGCGGATCTTGTAGTCCTCGACGAGCAGCTCGCCGAAGAGCGCCTTGGGGGCGAACCAGCGGCTCTTGTGGGCCTCGGTCACGCCGACGCGGAATCCGAACGGGTTGGTCTTCTGTCCCATGGTGGGTGCCTCGGTGGGTCTGTGTCAGCGGACGTCGACGGCCACGTGGATGTGGCTCGTGCGCTTCATGATGGGGTGCGCCCGGCCGCGGTCCTTCGGCTGGAAACGCTTGATCGTCGGGCCCTCGTCGATGCGGCTCTCGGTCACGAAGAGGCGACCAACGTCTGCGTTGGACTCCTCAGCGTTCGCGATGGCGCTCTTGAGGACCGACTTGATGAACCAGGCACCGCGCTTCGGGCTGAACTCGAGCGCCGCGATGGCGTCCTCGATCGGCATGTTGCGGATGAGGTCCGCAACGAGGCGGGCCTTGCGCGGCGCGATGCGGGCGAACTTGTGGGAAGCCTTGTAGGGCATGGCTGTGTTCCTGTTCAGGCGCCGGCCTCGACGCCTTCCTTCTTGTTCGTGTGACCCTTGAAGTGGCGGGTGAGGGCGAACTCGCCCAGCTTGTGGCCGACCATGTCCTCGGTGACGAAGACGTCGGTGAAGCCCTTGCCGTTGTGGACCTGGAAGGTCAGGCCGACGAACTCGGGGACGATCGTGCAGGCACGGCGCCAGGTCTTCAGCGTGGCGCGCTTGCCGCTCTGCTGCAGCGCCTCGGCGCGGCGGTAGAGCTTCTCGTCGACGAACGGGCCCTTCTTGGTGGAACGCGACATTGCGTGTGTCTCCGGTTGGTTCTCTTAGAGCTTGAGCTGGCCGTAACGGCGGCTCTTGCGGCGGCGGATGATGAGCTTGTCGGACGACTTGCCGTACTTGCGGGTACGACCGCCCTTGGCCTGCGTACCACTGGCGTTGGTCGGCTCCTGGCCGCCCTTCGAACGGCCTTCACCGCCGCCGTGGGGGTGCTGGTGGTGGCTCATGGCGACGCCACGGGTGCGCGGACGACGGCCCATCCAGCGGGCGCGACCGGCCTTGCCGATCACGACGAGCGCGTGGTCGCCGTTGCCGACCGTACCGATCGTGGCGCGGCACTCGAGGAGCACCTTGCGGATTTCGCCCGAGGGCATCACGAGGGTCGCGAAGCGGCCTTCCTTGTTGGTCAGGCGCGCGCCCAGGCCGGCCGAACGCACGAGCGTGCCGCCCTTGCCCGGGGCCTGCTCGACGTTGTGCACCTCGAGGCCGGTCGGGATGTGCTTCAGCGGCATGCAGTTGCCGGCACGCGGGTCGATCTGCTGGTCGGAGCTGAGCACCACGTCGCCCGCCGTCACGCCCTTCGGCGCGAGGATGTAGCGGAGGGTGCCGTCCTCGTACTTCACCAGCGCGATGTGGCAGGTGCGGTTGGGGTCGTACTCGATGCCGACCACCGTCGCCTTCATGCCGTCCTTCTGGCGCTTGAAGTCGATCAGGCGGTAGCGACGCTTGTGGCCGCCACCCTGCTGGATGACGGTGAGCTTGCCCTGGACGTTCCGGCCGCCGGTCTTGTGCAGCGGGCGGAGCAGGCTCTTCTCGGGCGAGGTCTTGGTGACCTCGGCGTGCATGTTCACCGAGGCGTTGCGACGGCCATTGGTGACGGGCTTGTAGACGCGGATGGGCATGGTCTTCGGCTCCTCGGTGTCAGAACAGCTCGATCTTCTGGCCTTCGGCGACGCGGACGAGCGCGCGCTTCCACTCAGCGCCCTCGATCTTGCCGTACTTGTAGGTGCGGTCGCGCTCGCGGCGGACCTGCGTGGTCACGCCGACGACCTTGACGCCGTAGAGCTTCTCGACCGCGTTCTTCACGTCGGTCTTCGTCGCGCGGCTGTCGACGTGGAAGGCGTACTGGTTGTGGTCGCCGAGCGCGGTCACCTTCTCGGTGACGATCGGCTTCTTGATGACGGTGGTGGGTTCCATCGTGGTTCAGCCTTTCGCGGCGCCTCAGGAGGCGGCGGCCTCGGTGGTGGGGAAGCACGTGCCGTCGATGAAGGCCTGCAGGGCAGCCTTGTCGACGACCAGGTAGCGGTGGTTCAGGAGGTCGAACGCGTTGAGCTGCTCGATGCGGCGGACGGAGGTGCCGTCCACGTTGCGGGCGCTCAGCATCGCGTTGCGGTTCGCGGGATCGACGGCGACCAGGCAGGTGCGGTCGACGCCGACCTTCTTCAGCATGCCGGCGAAGCTCTTGGTGCTGGGCTCGCCGAACTTCAGCGCGTCGAAGCACTTCACCTCGTTGTCGACCAGCTTCGCGAGCAGCGCGTTGCGGTTCGCGAGGCGGCGCATCTTCTTGGTGAGGGTCGTGCGGAAGTCCTCGCGGGTGCGGGTCTTCGCGAACGTCACGCCGCCGCCCTTGCGGTTCGGCACGCGGGACGCACCGACACGGGCGTTGCCCGTGCCCTTCTGCTTGTAGAGCTTGCGGGTCGAGCCATGCACCGAGCCGCGGCTCTTGGTGCGGGCCGAGCCCTGGCGCTGGTTGCCGTGGGTGACGACGTAGGCCTGCTTGAGCAGGGCGTGGCGGATCTCGCCGCCGAGGACGGCCTCATCGATCTTGAGGACGTCGACCTTCTTGCCTTCGGAGTTGTAGATCGGGAGTTCGATCATCGTGTTCACCTTCGCGGCACTCGCCGCATTCGCCTCCTCCTCCCGGCGCCTGTTGTTGGCGGCGTCGGGCAGGATTCGACTCAGGTATCTGGTGCCCTCGGGCGCGGTGCCTTCGGGCGGGGGTCGTCTGTTTGTCGCGATCGTGCGGTTCCGCGCCGGTGTCAGGCGGCGGCCTTCACGACCCCGGGTTGGTGCTTACGCCGCACCAGCCTGGATGCGAACCTTTCGCTTGTAGAGCCTCGAGGGGGTCTTGATGAGGACGATGCCGTCATTCGCGCCGGGGATGGCGCCCTTGACGAGCATCAGGTTGTTCGCGGCGTCGATCTTCACGACGTCGAGCGAGCGCACGGTGACCTGCTCGTCGCCCATGCGACGGGCCATCCGCTTGCCCTTCTTGATCTTCGCGCCGTGACCGCGGTCGGTGCCGTGCGAGCCGATCGAGCCCGGCGAGCGGTGCTTGCGCTCGGTACCGTGGCTGGCGCACAGGCCCTTGAAGCGGTAGAGCTTCATGACGCCCTGGAAGCCCTTGCCCTTCGAGGTGCCGACGATGTCGACGAACTTGAGGGCCTCGAGCGCCGCGACGCCCAGCTCCTGGCCCAGCGTGTAGGCCTCGGCCTCGGCGTCCGTCTCGAGACGGATCTCGCGGTGGATGCGCTTCGGGGCGGTGCCCGCCTTCGCATCGTGGCCGATGACCGGCTGCGTGCTGTTGCGCGGGGCGACGTCGTCGAACGCGATCTGGATCGCGGCGTAGCCGTCCTTCGCGGTGGTCTTCACCTGGGTCACGATGCAGGGGCCGGCCTGGATCACGGTGACGGGGATGTTCGTGCCATCCGGCTTGAAGAAGCGGGTCATGCCGACCTTCTTGCCGAGGATGCCGATCGTGGCGGTGTCAGCCATTGCTGGGGCTCCTGCAGTTGCGGCCTGGTATTCAGGCCTCGTGATTCGCCGGAGGTCGCGCTTCCTTCAGGTGGGCGACGCGGCGGGTGATTGGACCGGGCCGCGCGCGCTGCGCGGCCGGAGGGGCGATCGTGGCTTACGCCTTGATCTTGACGAAGACGCCAGCCGGGACGACGAGGCGGTTGAGGGCCTCGACGGTGCGGTGGTTCGGCTCGGTGATGTCGATGATGCGCTTGTGCGTGCGGATCTCGAACTGCTCGCGGCTCTTCTTGTCGATGAACGGCGACCGCAGGACGGTGTAGATCTCGCGGCGGGTGGGCAGCGGCACGGGACCAGCGACACGGGCGCCGGTGCGCTTCGCGTGGTCGACGATCTCGCGCGCCGACGCGTCGAGCGCCTGGTGGTCGTAGGCTTCCATCCGAATGCGAATCTTGCCGCCCTGCATGGGTTTGCGAGTCCTGGGGTTCGTGACCCGCGCAGGCTTCCGGAGCTCGGCCGACAACGTGTCGGGCGGTTGCGCCGGAAACAGCGCGAAGGGGCAATCATACTGAAACCCGGCAAGGTGTCAATGGCTGCGGAACCGCTGCCCTGCCTCGCGTGAATGGAAATCGCCGGATACCCTTTGCGGACTTGGGTGCGGAGCGACCGTGGTTCGACGCCCAGGCAGGAGGCCGACGGTGCGACTAAGGACTTATCAGACTTTGTATCGCCGTGTGGCGCTGGCGTGCGGCATGGCCGCATCACTGGCGAGCTTTGCGTCCGCTAACCTGCAGGCAACGCCGCCGCTTGCCCCTCCGCCACCGCGTTCAGGCTCGCCGCGGCCGCCGGCGGCAAAGCCGTCCACAGCCCCGTCCGCGACACCGGCCCCCGCGCCAACCCCCAAGTCACCCACAGCCGCCCCCCCGGCAGGCGCCCCCATCGCAACGCCTTTGGGGGCCGGCAGCGCGCCCGCAGCAAGCCCCGACGGACTCTCGGCGGAGCCTCTGGTGCTGGAATCGCTGGGCCTGCGCTTCCGCCCGCCGGCGAATACGGTCATGCGCGCGGATGGAACGGGGCTGGGCGCGACGTGGACGCTGAGCGAACGCGCCGAACCGGCACGATTCATCCTGCGGATTTCGCGCCTGGTCGCCAGCACGCCGAGTTCCTCGCCCGCGCAGCAGATGGACGGCCTGGTCACTGCCGCGAACGAGCGCCCGGCCACGGACACGGTGTTCAAGGTGCTCGATCGGCGCGAGTTCACGATCGCCGGCCAGCCCGCGGGCTTGCTCTACACCTC
>JBIKJV010000125.1:0-8186 GCA_044360755.1 Phycisphaerales bacterium
CGTACTTCTTCAGGAGGTCGTTCAGCTCCTCGGTCGCTTCGGGGTGCGGCTTCACCGCCTCGAACTGGGTCTCGAGGTCGCTGATGGTCGTGCGACGCGTCGTCGTCGTCGTGGTCACCGCGGTGGCGCCGCCGTCCTGCGTCACCGTGGTCGACGTGCCGCCCGACGTCGTCGTGCCGGGGGTGCCGGTGGCGGCGGTGCCGTTGCCCGGGCCCTCGGTCGTCGTCACGGTGGTGGTCGTGGTGATCGCGACCGGCTGGCCCATCAGCGGCGGGATCGATGGGCTGTTCAGCGACGGATCCACGGTCGTGGTACCCGTCGTGACGGTCGTCGTGGTCGTCGGCGAGCCTGCGGCCGGCACGTTCGCCGGGATGGAGGTCGATGCGGGCGCAGCGGCCGGGGCCGCGTTGGCCGCGTTCGTCGCCGTGGCGGGGGTGGCCGCCACCGTGGTGGCCGGCGCGTTCGCCGAGACCACCGCACCGGCGGCCTCGGACTCGCTGGCCGCGCGAAGGAAGCTCTTGTTCACCCAGCCCTCGGACGTCTCAGGCAGTCGGACCTTGTAGACGGAATCCTTCTCGCCCTCGACGGTGCCCAGCACCGACAGCGTGGTGCCGGCCTCGACGCGGCCGATCTGCTTCCAGCTCTTGTCGGGCGAGCCGCCCGCATCGGTGTTCGGCGCGCGCACCTCGGTGCGGGCCGTGACCTGCGCGGTGGCCTTGTCTGCCGAGAGGGTCACGCGGCGGTCGGCGGGTACATAGGCCCACAGCGACGCGAACGCGCTGCCGGTGGTCTGGATCTTCGCCCAGCCGTACTCCTCCTGGACGACGCGGACCACGGCGCCCTGGTTGAGCTTGCCAAACGCATAGGCGCTCTGCGCGCTCGGACCGGAACGGACATTCACCGCATTCGCGGTGACGACGGCCCAGTACGGTTGCGTCGTGGCAGGCGTCGGCGCGGGCGATGCTGCGCCCTGCGCGACGGCAAGAACAGAAGGCGTGAGGGTGAGCAGGACCGCCGAGGCCAGCATCATGCTTGCGGCGGCCCGCTTCCGTGCGGGAGTGCATCCATGCAGCATGGCCGCAGTGTAAGCGGCCGCACTACACTTTGCGAGATGCCACGGCGGTCTCTTCCCCCGATTTTCCTTGTCCTTGCCTTGGGCGCGCCCGTGCTGCTGCCCGGGTGCGAGACCCCGCTCCGCCGGTCCGAGGACGCCGAGCTCCAGCGGTCGCTGGACGCCACCCTGGCCAACGAGGCGAGTTCCTCCACCCTGGGCGCCGCCCCTGCCCAGGTGGAGAGCCCGGCCAGCGACGTTTTCGAAAGCCTGAAGTCCCGCCGGACCCAGCTTGACGCCATGGGCCCCCAGCCCAAGGACGGGGGGGTGGGTCTGGATGTCGGCCCGGATGTCGACGGCAAGCGACCCAAGGAAGTCCTCCTGACGCTCCAGCAGGCGATCGCCTCGACCGTCCAGAACAACCTGGGCGTCCAGACGGCCCGGCTGGAGGAGGCGATGAGCCAGGCCGACATCGTCCGTGCCGAGGCCATCTTCGACACCGTCTTCTTTGCCAACGGCGGCGTCGCCCGGTCGTACCAGCCCGTCCCCACCCTGACCCTCGGCGGGGGCGGCAGCTTCCTGATCAACCCGACCGCCGACCAGCAGAACTGGAACCTGACCACCGGCATCGAACAGCGGTTCGCGTCGGGCGCCACGCTGACCGTTTCGGACTCGATGCGGCGCCAGAGCTTCAACGACCCGAACGACACGATCTCGCCGAACCCGGCCTACTACAGCTCGGTCAACATGACGCTGAGCCAGCCGATCCTGCGCGGCTTCGGCACGGACGTGAACCTGGCCTCGCTGCGCATTGCCCGCAACCAGGATCGCCGTGCGCTGCAGCTCCTTCGCGCATCCCTGCTGCAGGCGGTCGCCGCGGCGGAGGCGAACTACTGGCAGGTGTACGTGGCCCGTCAGCGCCTGGTCAGTGCGCGCTGGCTGCTCAAGGTGGGCGAGGACGTCCGTGACCTGCTCTCCCGCCGCCGCAACTACGACACCTCGCTGGCGCAGTACGCGGACGCCGTCTCCAAGGTCGAGGACCGCCGCGCCTCGGTGATCCGCGCCGAGCGCGAGCTCCAGCGCTCGGTCAACGACCTGAAGCGCATCATGAACGACCCGCGCCTGCCTCCGGGCGGCAACGAGACGATCGTGACGGCCGACACGCCCGTCGACCAGCCGCTGAAGTACAGCATGCCCGATGCGCTGGGCACCGCGATGGGCCAGAACCCCTCCGTGGCTGCGGCGCTGCTCTCGATCGACGACGCATCGATCGGTGTCGACGTGGCCGACAACGGTCGCCTGCCTCAGCTGGACCTGAACACGAGCGGCGCGCTTTACGGCCTCGCCTCGGGTTTCGGCGACTCGTGGAGCTCGCTGGGCGACAACGACTGGATCGAATGGGCGGTCGGCGCCACGTTCCGCCAGGCCATCGGCAACCGCGCAGGCGAGGCCGAGTACCGCCGCGCGCGCCTGGCGCGGTCGCGCGCCGTCATCCAGTACAAGGCCGCGGTGCAGTCGGCCGTGCTGGACGTGCGCAACGCGCTGCAGGAGGCGTCCGCCCAGTACCGCCTCATCGAGCAGACGCGCGCGCAGCGCCTGGCCGCCGCCGAGAACATGCGCGCGCTGGGGATCGAGGAAGAGAACATCGCGCAGCTGACTCCCGAGTTCTTGGCGCTGAAGTTCTTCCGCCAGGACGGCCTGGCGATCACGCAGGTGGCCGAGGCCGCCGCACTGGCCGAGTACAACGTGGCGATCGCCAACCTGTACGCCGCCATGGGAAGTGCGCTTGAGCGCAACCGCATCGAGCTGAAGCTCGTCGACGCGATGCCCGCGCGGTGACCGCGATGCCGACGATCCTGGACCCCACCGACCTGTCGATCGAGATCGCCGCGGAGGCGCTGCGCGCGGGTCGCCCCGTGGCGTTTCCCACCGAGACGGTCTACGGCCTGGGCGCCCTGACGCTCGACGCGGCCGGCTGCACCGAGGTCTACCGCATGAAGGGGCGGCCGGCCGCCAACCCGCTGATCGCGCACGTCCTGGACGCCACGGGCGCGCGGGCGATCGCGTCGGCCTGGTGCCCGCGCTGCGACGAGCTGGCCTCGCGCCTGTGGCCGGGCCCGCTGACGATCGTGGTCGCGCGGCGGCCCGAGGTGCCCGGCGTCGCCGTGGGCGGCCGCCCGACGATCGCCGTGCGTTCGCCCAGCCACCCGGTGGCCCGGCGCCTGCTCGAGGAGCTTGGCGGCGCCGCGGTCAGCGCGCCCAGCGCCAACCGCTGGGGCCGCATCAGCCCGACCAACGCGCGGC
The DNA here is from genome assembly GCA_044360755.1 of Phycisphaerales bacterium. GTDB lineage: Bacteria > Planctomycetota > Phycisphaerae > Phycisphaerales > SM1A02 > UBA966. Next base: position 3,356 of record JBIKJV010000125.1, read on the forward strand.
ACGTGGCCGAGGAATTCGTCGCCGAGGACGACCTGGTGGTCCTGGACGGCGGCCGCAGCCAGCTGGGCCTGGAGAGCACCGTGATCGACCTCTCCGGCGAGCGGCCGACGCTCCTGCGCCCGGGCTCGGTGACGCTGGAAGCGCTTCGCGAGATCCTGGGCGAGGTGGACGCGCCCGAGGTCCAGGAGCAGGGGGCCAGCCCCGGCACCGCCCCGCGCCACTACGCGCCGCGCACGCCCGCGACGCTGGTGCCCTTCGGCGGCGTGCGCGACGCGCTTGCCGGCCAGCGGGCGCCCGCCGCCGTCCTGTGCTTCGACTCGTCGCACGTCCCCAGCCCCCACACGGCCACCGCCATGCCGCGCGACGCGGCCGTCTACGCCAGCGCGCTCTACGACGCGCTGCGCTCCATCGACTCGCTGGGCTGCGCGCGCATCGTCATCGAGGCCCCGCCGAGCGCGGACGGCCTGTGGCGCGCGGTCGTCGACCGCCTGCGCCGCGCGACGACGGCGTGAGTTTCTTCCCGCGGCGGTCGGTGAGCCTCCCCCGGCCTCCGCGATCCCGTCAGGGTTGCTGCACGCGTTGGGGCACCAGGCGCACGAGCGCCAGTCCGCCGATCAGCAGCAGGACGATCCCCGCGGCACCCCAGAGCAGGCGGTCGATCGCTGCGTTGCCCAGGCGATCGGCCTCGGCGGCCACGTTGTGCACCGCGGCCGATTCGGCCAGCGAATCGCTCGCCTTCACGAGCGCCGCGATCTTGTCCGCCGATGCCCCGGCCTCGCGAAGGATGTCCTTGATGTCCTGCGTGGTGACGCCGCCGTCCGTGCCTGCGGGGTGATCGAAGCGTGCGACCAACCCGTCGACGGCCTGCACGATGCGAAGCACCTGCTCGCTCAGCTGCTTCGCCGCGGCGATCGTCTCGCGTGCATCCGCCATGACCGGGCCGAGGTGCTCGCGACCGTCCTCGAGCTGCCGGATCGTCTCCGCGCGCTCCTTGTCCAATTGCGCGAAGAACGCCTCGCGCTGCGCCGTGAATTCGCGCGACACGACATCCGTCACGCGCATCGAGGTCAGCTCGGCCTGCTGCCCCACGACGAACGGGTACCGGGCGGCATACCACAGCGCCCGCTCGCCGAGCAGGCGCGCGTCATCGATCGCCGACGTGACCTGGTCGACCTCGCGCAGGAGTCCGTTCGCGAGCTGGCGATCCTCGAGCGTGAGCTCGTTCCGGTCGCTCGCGAAGTCGGAGAGCCGCACGAACGAGACCAGGACCTGGTGCGGGTGGGCCTGGATCCATGCATCGATGAGCCGATCGAGTTCGCGCAGCTGCGCGGCCTCGAGGCATCGCGCCGCCTTGCTCGCGATCTCGGCGCGCGCCTCGTCAAGCCGCGCCTTCGCCGGCGCGATCGATGCGGCGGGAATGCCGTGGCCGGCCCAGGTGTGCTCCAGCGCCCAGGTCTGCAGCCGCGCGAGCACGAGCAGGTCCAGCACCGCCACGCGCGGATTCGGTCCCACCGCGATGTCGAGCGAGGCGCCCATGCCGTTCCGGAGGAACGCAAGTCCGTTGGTGCGCTCCTGCAGCCCGATGCCGGGCACCGACTGGATCGCGAGCATCGACTCGCCGAGGGCCGAGTTCCAGTCGTCCGACATCGACATCACCAGCGACTGCAGCATCTGCGGATCGGCCGCGGCCGGCGGCGGGGGGGCGGCCGCCCCGGGCCCAGGCGACATCGTTGCCGGCGTGGCGCCGCACGCGGCGAGCATCAGCGCGACGATGGCCGGCCAGGGAAGGCGGATTCGGTTGCCCATGGAGTCCTCGCGACCGTCCGCGGCGCGGCGCCGACGCTCAGAAGGGGATGTTGACGCCGATCTGCCCGCCGAAGACGGTCGTGTCGGTCATCGCCATTCCGTTGAAGGAGATGTAGGCGGTCCACTGGTTGGCGGCGGCGAACTCGAGGCCTGCCTCGAAGCTGGCGCCATACTGGTTGTCGGCGCCTTCGCCGTAGCTGAACACCTGCGCCCCGCTGAACCCGTTCGTCGCCGACTCCGTCCAGCTGCCGAGCGGCACCTGCGCGACGAAGGCCGCACCGACGAACGGCGTGAGCTTGTCCTGGCCGACGCTGAACGACTGCATCACGCGTGCCCCGCACGTCGGCTGGAGCAGGTTGGCATCCTGCCCCGTGACGTCCAGGTCGAGGCTGCCCGCGCCGGATTCCTGGTAGCCGCCCCGCGTGTAGTAGCCGTATTCGAGCCCGACGTAGGGCTGCAGCACGGCCTTCTCGCCGAGCTTCAGGTTGAGGCCGCCCTCGCCGCCAACCATGGCGCCCCAGACGTTCGCCGTCGACGTCGCGGTGCGGACCAATCCGGGGATCGTGATGTTGCGCGACTGGTCCGCGCGGCTGTAGCCCGCCATCGCGAAGCCCTGCAGGTACGAGTTGCCCGACTGCGGCGACCAGCTGGCGTATCCGCCGAAGTTCAGCCCGACCAGCGCCGTCTGCGTGTTCCCGAGCGTGCTCTGGACCGACAGGTTGCCGGGGGTGAAGCCCAGGAACGCGCCGGCGAGCAGCCCGCCGTCGAGCGCTGCGTCGGCGCCCATCATGACCCCGCCCATCGCGGCGCTGTAGTCGCCCTGCGCGTAGGACTGGCCGTCGACGCTCTCGTAGAACCCGTACCCGCGCGCCCATGCCCGCATCCCATCCCTGGGCGATGCCCCGTTGATCCCGGCATCCACGGCCAGCGGCTGCGAGACCACGTCGGCCGTGGACTGCAGCGCCGAGCGCGCACAGGTCCGCGAGTCGAAGTCCCCGTCGCTGGCCCAGGTCGATCCGGCATCCGCTCCCTGGGCCCGCGCCGCAGCGCGTCCGATGGCGCCGTCGCGGATCTCCATCAGGCGCAGCCGGGCGACGTCGCCGGCCTGGCTCATGGAGTTGAACGTGGTGTTCGGGAGCGCGTCGGGATTGGCTGCCACGGCCGCGGTGACCACCGCGCCCGGCAGCACCTTCGGGCTGAGGAGCAGGAGCGCGGTGCCGACGTACTGCGAGTCGGGGGTCTGCCCCGGCCGCTGGGCGATCGCGCTGATCTGGTTGACCGCATTGACGAGCGTGGGATTCTTCACCAGCCCGATGTTGGTCTGCGTCGAGCCCGGCGCGGTGATCGTGGGGTTCGGGGCACCGGTGATGCGCAGTTCCGCCGTGCCCCCGGCTCCTGCGGTGGTGATCCACTCGAACGTCGCACCCGATGCATCGGTGTTAACGTTCGAGGGGTCGAGCAGCAGGATCGAGTACTGGTTGTTCACCGGGTCGATCGTCGTCAGGCCAAGTGCCTGCGGCACCTGCCCGGGCATCGTCCCGGCCGTGATGATCGTGTAGGTCCGGCTGGTGCCGTTCGCGGGGATCAGCGGGCCTCCCGCCTTCGTCGCGTCGTAAATCACGTCGACCGAGGCGTGGTCGAGCCCGGAGAGCGTGCCGCCCACGGCCAGGACGTCCGCGGTGCCGGGTCCCACGTACAGCATCGACTCGATGAAGGCGTTGGCGACCGACGCATTGCCCGTCACCTGGAGCGTGCCCGCCGTCGAACCGTTGCCGAGCTGGATGGTCCCGTTGAAGCCGGTCCCGTCGCCCAGCGACGCCACGGTGCCGGGGCCGCTGAGCAGGCCGCCGTTGCCCAGGATCGCCTGGGACGCGCTTGCCCCCTGCAGGGCAAGGATCCCGCCCGTGCCGAGCGAGATGGAGCCTGCGCCCGTCAGGTTGCTGGTCGCGGCCGTGGTCAGCTGGAGGTTCTCGATCGTGAGGGTGTTGGCCCCGGTGTCCACGTCACCGTTCCACCGCAGCTGCTCGCGCCCGGTCAGGCCGCGCACCAGCAGGTCGGCCTGCAGTTCCAGCGGTTGCGATGCGGCGACGGTCATCGTGGCACCCACTGTCATCGCGGACGGGTTCGTGACCAGGATCCCGCCCGTGCCGATGCCGTTGACGGTGTCCAACTGCACGCGCGCGCCGTCGAGCACCAGCTTGCCGGTGTAGGACCCTTGGCCGAAGTTCAGGTGCACCGACGTCGGCGAAGCCAGGCCGCGCGAGTTCAGGATCCGCAGGTCCGAGGTTCCCGACACCGCCCCGGAGAGGGTCAGGTCCCCGGACGGCCGTCCGGCGCCCAGCGACGTGACGTCGACCGTGCTCCGCCCGCCCAGGTCGCCGACGTTGAACACGCCGAAGAACGTGGTCGCGCGGTCATCGATGTACCGCAGCGTGGCGTTCATGCCGTCGACGCCCAGCGCGATGTTGCCGCTCTTCGCGAGCCACGTCCCGTCGCCGATCTCCAGGGTGCCGCCATCCAGCACGCCGAGCGCCCCGCGCCAGTCGATGAGGTAGGAGTTCGGCCCGAGGATGAGCGTCCCGCCACCGATGAGCTGCAGGAGGTCCGGCGAGCCGAAGGCCTGGCCCTGCCGTCCGGGCTGCAGTGCGAGGGTGACTCCCGGTGCGAGGTCGAAGGTCGGGTTCGCCCCATCGACGATCCACGTGCCGGAGAAGATCTGCGCACCGCCGCCGGTGATCGTCAGGGTCGCGTCGCCGGTGCCTCCCGTGCCGAACTGGAGCTTCGATCCGATCAGCGCACCGCTGGCCAGCGTCACCGTGCCGCCCGTCGGGATCAGCGTGGGTCCGGCCGCCATGGCGGGCATGGCGGCGCAGGCCAACGGGATGGGGAGCAGGGCGATGTGTGCGGAGCGATGCGCCATGGCGGTGCGTACGAAGTGCATGTCTGAAAGATAGCAAAATCAGACATGGCAGCGCCGTTAGACTGTCGTCATGCGAAGCCGATCGTCGCAGGTGCCGCGCGTGAA
>JBIKJV010000332.1:0-8162 GCA_044360755.1 Phycisphaerales bacterium
GTTGATGTTCACGCGGCTCTGGCAGGTGGCCGTGTAAGCAGCAGCATGGCCAGACCAGATGGCATCGCTGATAGCAGCGGTCATGCAAGTGAGTTGCATAAAGGTGGTGATGTTGCCACCGATAGCTTGCCACCGCGCCCAGAAGTACTGGAAGGCTGCCTGTGCTTGGGCTTGGCTGAACCCAGCGTCCGTCAGGGTATCGTTTCCGATTCGCCAGTCAAACTGTGCCCCTAGTGGAGTGGTGTACTCCTCTAGGATATTGTAGTACATCTGGTTGTTGCGCGTCATGCCTTAGGCTTTGAAGCCCAAAGGTACGCAACTACTTGTAAGTCAGGTGGTTACAGAAGGCCAACCAGACAGATCACGAACACGGAGATCTCGACCACCTTATCTGACAGGCTGGTGGATAGCCCCATGCTTTCATCGTAGGTCAGTTCGTAGGTCGTGTCCCACAGGGTATATCCGATGGGAATGAGCAGGAAGGTCTGCCACCCGAAGCCAAGCGACACTAGCGAGGCCGACACCAGCAGCAGCAGGAAGCCCATCTCGACACCGATGGTGATCTTGGTGCCGGTGCTCTCGTAATGCGCCTTGGCGTCAGCGGCGTCCATCTTGGCCTGCGTATTGGCGTGGGCGTAGGTCAGCACCACGTACAGCAGGATCATGAACAGCTGTGCCAGTGCTATGGTCATTTGGCCGAGTTGATCACGTTCACCGCCACGACACCAACCAAGCAGACCGACCCAACAATGACGAACGTCTTGCCGATGGTCGCCCAAGCCTTTAGCCCGTCCCTCTTCTTCTGGCACTCGTCAAGCTGCTCGTCCATGATGGCTAGTTCGCCACGGGCACGCTCAATGCCTTCGTTCAGCAGGTCGATCTCCTTGCCGCTGGCCTTGAGTGCTTGGCGAAGGTTCAGCGCCTCCTTGCCTCGCTCGATGGACTCCTGCTTGTAGGAGTCCTTCATGTCCTCCAAGTACAGGCGGTAGGAGGCGATGACGATCAGGTCCTTGACGGGTACGATCGCTCCGTCCTTGACCAGCCTCCACCGTGGGTCAATCCCTTGGCTCTGTGAGTAGGATAGCCCTGAGAGAATCAAGGCCAACATCAGTAACGCGCTTCTCATACTGCTTGATGGTTTTCGTGTCACGAATGTAGACAATGGAATCGGCGTTATCTCCGTGTGAGTTAGCCCTTTCCAAGGCCATGTCCCGCTCGGCCGTCAGTTCGTATACCTTTTGCTGTAGCTCCAGTTCCTTGTTCGGGTCGTACTCCGGGCATGGGAAGAAGTGCTTGTGGCCGAAAAAGCCGATGGCCGCGCCGACCACAACAGCAACGGCCACTGCGATCAAGGTTGTCTTGGTGGTCATAGGTGGTAGTAGATTACCCATAGGTTGATGGCTACGATGGTTGGGGTCAGGTTCAGCTTGCTACGAAGTTTCTGGTGCCAATCGAACAGGAACACGAACCACCCAAGCAGCGACAAGATGGTCATTAGGATGGCGGCCGTGAGGAGTAGGGCTTGTAGCATGTTACAAAGGTGCAAGCTATTTCACATTCGGAACATTCTTCCACATCCTTCCTTGTAACGAAAGTACCACAACCTTGCAATCCTTCGGCACGATCGGGAAGTATGGCTTGTCGTACCGGAAGCAGTGGTCTCGCCGGTCCCCCTTCTCCTCTGTCTCCAGTGAGAACACGAGTTTTGTCCTCTTGCCATCCACCGTGGCGATGAGTCGTTGTCCGGGTTTAAGTGTGTCTTCCATCATGTTATAGTTTGAATCCTACCGGGTTTCTGTCTTCTTGTGGAGGGGAAAATGGAAGTGCCGTCTCCATGCCCCTGCTGTTGTCGTCAGCCAATCCTACGATGGTCCATTCGCCCCTGTTGATCCACCGCTTCCTGTCGATAGCCTCCAGTACCGCCTCCTCTATCGCCGACATCTTATAGACGCCGCGAACGAAGATGATCTTGGTGTCTACTAGGACGTGGATCATTAGTCAAGGATGGAGTCAACTATATCGTCGTCGGTTGGTCGTACCGAGTTCAGCGCGTCCTCGTATCCCATGGCATAGGCCGAGCGCATCATCTGGTTGTCGGGGCTGTTGAACTTCTTTCCACGCAGGAATGTCTTGTATCCCTCCTCGTACTGCTTCAAGATCATCTCCCTCTCCACGGCCTTATGCTTCATGGATGCTAAGGTACGGAGGGTCAACGACTCGCGGCCTTGGTCAGGTTGTCTCTCCACCACAGGGGTTGAAGATTTGTGTAATGCGATAAGTTCTTTAGGTCGTCCGAGTCATTGGCCCATGACAATGGAACGATGTGGTCTACGTGCCATCCAAACTGACCATGGTTCTCCCAAGTCATTCCGGGCTTGAACAGAGTTTCTATGTGGGCTTTGAACATGACTATGCTGCAACCAAGCGCGTCAATAGACCTATTTGGTCTATCCATCCCGCGCTTGACGGCTCTCTGTGTTGCGGCCCTAACAGTGTACTGAGCCTTGAATAATGGATCCTCCTTCCTCTTGCGGTTCTTCCAAGCAAGGTTGTACTTGGCCCTCTCTTCTGCATTCATGGCGCCCACTCGCTTCCACCTTCCCTTGCCTACTCCCTTGTTCGGTATAGGGTTGAGTCGCCTGTACTCTATGCTGTACGCCTTCTTCTTGGCCTTCACGTCGGGGCGCTTGCTGCGCTCCCTGTCGGCGGCCCTTATCCTCTCTCTGATGCTGTCTAGTTTGGCCTGCGTCCCCCAGTACTCACCTCCCTTTGAGGTCTTATCATAAGCGATGAACACCATGCCGGTTTCTGGGTGAATGTCACCGCGCTTCCACCGTGGCCTGCTGTCGCTCATCGCACCTTGCCATTAACAATAGTCATGTTCTCCACCTCAAATGACTGATCTTGGTTGAGGTGAACGATAGCAAACCCCAAATTCCACTGTGAGTATGGCATATATTTCGGGGTTAATTCGCACAGACATCCCGTAGACCACCATCCACGAATGTCGTGGCGAATTGTACGATCCATGTGCGAAGAGGTCCTGTGAAAGTGGCCACAGAGACTATTTTCTCCTGTGCGTAATGACAACCACCTTGCTGGGTTAACTCCACCAGCCCCCTTGTACTCATCTCCGTGGATGATGTTCAGCTTGCCAGCTTGGATGTTGACCTTGTTAGCTATGAATTGAACCCCTGTCTCTCCGAACCTAAGCAAAGACGGTAGTTCAAACTCCTCCATGCCAAGTAGCATTGGCGAGTACTTCATCAAGTGCCTCTCAAGACGAACGCAATGGTTGCCCGCCTTGAATATGATTGGTATGTTCGGGAAGGCGTTACGAAGCATCTGCATCAGCATCCTACCTCCTTCAATCTCCCCCGCCCAGTCAACCAGCCGTGGATCCTTCTCATGGAATGACATGGCGTAGAAGTCCATGGTGTCTCCGTTCAGCAGCACAGCGTCTGGCTTCTCGGCCACGCAGTGCTCAATAGCTGCCCTAAGCGCAACCACATCGTGGTATGGGATGTGGATGTCACTAAGGATAGCCAGCTTCTTAATAGCCTTCGGGAGGATGTGTGGTTTTAGTTCCTCCGCTACGCTTTCTGGCATCATATCCTGCCAAGCATCTTGACCAGCCACTCCGTTCTTCTCGCGCTTCACACCATACTTGTCTCTTGGGTTAATGTTGGACCCACTGCTGGCATACTTCTGGGCCAGCTTGCGGGCGTTCTCGATGTCGGGGAACAGATTCGGCTCCTTCTTGTTCATCAGCTTCGCTAGTGCAAGTAGCGGCATCTTGGGGTAGTTCTTCAGGTACTGAACAACTACTGCCCCTTTGGGCGACTGACTTCCGGCCATAAGTTTCAGGTTTAGGTGCCGCCAAAGGTAAGAAAAAATTCTTACTCTGGACGATCGCCGTACAAAAGTGGGGAAAGATACGTCACGGCGTAGTCTCCCGGACAGGCGGTTTTGCCCACCTCGCGGTGCATCCACACGTACTCGATGCCGTATCTGTCCTTCAAATACTCAATGACTCCCACGATGGAGACTTCCATCTCTAGGGTCAGTGGCCGCTCGTGGAAGTTGCCGATCAGGACCACGGCCACGTTGTTGTAGTTGTATCCAGAGGTGTGGTAGCTGACCACGGTAGGGTCGTTCAGCAGGTACACCTTTCCGTCATAGCCGATGGCGAAGTGGTATCCGATACCGGGCCAACCACGGCTTACTACGTGGAAGTCAGAGATGCTGGAGATGCTTTGGCCCTTGGTCGCTGAGTGGTGGAAGATGGCTCCCTTGATATCTTCCTCGGGCCTTGTGCCGTAGGTGCGGTACTCGTGCTGGGTCAACTCACCCCTCAGGTCGTGGATCTGCGAACCGTAGGACGTTACACTACCAACGCCGGTCATTACCAGCGCCGGACGTAGCGCCGCCCTGAAGGCTACTCCACGTATGAAGGACATTGCCCTCACTTGAGCAGCTTGCGGATGCAGTAGGTAGTGACCTCGTAGGCCAGAGCAAAGACAACACCTGCCACGAAAGACAGGATGATGTTCTCCTTGTGGAATGCCCACAGCGCGGTCATGGTGTCCATTAGTCGCGGTTGGAGATGAAGTTATCCTGATCCATCATTTCTCGGATGGTGATGTCATCCTCAACCAAGACATCCAGCTTCTTCGCTGCCATGTGGTTCTGGTAGATGACGTAGGCCAGTGCTGCAAGGATCAGGATGCTCATGTGTTTCGTTTGTTCTTGTAAGCGTTGATGATCTTGACCACGTTCAAGATGATAATGGTCAGTCCAACGGTCAGGCCAACGGCCCACTCCACCAGCCTCTCGGGGGGCGGGATGAGCACATCCCACCGGAAGGTGGCAAGCATGAACAGTCCACTGGCCAAGTTCAGTCCAGCAAGTTCGATAAGGTCTTCAAACCGTGCGCTCATCAGATGTCGGAATCAACGATTACGTTGGGTGAGGTGATGTTGTTGGTGATGGTGCCAGCTAGAGCAACGTTGGTCAGGATGTTGGCGATGGAGACCGTTGCTGCGCCGCTGGAAGAAATTCCAGCGGTTGCTCCGGCTCCTGCGCGGTACAGACCCCCGTACACCTTGGCTCCGGTTGCCACCAGAAGGGCGGGATCTCCAGCCGGGGAAGTAGTCCACTGGCAGTTGATCATTGTTCCGGTAAGTACACCCGCGTCGGTTACCGATGGGGTCAGACCGATTGCACGAACGGTACATCCGGATAGCGTGCCTGTTTTGGTGGCCGTGGATGCCGCCGCGAAACTACCCGGTCCAGCGTGACAGTTCTCCATGTAACCGGACATAACCTCGGTGTGGGTTCCGGCAACTGGTGAAGCGGTCGTAGTGCAGAACGAATAATTGCCAGCGTTACAGTTGTAAGCCTTTCCGGTAAAGGAGATGTTCGAGTCGTTGCCAAAAGTACATCCGAAGCTATTGTCGCCCGCTTGGCAGTTGTAGAACTCGCCAGACATGATGATGGGCGCTCCTATATTTCCCGTATACCCAAACGACCTTTCACCGGCACTGCAATTCTTGAATGTGCCGCTGATGGTTCCGCCGGGGGTGTATGGAGTGAACCCATCATCCCCGTACACATGGCAGTTGGTGAAGGTCCCCGATATTGTGCTGCCGTTGAATCCGCCGCTGCCAAACTTTGTGCAGTTGGTGAATGTTCCGGACAGCGTGGAGTTATCAGCGCCAAACCCAAAATTACCAGTAACGGAGCAGTCGATGAACTCGCCCGATATGATGGCGTTGTTGACGCCGAACGATCCGTCAAGGCCGGAGCAGCCCGTATACTTACCAGCCATGGTGAAGCCAAACCCGAATGAGAAGATTCCGCTGCGACAGTCAATGAACTGGGCGTCTACGGTGCTGTCTCCAAAGGAGTAGTCAGTAGCCTTGCATCCAACGAACGTCCCGCTACAAATACCAGTATTCCACCCAAAGCTCTCTGTCAATGCAGTGCATAGGTTGAACGTACCGCTGGCGTTGCCATTGCTACCAAACCCGCGACCGAATGCCGTACAGCGGGTAAAAGAACCAGTAGCGTCAGCCCCAAACCCAAAGCCATCAAGGCAAGAGGAGTCAGTGAAAATGCCTGACGCCTCTCCGAGATACCCGAATCCGTTCACCGAGGTGTGACAGTCGAAGTAGTTGCCAGAGGCGATGGCAAAGAACACGCTGATGCCCGATCCACCGTCAATGCCCCGGCAGCGCTGATATGTGCCACCGTATTCAACGCCCAAGCGCATGAACGGCGCTCCATCGCCACCAGTGCCGGGGTTGCGGAATATGCAGTCTGTGAACTCCGTGGATGGGTATACTCCCTGTGGGGCGTAACCGCTATCGTCCGTGTCTGTTCCCGTGGAGTAAGCAGCAGCAGTGTTCTGGATGGTCAGGTTCCGGAACTTGATGTCGTTCGTTGTCTGGGTGATCGTGCCTACACCAGTGTCGGTGTCGCTAACCGAGGTGATGATGGTCTCATCCGCCCGACCCAAGCCGATCAGATCCACGAACTGTGTTCCCATGGTAAGGCCGGTCGAGCCCAAAGCATAGGTGCCCGGAGGGAGCAGCAGCGCCACACGATTGCTTACCGACAGTGGGTTACCGCCCGGGGTCAGGGTAACGGCGTCCGCGTAAGCATCCCGCAACGACTGGCCGTTCGCCGCCTCCGTGGCGTAGGTACGAACCACCTTGTAAGCGTAGTTGTCGTAGGCCACAAGGTTGGCGAAGGAAGACACGTTCTGTGCGCTCTCGTTGTCGTTGTGTACCGCGCCGGTAATAGCGCCAACACCATTAGTGTTGATGATGCTATCGGTGAATGCGGTCAGCGCCGCGAGTTGGTCTGTATATGTAGGCATGGCTTATGAGTGGTCTGATGTGTCGTGATCTGCGCAATCGTGGTCACGCGGGAAGGTGCAGCCCGGAGGCTCGATGTTACCAGTGGTCGATGTCCAAGAGCAGTCCCCGTCGATGTACGTGACCGTAACCGCCGTGAACGAGAATCCCGTTGCGTCGAACGGAATGGGTGCGGCAAGATCTGCCTCGGGTCCTTGGAACACGCCCACCCATCCTCCGGGTGTAAGCAGCTCCACGATGGCCGTCCGTCCAGTGAACAGGGCCACCTGTGGATAGTCGCTCTGGAGTACGTACTGTTCGGGCTGAGTGCCCACCCAAGTCAGGGTCACGGTCGGGTACAGGAGTCCGGGCAGGCCCAATCCAAGGGTCGTCCACAGCTCTCCTCCACCCACGTCGATGATGTCTCCGTTGGCGATGGCCGTTACATCCCATCCTGTGCCGTTCCACTCGACCAGCGTATTCACGGTCCATCCTGTTCCTCCGGTATCCGTCACCACGAAGTAGGTGTCGCCTACTGCTGGTGGTCCTGCTTGGATGGATACCCGATCGTTCACATCCACGGCAGCCAGCGCCCCGTAGGTTACAGTTGGGGCGCAAGGGTCTGGTGGTGGTGGGTAGACGCTAGTTTCTGACTCAGTTCCACAGCCGCAGGACGTGCAGTAGCAGTCGGCCTTCTTGAAGACGGCTTCTGCGAAGGCAATGGTGATGCACGAAGTGGCTTCGTTGTCAGTATTCCAGTCGTCGTTCCAATCATTGCTCCAGTCCGATGGTGCGTCGATGCTGATGCGGTCGGCTACTGACTTGGCCCAGTGCATGTACAGCGCAAGGCGGTAGTTCTTGTCCTGACAGGGAGATGTGTCTCCATAGACCTGCGCCTGCTCGTACTTGAACATATAGTCCAAGGCGCAGCAGGCATAGTTGATGCGCCTTGCTTCTATGGAGTCTTGTGTCAGCATGTTATGCCACGTAGGCGCCTACGGTAAGGAGTCCGTCAACCGTTACATTGCTATCCACTGCGTTGTTGGCGTAGCTGCCATAGGATACCACGGTCTGTTTCTCGGGCGCATAGATGCTGTTCTGCAATCCTTCCGAAATCAACACGCAAGAGTTCAGCACCAAATCACCTCCAGACTTCACGATGGGAAACGCTTTGTCGTCTATGCTTGTGTCGATTCTTGAGCTATTTAAGATCAGCGTCCCACCAGATACTTCAATCGCACTCTTGTTGTTATCGCGCTTTAACTGCGAGATGTGTAGCACCTGCGTTCCTGCTGCTACCGT
>JBIKJV010000316.1:0-8097 GCA_044360755.1 Phycisphaerales bacterium
GGCGGCAACATGACAGGGAGCCAATACTTCCGGGGTGGGGCTGGTGGGTGGGGCGGCGGCGGGCAGGGCGGCGGGGCCGGCTCGTCCAACGACGGTGGGGGCGGCGGGGGCGGCGGCTACAGCGGCGGCGGGGGCGGCCCCCAGCCGGGAAACGGCGGTGCCGGCGGCGGATCCTGGGTTCCCGAGGATAACCGGCAAGCCGGGGCGCGACCGGACACCCGTTATCCACTCAATCCGGACATCCAAGCCACTACGACCGTCAGAACCAACGGGGCCAATCCCGGCAACGGGTCCGTCAGGATCACGCTGCAGCGCCTCAGCTTCCAGCCGGACACCTCCGAGCCGCTCAGCCTCCCGGGCGCATTGTTCGCGAAAGACGTGCGCATTCCCGACGATATCGACAGCGGTGAAGTGGATCGGTTTGGCAGTGCCACCGTTCAGGGTTCCGCGGTGGAACTGACCTCCGCAACCAATAACCAGAACGGAAAACTGATCATCAAGTCAATTCCCACGCGGCAGAAGGTGAGCCGGATGGTGGTCAAGTTTGAGGCGCAGATCGAAGAAGGCACCACGCCGCCAGCCGATGGCTTCAGCTTCAACTTCGGTCCGGATATTACCGCGGCCACCACGATCGGGGACAACGGGGCCGCCAGAGGCCTGGCGGTGACCTTTGACACCTACGATGAGGGAGGATCCGATACCGGACCGGCAGTGGAAGTCCTTTACGACTCGGTCTGGAAGTCCGGAATCTCCTTTCTCGGCCAGCGCCAGAACGACCGGTTTCCTGCTTATCCGGTCGTCGAGGACGCTGCCGGCAAATCGATGTCGCTCACGACGGGAGCCGCCTGGGTTCCCGTCCAGGTCGATATCTCGGGCGATCTGGAGAACGGAGGCGGGGTCGTCAATGTCACGTGGAATGGTTACCGGATTCTCACTGATGTGGCCGTCCCCTACGTTCCCGCGCGGGCCGAGGGATGGCACATCGCCTTCGCGGCCCGCACTGGTGGACTCAATCAGGCCCACCGGATCCGGGACATTTCAATTGCCGCGGACACCTACGTGACCCTCGACGTCACCAGCAAGGTCAGTCATAAGTCGATGACGCCGCCGGTCGGACGCCACAGCTTCCATACCGGGGAACCGGTCACATTCAGCGCGCCCGACTACGTTTATCTCGATCGCTACGGGAAATCCCTGTCCGGAACCGAGGAGGAGATGAGGAGTCAGGCGGCCTTCCGCGTCAGGCGCGTCGGTGCCTCCATTGGCCAGCAGGCCCTGCCAAACAACGCCACCTTCACACTCACCGAGGATGCGGTGGTCAACTGGCAGTGGGAACTCGAGTACCTCGCGGAAGTCAATACGGGCACGGAGTCGATCGAGGGGCTCTCAGCCTCCTCGGTCACCGATCCGGTGAACCAACCGACGCTCGGCCGCAACTTCCGTCCGCTGAACTACAACTTCACCTCGACGGTCTATTCCGAGATCCGGGGGACCGGCACCGGTCTGGACATTGAATTCCAGCCGCGCGGCTATGTCATCGAGAACGCGCCCGTGGCACCCGAGCGCTTCCTGCAACTCTCCGGCACCGGCGACCACCTGCGCTCCGATGCCGCGGGCACCGGACTGATCGGCGGTGATGGGTCCTTCACCATCGAGTTCTGGGCCCGTCACGATCCGCTCAAGATGAATGCGGACCAGCACGCGGTCTCGCTGGGTTCCTCCTCAGCTTCCGGGGGGCAGATCCGCGCGGGATTCACCGCGGCCAATGCGTTTTTCGTGAGCAACAACGGAACAACGGTCGCCGCACCGGCCGCCCTGACCGACGACAGCTGGCACCACTGGGCGGCCGTCAACGACAAGGCCGCCAACACGGTCACCCTCTACCGCGACGGCAAGGTGGTGGCCTCGGGCAACCAGCCGCTGGCCTTTTCCGGCAGCAGCGAGACGGTCACGGTGGGAGCCCGCGCCACCGGCCCCGGCACAGCGGACGGCTTTTTCGCCGGCGGCATCAACAACCTGCGGGTGTGGCGAACAGCACTCGGCGTGGATCAGGTCCGCACGGGACTTGCCACGGTGCTTGTGGGCTCGGGGAATCCCACCCTGGGCCTTGAGATCCCGTTCGACACCCTGCCCGCCGCCGATCTGGCGGGTGTGCAGATTGAGCGGCGCGTGGGAACCACCTTCCCCACCAGCGTGGCGGACACCCTCGCTTTCCCGGTGCAATCCCGCGCCATCCAGTCCGATTTCACCTTTCCGGACAGGACCGCCGTACCTGCTGCGAGTGCGGCTGGATATTACGGGTGGACGCTGAGGTCCCGGCTGCGCATCGACCGGGCAGGCGTCTACACCTTCCAGGTCAGCGGCGGCGATGGCGTCCAGTTGTTCATCGATGGCCGCCGGACGGCCGGACCGGATGGCGCGCAGGTCGACTCCACAAATTTCGAAGCATCACTGCATCTCGATGCCGCGGATCACATCGTGGAACTGCGCGCCTACGAAACAGGCGAAGCGTCAGGCCGGCCCGTGCTCACCTATTCCTCGAATGACGCGGGCGTGTCCAGGCAGGCGCTGCCGCCCGCCAAACTGCATGCCCTCGCGCGTGACCAGCTCGCCCTCGTAACGTTCACGACCCAATCCTCGGAAGGAAGGAATGTCGCCTTCGCAACCACCGGATTTCAGTCGGTCGTGCCGGAGACCGCCACGGGCGCCCAGATCGCCGCCACCCTGCTGCCGGGCTTCCATTTCAACCCGCTCGACACCACCACCGGCACCACCCACAACATCGACCCCGCCGAGCAGGGTGCCATGTCCAGTTACCGCCGGGTCTTCTGGCTGTGGGAAAAGAAATTCCGCTTCAAGGTCGATGTCAATGCCGTGGGCCTGCCGGACGCGGCCCTGACCGCGGTCACCGCTCTCCCGTACTTCCGGACCATCGGAGGCAGGCATGACAGCCGGAATTCGGTTCTGCCGCCTCAGGTGGCCGCTGGCATCCAACCGGTGCTCAACATCTGGCTGGCTGAGGGAGAGCCACTCGAGGTCGGCACCATCTACCGCACGCCGGACCGGCGCTACACACTTAGTGGCGTGCAGACGGCGATGAACAATTTCGCCAACATTGGATTCCAGACGATCGGAAATGCCTCGTACGACGGAAAAGTGGCCAAGGCGTATCCCATCACTGCGGTTTCGGCCCCCGGCAGCATGACGCTGGATTTTGCTCCTACGATTTTCAGGACGGAACTCGCTATCGGCGAAGGACTCGATTTCTCCAGCACGCAGGCCATCAATACCCAGCTGACGCCCGATCTTCCGGATGGTGCCGCGCTCGTCTCTGTGACCGCCAACAGCCAGCCGGGTGTGACCTCGCCGGAGGTGACCCAGGACGAGCCCGGCTGGACCGGCGGCGAGGGAAATCCCTGGCAATGGGACATTGTCGGGAAGAAATGGTTCCCGCTCAAGCCTGGCACTTACACGATCGCGTGGAAGGACCGGAATACCGGGGAAAGCTACGAGATGGAAATCACCGCCGATTTTCCGACGGTCACCCGGCAACTCGTGCTGGAGGATGATGCCGGGAACTACCTGAACAATTCCGGGGATCACCGCGCTCCCTACATATTTGATGCGACCGCCGCCGCCTTCCCGGCGACCCCGGGTGCCCACTACCGCTATGTGGTCTCGCCTGTGGAGGAATCGCTTTTCCCGGTCGATCTCGACCCGGTGACCACCGACCGGTGGAAATTCCTCCGGCAGGCATTTTCAACGCAAAGCACTGCGAAGATCGACAAAACCGGAGCGGTGCCCCGTTTCACGGAAAGCTCCCCGGACGCCCGCACCGTCCTTGTCTTCAGCTACCGGCCGGCCACCGGCGTCGGCACCGGCGACCTCAGCCGCGAACAGATCGCCGTGAGAGTGGTCAGCTCTCTGGACCACAAGGCGCATGAGAAAGCCGGTCCGCGGCAGACCGTGGCCTCCCGCATCACCAGCCCGGATGACACCGCCGGGTACGGTTCAGGTTACATCGTCCATGAGGTCTCGAACTACAACGCTTCGATTCATGACCGCAGTGCTCTGGTCGGAAAATGGGGCCCGGTCTATCCGGTCAATTGGGGCGGCCTCTTCACCGAGGAAAACGGTCGCCGTCTCAGCCTGGGTTATTATGAAAACCCGGGATCCGATGCCTCCAGCACGGTCCACCCGCCGGTCGGCTGGCCGTACGTCGTGACCCACTACAACGATGTCGAGTATCCTTCCGACGAGGACGATTCCGTCCCCGCGATCTACATCGCCAGCCAATTGGGCAGCGAAGGGGTCGGGCAATCCCTCGATAATCCGCAGCCGCAGCCGATCTTTGATCCGGCCAAGTATACCAACCTCACAGTCTATCAGCAACCGGACCGCGACCTGCCGGGCTTCAATCCGAACGAGGAACACGCCCTCGTCGCGCCGTCTAACCTTGCGGCGATGACCGGTGACGACGCGAAGAACATCGGTCAGAGCGCGTTCTTCGCCCTCCAGATTGACATCAACCGCACGAGCGCGGCGAATCCCGAGGAATACACCTCTCAGCCGTTTGTGCTAGCGCAGTACACCGACGTGGCCTCGGGTGAGCCCCGCATGAGTGCCTACCGCGTGAGGATCAGGCGGGGCTTTACCAACGGCGGCGCACCGCTCGAGGGCACGGAGGAATTTCCGGCTCGCGATCCCGAAACCCATCTCCCCGTGGACAAGGACGGGAATCCGGTTCTGCAGCCGGAGAATCCCCGCTACGATTTCAGCACGGTCACTTTTGCCGGCAATGTCGTCGTCCCGTTCTACCCCATGAATCTCGTCATGGGCGGACGTATCCTCGCACAGAACGAGGGGGAGAATGCTGCGGCGCAGCAGACCTTCTGGCACGATAAAAACAGAACTCCGTGGGCGGTCGCTGGAGATTTCGAGGTGAATGGCCAGAGCACGCCGGGCCAGTTCATTTACCGGTTCTGGTACCCGCTAGCCCAGGGTTTCTGGCTCGGGGAAGAGGCCAAAGCGATTGGCACCCCGGTTTGCTGGCTGCCTGCCGATTCCGCGGGAGGACGTCCGGATTCTCTCGCCGCGTTCACCGACGGCAGCTTCAAGGCGCAGCAGATCGCGTACCGCGCCTACTGGAGGGAAAACTATCCGGTTCTCAAGCGGGGCGAAACCCTCGCCTATCCTGGTGGCGAGTACAAAGCGGATCACCCTGCGGCTCCGGGGCTGCCAGGGGTGATCAACTGGGCGTCCGCGGAAGTCGCTTTTGATTCAGCGACCCGCGACATGGATATTGGGCTCGGGGATCGCGAGCATTTCAACGCACGTTTCATGCGCCTGCTCGACCGTCATGATGTTGAATTGGAGCGCGAAGCCGTGCCGGAGGGCCTCAGCCCGGGGAATCCGGACAAGGTTGTGGTGAGCGGGCCCCGCTGGTACTTCAAGGAACTCACGGGATCGCTGAGCCGCCGTTTCTTCTATGACTCCCTCGCGGGCCGCCTTGTGCTGCTCGGCCGGCTCAATGACCTTGACGGCGGAGATCCCAAGCTGGTTCAGACGCCGCTTGGGATAGCCACCATCGAACCCAACCGCCTGAGCCACGAGGATGAGAAACACCTCAAGGAACTTGATGAAAGCCCAGATCCCAACACAGAATGGAAGCACGCGATTGGCGAATTGTTCGAGCTTTCCAACCGCAACGCGGCCACCACGTACAGGGATGAAGATGGTAAGGAACAGAAGGTGCCCTCAAGTGCCGCGGGGACAGAGGTTCCCCTTGGCCTCGAGTGGGCGGATCCGCTGAACGGGAAGTTCCGTCCCCTGCGGAGCCTCGGTACCGGGACGGTACTGGTTCCGAATCCGGAATCCCTAACTGAATACGCAGGAGAAGAGCGCTACGTGACACTGGTGGAGAACAATGACACGAAGGTAGGCGGAGCGGTGACGCTGCATGTGATCCGTCTCGGCGACGAGCGTTACCGCGGGGCCATCGCAGTGATCATGCCGCAGGACGCCTTCGATGAAAAGGTCGAACTGAAGCACAGTGGCGACTTTGGGGGGGCGACCGAGGAACTTTACTACCAATGGTGGGTGCACGATGTGGCCTCGCTCGACGGGCTGGCGACACCCGACCAGTCTTCGGTCGGCTGGACGATTTTCAAGCAGGGCAAGGGACTCAGCTCGATCCGTTTCGAGGGCTATCCGAACATGATCCTTGCCGACAAGCTATTCTATGTCCGTTACGGCCACGCTGGGGAACTCGAGGCCAAGGATTCCGTGGAACACGTGGAAGACGGCGGTGTGCTCGACACCGCATGGCGCCTTGTCCAACCTGACACCATGTCGCCTGACTGGAATCCGGGCGCGGTGGACAGGGCTGTTCCCTATCAATGGGCCGGTGCGTCCAATTCTCCGCAGCTGCAGGCGTCGGGATCCCGCCGTTTCCTGCCCCAGCTTCTCATGGGCTGGGTCAAACGCGTGCTCGACGCTGTCAATCCCTACGAGGCCCGTTTTTCAGCTGACTTCACCGGCGACGCACCGGCTACTGGCTCCAGCATGCTGCGCCAGGCCGGCCGTCCCTACAACGGTCCCGTGGCCCTCAATAGCTCGAAAGACGCGATCGAGAACGTCGGACTCATCGAGCTCTATGAGACCGTGCTCCAGCGTGCCAGGGACCTCAGTGGGAACACCAATGATCCCGGCGTCAATCAGGCCCTGCTGCTCGCCTCCACCCGCCTGGCCATGCTTTACGAACTGCTTGCCGGCGAGGCCTACACCGATGCCTTGAACCCATCGATCTCCCTGACCACGGCCGACGCCGACAACACGGCCCTGAACTTTGCCCAGCTCTCTGCTGCCAACCCCTACGTCTTCGCCTTCACCAATCAGGTTCCAAACCTCCTTCAGGAGGAGCTGGCCCTCCTGCGTGGCACGGACTACCTCAAGTCTTATCCGTGCCAGAACCGCCTGTTCTGGAACTATTTCAAGGGCATCGGCGAGGCCGCCTACAACGCCAACTACGGCATCGGCGACGTCAACCGCGACGGCCTCATCGACGAGACCGACGCCGGGCTGACGTTCCCCATGGGCCACGGTGATGCATGGGGGCATTTCCTCTCCGCCAGCAAGATGCACTACGGCCTGCTCCAGCGCAGCAACTACGACTGGCAGGCCCGCGCCGAACTCTATTCGCTGCTCGGCAACGTCATTCCCACCGACTACTTGGACGAGCAATCCTTCGCCCGGACCGCGGCCACCAGGGCCCGCTGCGGCCTCTCCATCGTCAAGGCCACCTATCGCGATGCCTATGTGGCCGACCCCGCCGCCCAATGGCAGGGATACAACGATTCCGCCGACCCCGCACGGGCATGGGGGGTCTCGGAATGGGCCAACCGCGCCGGGCAGGGAGCTATCTTCGACTGGATGGTCGGTAACGCCATTCTCCCGGCCGGATCCACTGACCCCGAGACGGGAAAACCGCTGGAAGGCCTCAACCTGATCAATCGCCAGACCGCCAAGGCCGACCTGCAGGCCCTCGCCGGCAGCCTCCGGGAGATCCAGCAGACGCTGAACGGCGTCAACCAGGGCCTCACCCCCATCGGGGTCAATCCCGACACCGTCAGCTTCGGCCTGGATTCGTTCTACGACGGCAACAGCTGGGAACGGAAAACCCACTTCACGCAAACCTACGAGTCCGCCGTCGCCGCCGCCGCCAACGCCCAGGCCGCCCTCGACTTCGTCAGCGCTACCTCGCAGACCATGCGCCAGATCGGGAACGACGCCGGTGAGCTCAAACAGAAGGCCATCGAGCAGGACATCGACTACCGCAACCGCCTCATCGCCCTGCTCGGCACCCCCTACACCGGCGCCATCGGCAACGGCAAGATCTTCCAGGAAGGCTACAGCGGACCCGATCTCCTGACCTACATGTACCTCGACGCCACCACCGTCGAGCAGTTGCTGCCCGAGGCTCATGAAACAGAGGATGGCCTACCCGAGGCATTCCGACTGGCGAGGATATCGATAAATTACAGCGTCGTCGGACGAGGCCAATACCTCGACTTCCTGGGGACGGGAGGGAACATCAAT
>JBIKJV010000024.1:0-23992 GCA_044360755.1 Phycisphaerales bacterium
GAGGGGGTGGGGGTCGTGTGCGGGCCGCGTCCCGTCCAGGTATCTGTCCGGATAACAGCGAGATGGAGTTTCCCGCCCGAATCAAGAGCATGGCTTCGTGGCGGGTCTCTTCCTCTGACGCGATGCCACTTCACGCGTCAAGCGCAGGTAGGACCGCCAAGTCGGGTTCTCGAACGGTTGCGATCTCTTGCAATGGCATGGTTCGGAGCTCGCGCGAAGTTCCGCCAACGCGTTGTCGGGGTGTGGCTCGAAGCCAACTTGACCAGAAAGGCAGTCATTACAAATGAATATCTGTTCTCGCTTTGTGGGAATCTTGATTTCGTCCATCGTCCCGATGGTTGTTGCTGAAGCAGCGGTAGGCGCAGATCGACTGGTCCCGAGCCAGTATCCGACGATCTCGGCCGCGGTTGCCGCTTCCAGCAACGGCGATACGATCCTCGTGTCCCCGGGCGTCTACAACTCGGGTTTCTCCTTTGGTGGGAAGCGTCTGATTGTCAAGTCGACCGCTGGAAGCATGGTGACCGTAATCGACTTGTCTGGGCCTGGCGGAATTGGCGTTTCGGCGCAGGCTGGCGAGCCCTCTGGCACGCGGGTGGAAGGCTTTGGAATTCGTGCGGCTACAACCTCAGCGATCGCGGTCGGAAACGGTGCAAACCTTGAGGTGGTGAGCTGTCGAATCACGGATTGCGTGACTTCGACGACGCAAGGTGGCGCTGGGCTTGTGGTTGCGTCCGGCGTGGCCTCTGTGTCTGGAACGGTGTTTCAGAATCTCCGCACTGTCGGCGCCCTCGCCGCTTCGGTGGCGGGCGGCGCGGCATCTGTGATCTCAGGTGCAATCGTTTCCTTCAGCGACTGTCAATTCGTGAACTGCTCGGCCTCGCAGCAGTTTGAGGCCGATGTAACACAGGAGGGCACGTGGTCGACACGGGGTGGCGCGATTCGGTGCTCGGCGGCGACAGTGTCGGTTGTTCGGACGCAGTTCTCGGGATGTAGCGCCGTCATGGAACGTACCTACGCAAGTCAGTGCTCGAACGTTGGTCGAACTGGGGCTTGTGAGAGCTACGGAGGCGCGCTTGCGATAGAGGCAGGCGCTTCGTGTACGCTCGACGATTGCACCTTCTCAGCATGCATTGCGCGCGCCAAAAATGCGGTGCAGTGGTGGAGTTCGCAATACGATGCTTCTCTGCAGTCGCAGGCGGCTCACGCATATGGCGGTGCCATCGCCGTGGTGGCCGGTGGGAGCATCTCAATGTCGGACGGCGTTTTCGTCGATTGCTCAACCAGCGCAAACATGGACTCGCTCTGGTGTGGCACGAGTGACAGTAGGATCGGAGGAAACAGCCGCAAGTCGTTCGGCGGAGCTGTGTTCGTCGACGGTGCCGGGGCAACCTCGTCGGTGTCATCGAGTCGAGATCAGTTCTTGCGCGGCAATTGCGCGCTTGGCGGAAACTGCAATGTCAGTTTCAATTGGGGAGGTAGCGGGATGATGGTCGTGCCAGGTGGATCTCAGGCCACGATCGCAAATGCCCGATTCACGAATTGTGCCGATCGTGCTGTGCGGCTTGGTGCTGGGACGTCGGTCGGACTTCTGGCCACTGTGTTTGTCGACTCGATCTCGACCGGACTCTACGTCGATGGCAACGCGCCGATCATCTCCGGAAGCGCATTTAAATCGGGGGCTGGCAGCCCGGTTGTTGTCGTCAACACCGTCACGGGCCCTACAATTGTCGGGACTACTTTTTGTGCGAATGTCACGAACGCTGTTTCTGGCCCGTGGGTTGACGGGGGGGGAAACGTGTTCTGGTCGGCATGCCCAGTTTGCGCCGCGGATCTCAACAACGATGGATCGGTGAGTGGCGCGGATCTCGGTGTGTTGATCGGCTCGTGGGGCGGTTGCGCTGCGGGCTGCCAGTCCGACCTCAACCAAGATGGTGTCGTCAATGGCCCCGACCTCGGGCTGTTGCTCGGCAGCTGGGGTCCGTGCAACTAGATTCCGGCACCAGACCTATCGCTCGAGGCGAATGGCACAGCTGACTTGTACCATTGGTGCGCCCCGTATCCTCCCCCCGTGCTCCCCGACCTGCAATACGGCGCGATCCGCTTCGAGAACCTCGTCTCCGAGATCCTGCTCCCGGCCGCGTTTCCCGATCGCGTGCCGCTGGAGATCGGCGTCTGGCAGACGCCCGATCGGACCACGCCGGACGTGGCGTTCGGGCAGGCGTTCCGGCCGGTCGAGCTGGGCTGGCGCTGGGGCCCCGTCTGGAGCACCGCATGGTTCCGGCTGCGCGGGGCGGTGCCGGCGTCGTTCGCCGGGAAGCGCGTCGCGCTGCGGTTCTCGTCGGGCACCGAGGCGCTGCTGTGGAAGGACGGCGTGCCGTTCCAGGGGTTCGACCCGTACCGCAGCCTGGCGTTGCTGTGGGACAAGGCGCCCGGCGCCGGTGACGGCGACGGCGCGCTCGCGGTGGACCTGCTGGTCGAGGCCGCCTGCAACCTGCCGCTCGGGATCAGCACGTTCTGGTGGGAGGACGCCGAGCACCACGCGCGCTGGCGCGAGGCGAACCCCGGCCGGCTGGAGGCCGCCGAGCTGGTCACGGTGGACGAGGCCGTGTGGCGCTTCGCGCAGGGCTTCGACCTGGCGCGCAAGCTGCTGCTGACGCTGCCCGAGAGCGACGCGCGCGCGCACGAGCTGGACCGCAGCCTGCGCGCGCTGATGGCGCGGATCCCCGTGCGCGGCACGCCGGCCGCGATGCACGCGGCGTGCGCGTCGCTGTTCCCGGAGCTGGCGGCGCTCCTGATGGGCCGCGGGCCCACGACGCCCGTCACGTGCGACGCCGTCGGCCACGCGCACATCGACACCGCGTGGCTGTGGCCGCTGGCCGAGACCAAGCGCAAGTGCCTGCGCACCTTCGCGAACGTCCTGCGCCTGCAGGAGCGCTTCCCGCACTTCCACTTCCTGTGCAGCCAGGCGCAGCAGTACGCATGGATCGAGGAGCGCTCGCCCGAGCTCTTCGCGCAGATCGCCGCGCGCGTGGCCGAGGGCCGCTGGGAGGCCGCCGGCGCGATGTGGATCGAGCCCGACGCGACCTGCCCCAGCGGCGAGAGCTTCATCCGGCAGATCCTGCACGGGACGGGGTGGTGGCAGCAGCGCTTCGGCGCGGCGGCCCCGCAGCGGTTCCTGTACCTGCCCGATACGTTCGGCTTCCCGGCCAGCCTGCCGCAGATCATGGCGCAGGCGGGGCTGGACACCTTCATCACCAACAAGATGAGCTGGTGCGAGTCGAACCGCTTCCCCAACGTCACGTTCCGCTGGCGCGGCCTGGACGGCACCGAGATCCTGACGCACCTGACGCCGGGGCACAACTACAACAGCCCGATCGAGCCGAAGGACTTCCAGCACGGCGTGCGCATGCTGGTGGAGCAGGACGGCGCGCGGATCCCGAACTACCTGCAGCCGTTCGGCTACGGCGACGGCGGCGGCGGGCCGACCGCCGAGCAGATCGAGCGCGCCAACGCGGCCGCCCGCTGCGAGGGGCTGCCGCGCACCGAGCAGAAGAGCGTGCACGCCTTCTGCGAGGACCTGCACCAGGCGCAGCGCGCGCTGTGGAACAAGGGCCAGGACGTGCGCACGTGGGACGGCGAGCTGTACCTGGAGCTGCACCGCGGCACGTACACCAGCCAGGCATGGATCAAGGAGGCGAACCGCCGCGCCGAGTGCATGCTGCGGCTGGCCGAGGCGCTGGCGTGCGCGCGCGCGGGCGTGGAAGGCGACGCGCGCGCGGCCGAGGAGCTGCGCGCCGCGCTGGACGGCACGTGGAAGACGGTGCTCCTGAACCAGTTCCACGACATCCTGCCGGGCAGCAGCATCAAGGAGGTCTACGACGACGCGCGCGTGCAGATGGACGGCGTGCGCGCCGACGCGATGCGCGCGATCCAGCGCGGAATGGCGTGGCTGGCGGAGCGCGTGGCGGGTGGCGTGGGTGCGGGGGCCGGCGCCGGCACCCCTGACGCCGCGCGCGGCGCCGATCGCCTGGTCGTCTTCAACCCGGCGTCGACCCCGCAGTCGGGCGTGATCGCCACCGAGGACGGCAAGGTCATGGCCGTCCGCGTGCCCGCGCTGGGCATCCAGGTGATCGAGCCCGCGAAGGCACCGGTCCCCGAATCGCGTGACGCCGCACGCGTCGAGGGCGGCCGCACGCTGTGCAACGGCTTCCTGCGTGCGACGATCGACGACGCGGGCCGCATCGCCGAGCTGCGCCGCGCCGACGACGGCCGCCTGGCGAACGCCGGCGACGCGCACGGCACGCCGCTGCCGATGAACCAGCTGGCGCTCTACGTCGACCGCCCGCGCCGCTGGGAGGCGTGGGACATCGACCGCGACTACCAGGAGCAGGTGACGCGCGTGATGACGCACGCCGAGCGCATCACGGTCGAGCGGTCCGGGCCGCTGGCGGCCGAGATCGTGGTCGAGCGCCCGCTGGGCAAGGCAAGCCGCATCGTGCAGCGCTACCGGCTGGTGGCAGGGTCGCCGCGGCTGGACGTCGTGACCGACGTCGACTGGCACGAGGAGCAGGTCCTGCTGCGCACGCTCTTCCCGTGCGGCGTGCGCACGCGGCGCGCGACGTTCGGGATCCAGTTCGGCCACATCGAGCGTGCCACGCACGACAACACCACGTGGGAGCGGGCGCAGTTCGAGGTGCCCGGCCACAACTGGATGGACCTGAGCGAGCCCGGCCTGGGCGTGGCGGTGCTGGACGACGGCAAGTTCGGCCGCAGCGCCAAGCACGGCACGCTGGGCCTGAGCCTGCTGAAGGCGCCGAACTTCCCCGACCCGACCGCCGACCGCGGGCAACACCGGTTCACGTTTTCCGTGATGGTGCACCACGGATGCTGGCGCGGCGCGGGCGTCGACGCGCAGGCCGAGCAGCTGAACCACCCGCTGGTGGGCGCGGTGGTGCGCGGCACGGGCGCGGGTGCGGCCACCGCCGGCACCCTGCGCGACGGCTGGCAGGCCGTGCGCGTGGACGCCGCGGGCGCCGCGCACCTGGAGATCGCGGCGCTGAAGCCGGCCGAGGACGCGGGCGGCGTCGCGCTGCGTGTGGTCGAGGTCCGCGGCGGCGCGGGCACGGCCACCGTGCGCTGGGGCTTCCCGGTGGCGGACGTCTGCGCCACGGACCTGTTCGAGCGGCCCGCCGAGATCGCCGGCTTCGCGCACGACGCGGCCGCCGGCACGACGACGTTCGCGCTCCGCCCGTTCCAGATCGTCACGCTCCGCGCGGAAGTCGGTCGGCCCGTAGCCTGACGTGGCATGCAGGCACTGGACTGGATCATCGTGGTGGCGTTCCTGGCCGCGCTGGCGGGCTCTGCATGGAGCATGCGCCGCCACGCCACCAGCGTCAGCGGCTTCCTGAGCGCCAACCGCCTGGCCGGCCGCTACCTGCTGACCGTGTCCTACAACATGGCGCAGGTGGGCGTGATCACGCTGGTGTGGTACTTCCAGCTTGGCTACGACGTGGGCTTCACGCAGTACTGGTGGGGCTACCTTGAGGGCCCGTCGCTCATCCTGCTGGCGATCACCGGCTGGGTCATCTACCGCTTCCGCGAGACGCGCGCGATGACGCTGGCGCAGTTCTTCGAGATGAGATATTCGAAGCGCTTCCGCGTCTTCAGCGGCCTGGTGGCATTCGTCTCGGGCATCCTGAACTACGCGATCTTCCCCGGGGTGACGGCGCGCTTCTTCATCGCGATGCTGGGTATGCCGGACCACTTCGGGCTGCTGGGAATGACCTTCCCGACGTTCCCCGCCGTGATGATCGCGCTGCTGACCTTCGCAGTGTTCCTGGTGTTCGCCGGCGGCATGCTGGCGGTGCTGGTCACCGACTTCTTCCAGGGGGTCTTCTGCTTCTGCACGTTCGTGACGGTGTGCTACTGGGTGCTGCTGAAGTTCCCATGGCTGCAGCTGGAGCAGACCATGATGATGCTGCCCGCCGGCAAGAGCATGCTGAACCCGCTGGGCCTGCAGGACGAGCAGAACTTCAACGTCGTCTACTGGCTGATCAGCGCGTTCATCCTGTTCTACGCGTGCCGCGCGTGGCAAGGCGACCAGGGCTACAACAGCGCCGCGCGCGACGCGCACGAGGCGCGCATGGGCCAGCTGCTGAATGGCTGGCGCTACCGCACGCTGATGCTGGTGACGGTGCTGATCCCGCTGGCGGTGCGCGCGTTCCTGACGCACCCCGACTACGCGGACGCCGCGGCCCCGCTGGAGGACCTGATCGCCGCGCAGCCCACCCAGGCGCTGCAGGCCGAGATGCGCGTGCCGCTGGCGCTGGGCGTGATGCTGCCCACCGGCCTCCTGGGCCTGGTGGTGGCCGCGATGCTGGGCGCCGCGATCAGCACCGACGAGGCGTACCTGCACTCGTGGGCATCGATTTTCGTACAGGACGTGGTGCTTCCGTTCCGCAAGACGCCGATGGCGCCGCGCGCGCAGCTCCTGCTGCTGAAGGCCGCGGTGCTGGGCGTGGCGCTCTTCGCGTTCTTCTTCAGCTTGTGGTACGAGCCGGGCATCTACATCGCGATGTTCGCGGCGCTCAGCGCCAGCATCTTCGTGGCGGGCGGCGGCGCGGCGATCATCGGCGGCCTGTACACGCGGTGGGGCACGACCGCCGGCGCGTGGGGCGCGATGCTGGCCGGCATGACGCTCTGCATCCTGGGCGTGCTGGTGACCAACGCAAGGCAGGAGTGGGTGGACGCGTGGCGTGCGGCCGACGCGGCGGCGCCGCTGCGCGCATGGGGCGACTTCTGCCAGTGGACGCGCACCAACCTGAACGGCCAGGTGATCTCGTTCATCGCGATGATGGCCTCGTGCGCGGCGTACGTCGGGTTCAGCCTGGCGGGCGGGGTGAAGCGCTTCGACCTGGACCGGCTGCTGCACCGCGGCAGGTACCGCGTCGAGGGCGACGCCGCGCTGGACGAGGCGCCACAGACCTTCTGGCAGAAGATCGGCTTCGACAGCCAGTACAAGGGCTGGGACCGCTTCGTGGCGTGGATCACGCTCTCGTGGCCGCTGTTCTTCACGCTGCTCTTCTGCGTGGGCACGCCGTGGCTGCTGTGGCGCTCGTCGCAAGGCGATCCCGTGGGCGATGCGCAGTGGTCCGCCTGGTGGCACGCGTGGTCCTGGTTCATCCTGGCGGCCAGCACGGTGGTGATGGTGTGGTTCACCGTCGGCGGCATCCGCGACTACGTGCGCCTGCGCCGCGACCTGCGCGAATTCAGGGCAGATGCCGCGGACGACGGCACGGTGCGGTGAGCCGCGCCGCGCGGTAGCGTTCCCGCCATGCAGGTCGCCTTCCCGATCGCCGATGCATGGACCGTCGAGTGCACGGCGTGCGCGTCGCCGGATGCGCCGTCGGGCATCGTCAGGCGCCGATTCCCGGCGCAGGTGCCGGGGTGCGTGCACCTGGACCTGGAGCGCGCGGGCGTCATCCCGCCCGTCGACCACGGCGACGGCGAGATGCGGCAGGCGTGGGTGGGGCACGCCGACTGGACCTGGCGCGGGGTGTTCGACGTGGCGCCCGAACTGCTGCAGGCCGAGCGCGTGGAGCTGGTGTTCGGGTCGATCGACACGGTCGCGCGCGTGGAGGTGAACGGCGCGCACGTGGGCAGCGCGTCCAGCCAGTTCATGACGCAACGGTTCGACGCGAAGGACGTGCTGCGTCCGGGGCGCAACGAGGTGACCGTCGCGGTGCGCGCGCCGGTGCCGTACGTGCTGGCCGAGGAGGCGCGGCTGGGCCCGCGCCCCGTGAACGGCGACTGGACGCCGTACCCGTTCGTCCGCAAGAGCGCGTGCAACTTCGGCTGGGACTGGGGTCCGCGCGTGCCGACGTCCGGCCTGGGCGGCAGCGTGCGGATCGAGGCCTGGCGCGCGGCGCGGATCGAGTCCGTGCGGCCGCTGGTGCTGCGCTGCGACGAATCGTCGGCCACCGTCGCCGTGCACGTGGACGCGGTGCGCGCCGCGCGCGGCGGGCTGCCGGTGGTGGCGGAGGTGGAGCTGGAGACGCCGCTCGGCGAGCGCATCGTGGGCAGTGCGCCGCTGGAAGCCGACGGCCGCGCGAACGTGACGCTCGAGGTTCCGCGCCCGATGCGCTGGTGGCCGCGCGGCCGCGGGGCGCAGCACCTGCACGGCCTGCGCGTGCGGCTGGTGGTCGACGGCGGGTCGCGCGGCGCGGGCGTGCTGCACGCGTGGCGGCGCCGCATCGGGCTGCGCAGTGTGGCGCTGGACACGGCGCCGGACGCGCACGGGTCGCGCTTCGCGATCGTGGTGAACGGCGAGCACGTCGCGGTGGTGGGCGCCAACTGGATCCCCGCGCAGCTCTTCCCCGAGGCGCCGGACGGCGGACGCACCGACGCGCTTCTTGAACTGGCCTGCGAGGCGAACCTGAACATGCTGCGCGTCTGGGGCGGCGGCATCTACGAGCCCGGGAGCTTCTACGAACGCTGCGACGAACTTGGCCTGATGGTGTGGCAGGACTTCATGTTCGCGTGCGCCAGCTACCCCGAGGACGACCCAATGCCCGCGCTGGTCGAGCAGGAGGCGCGCGAGCAGGTGGCGCGGCTGGCCTCGCACCCCAGCGTGGTGCTGTGGTGCGGCGGCAATGAGGACGTGCTGGCGTGGCAGTCGTGGGGCTTCCGCGAGCGGCTGCGGCCCGGGCAGTCGTGGGGCTGGCAGTACTGGTCCGAGCTGCTGCCGCGCGTCTGCCGCGAGGTGGACCCGACGCGCCCGTACTGGACCGAGAGCCCCTGGAGCGGGTCGCTCGAGCGCCACGCCAACGACCCGGACCACGGGGACCGCCACACGTGGGACCTGAAGCTGGATGCGTACCGCACGATGGTGCCGCGCTTCACCAGCGAGTTCGGGCACCAGAGCCCGCCCAACCTGCGCACGATCGAGGAAGCGCTGGGTCGCGGCGCGCTGACGATGGACAGCCCGGAGCTGGCCGCGCGGCAGCGCGCGTGGGGCGGCGATGCCGCGCAGTACGCGCCGTACCTGGCCGAGTGGTTCCGCCCGGCGCGCGACTTCCCGGAGTGGCTGTACCAGGCGCAGTTGCTGCAGGCGCGTGCGATGCGCACGTGCATCGCGTGGCTGCGCGCCAACCGGCCGCGGTCGATGGGGTCGCTGTTCTGGCAGTGGAACGACGTGTGGAGCGGGCACAGCTGGAGCGCGGTGGACGTGAAGCTGCGCCCCAAGCCGTTCTGGCACGCGCTGCGCGAGTGCGCGGCCACGCGCATGGCCACGATCGAGCCGCTGGGGCCCGCCGGCGCAGACGGCGAGCGCGCGCTGCGCGTGGCGCTGGTGAACGACGCGCGCGAGCCGTGGCGCGCGCACGTGCGGGTGATGCGCATCGGCCTGGACGGCCGTGCGATCGCGCGCGGCGAGGACCGCATCGACGTGCCGGGCGACGCGGTGGACGCGAGCATCGACCCGCTGCGCCTGGTGGGCGCGCCTTCGGACCCGGGCACCGAGTGCCTGCTGGCCGAGGTCGACGGCCACCGTGCCTGGTGGTGGTGGCGGCGCGACGTCGAGCGCGCGCCCGCCACGGCGCGCGTGGAGACCAACGTCAGCGGCGTCGGCGCCGACTGGACGGTGCAGGTTCGCGCCCATGGCCTGGTGCGCGACCTGTGGATCGAGCCGCATGCCGACTGGGTGCGCTGCGAGCCGAACCTGCTGACGCTCCTCCCGGGCGAGGACGCGCGCATCGCGATCACGCTGGCCCGTCCGCACACGGGGCCGCTCGACGTGCGGGTGCACTGGGCGTAGCCGCGAAAAAGGGCCGTCCTCAGCGGCCGTGCGCCCGGGCGCCCGTAGATTCCGCGCCGTCGCAAGGAGACGATCGGAGGAACCCATGTGCTTCGGAACGACCGGGGAAGACCGCGCCGCACGAGCGGCCGGCGCGGCGGTGCGCCGCCATCGGAAGGTGCGCACGCCGGACAACGCCGTGGAGATCGAGCGAGCCGCGCAGGCGGCCCGCGAGCGCCGCGCGGACGCCGCGCGCGACCGCGAACGCGCGATCGATCGCCTGGTGAAGGCGGCCGTCGAGCGCGGCGATGCCGACACCGACCGCGCGTACTGGACGATGGTGCATGACTTCGAGATGGCGCCGCCGACCTCGGGCCGCGCGATGCTGCTGGAACAGGGCATCGTCCCGCTGCCGCCGCAGGAGATGCCCGCCGACGCCGACCTGCACGACGAGCTGTGGACCGTGCTCGAGGGCCTGGCGGCCGCGGGCGTGTACCTGGTGCACACCGACCACCTGACCGACCGGGACCTCTACGCGCGTCTGTACTACCGGATCCTGGACGAACCGACGCGTTGCCTGCCCGCCGGGGTCGGTGCGGCCGAGTTCATCGACGTGCTGCATCCGCTGGACGTGGATTGCGGCGGGGTCGGCAAGCGCCTGCATGAGCGGTTGCTGGGCGCGGGCGGGCAGGGGCCCGGCGATCGGGCGCCGGGCGCGGGCCCCGGCATCCGCGGGCCCCGGTGCGACGAACCCGCCGGCGGCACCATCCCTGCCGACCGTGACCGCTGGCTGCCGCGTCCGCCATGGTGAGCGGTCGGGTGCGGGGATCGTTGCGCGAGCGCCGCGTCGCTTCGCGGCCCGCGCCCGCCGTTCGGATACCGTGCGCGCATGGCCATGCCGTCCCTGCGCCGTCCGTTCCGTCGCCTCGCGGTCCCGTCCGTGGCGGTTGCGCTCCTGGCGCTTGCCGGGTGCGAGACCACGCCCAAGTCGGACGCCCCCGATCCGAGCGTCCTGGGCAGTTGGCGCGTGCCGTCGGACGGCTCGATGCTCTCGTTCACCGCCACGGGGCTCTACACGATGGTGCTGAAGGGCCAGCAGCGCCCGGTCGTCGGCAGCTTCGAGTTCGACCCGAAGACCGGCGTCCTGCAGCTGACCACGCGCCGCGAGTCGCCGGTGTGCGGCGACGACCTGGCCACGTACCAGGTGAGCGTCACCGACCGCACCCTGGATGCACGCGTCGAGCGCGACACGTGCGACGTCCGCTCCAAGATGCTCGCAGCGCCGCTGGAGCGCGCGAACCCGATCCCCCGGCGCTGAGCGGACCCGATGCACGGCGCGCGTCACGGCAGCCTTCGGCGATCCCGGTTCGCGGCCACGGCGGTGGCCGTGGCGATCGCGTGTGCAGGGCTGCCTGCAACCGCTCTGCACGCGCAGTCGCCCGCGCCTGCGTCCCCGCCCGCCTCGCCGCCCGCACCGCCGCCGGGCGGACCAACCGGCGCGCAGTCGGCTTCCGATTGGCCCCAGGTGCTCACTGCCAATGGCGTGACGTTCCGCGTCTTCGACCCGCTGTTCAACTCGATGGCCGGCGACGAGGTCGGGTTCCAGGTGGGGATCCAGCGGCTGCGCGACGGCGCCGCCCCCGCAACCGCGCAACCTGGCGGTCCGGTCAACTTCGGGCTGGCGACGCTCCTTGCGCAGGCGACGCCCGGCGCGAACGCAGGCGATCTTGAGGTCACCGGGTTCACCGTGCAGTCGCTTGTCTTCGCCGACGGCCCGGGCACCGCCGTCGAAATGGCCGCGCTGCAGGCGGCGATTGCGGGCAAGTCGATCGGCATCCCGCGCGCGGCGCTGCTGCGCGACATGCAGCTGCAGAACGCGCGCGCCGCCGGCGAGGACGACCTTGGCGACGACGTCCCCGCGATCCGCGTCATCGACCGGCCCGCCGTGCTGGTGCAGTTCGACGGCGCACCGATGTTCCGCGACCTGGCAACGACCGGCTGGCGCATCGCGCGCAACACGCCGTTCCTGCTGCTGCAGTCCCCGGACGGCGGCTTCAACGTGCAGGTGGGAGCGCGCTGGGGCTACTGCATGGACCTTGACGGCGAATTCGTGCTGCACGACGCCCCGCCGCCCGGGGTGCTGGCTGCGCTCGGGCCGGTGCCCAAGGCGCCCGGCGTGGTGGCTTCGCGCGCCGTGGAACGCGCCGCCGCGGCTGCCCCCGTGCCGGTGCCCGTGCCCGTGCCCGCGCGCTTCCCCAAGGTCATCGTCGCCCCGGACCCAACCGTCCTGGTGTGGACCGACGGCGAGCCGCAGCTGCAAGCGGTCGCGCCCGGGATCGCCACCGCCACCAACGCATCGTCGCTCCTGCTGCGCATGGACGACGGCAACACGTGGTGGACGATCGCGTCCGGCCGCTGGTTCCGCGCGCCCGCGCTCGACGGCAGCTGGTCGCTGGTGCGGCCTGCCGACGTTCCCGCCACGCTCATGCTCCTTCCTGCGGACCGCCGCCACGCGCACGCGCGCGCTTCCGTGCCCGGCACGCGCGAGGCGACCGCTGCGGTCGCCGCCGCGCAGGAGCGCCGCACGGTGACGCTGGGCCGCTCGTCCGCCAAGTGCTCGATG
This sequence comes from Phycisphaerales bacterium, assembly GCA_044360755.1. Classification (GTDB taxonomy): domain Bacteria; phylum Planctomycetota; class Phycisphaerae; order Phycisphaerales; family SM1A02; genus UBA966. The sequence goes on from JBIKJV010000024.1 coordinate 12,417, forward strand.
ACGTACGCGGGCAATCCCGTCTTCGCCGGCATCGACGGAACGCTCCTGCGCTGGGCCGTCAACGCGTCGCAGCCCACCATCGAGTGCGACCGTCGCTACTACTGCTGCGACAACGCCGCCTGGTTCGTGGCCGACGGCCCGCAGGGCCCGTGGTCGCCGTGCGAGGACGTGCCCGACGCGATCTACACGATCCCCGCTTCGTCGCCGGTCTTCGCCGCGACGTTCGTCGAGGTGGTCGGCTCCGGCCCCGACACCGTCAGTTTCGGCTACACGCCCGGCTACTTCGGCACCTACGTCAGCGACGGCACCGTGGTGCACGGCAGCGGCTACGCGACGCAGCCGCTCCTCTACGGCGAGAGCGACTACTCGCCGCTCCCACAGACCTACGGCCGCACGATGGCCTTCGACGCGGACACCGGCACCTTCGCGCCGCCGAGCGACGTCCCGCCGGACGCCCCGGCCCCGGCCGTGCAGCCGGCCGTGCTGGTGGACGGTTGGGTTGGCTGGGGCTGGTGCCCGGGTTGGACCACCGCGTGGGCTTGGGGCTGGGACCATCCGGAGTGGTGGGGCAACTGGGGCCCGTGGTGGAACCAGTTCAACCCGTACTGGAACCACTGGTGGGATGCGCAGCACGTGTGGAAGCAGGAAGAGCTGCAGGCCGAGGCCGACCGCCAGGCCGCGGCCGACGAGGCCGCCGCGCGCCAGCAGGCCAGCGAGGATGCCGCGCTCGCGCAGCGCCAGGCCGCGGAAGAGGCCGCCGAGCAGGCGCGCATCCAGGCCCGCGATCGCCTGGCCGCCGAACAGGACCGCGCCCGCGCCGAGGAGGCGCGCTTCCGCGACATGCGCACCTACGACCAGCTTGCGCGTGACCGGGCGCAGGCCGCGGTTCAGGCGCGCCTGCAGGGCCCGACCGCGAAGCCCGGCACGTGGGACTGGTGGTACCAGTACTACAACGACCTCTCGAACGGCTACCTGAGCCAGGCCACGGGCTTCCGCGACCCGCGTTGGCCGGTGCAGCGGTAGTTCTTCGACCGGCGAGCGCCCGCAGCGAGCATTGGCCCTCTCCGCAGCGACGTACGAGGCCGTGAGGCACGCGTACCACGGTTCGATTACTCCCGGGTCGCCCCACGTGCCGAACCGGCCGACGACGATGACGAGCGGAACCTGGTGGAGCGAGGAAGTTCGCGGAGGAGGGGGCCAAGCGCAGCGAAAGGGCGCGGCGACCACGCCCTGCCTTCAACACCGCCGAAATCGGCCGGGACCTACCCAAGACCCAGTTTCCGTATGCTTCTCGCTGCCATGGAAGGCGACCACAGCAGTTTCGATCTCCTGTTCAACCCGCGCCTCAACAAGGGCACCGCCTTCACCACCGAGGAGCGCGAGCGCCTTGGCCTGGTGGGGCTGATGCCGGACGCAGAGGAGACGTCCGAGACGCAGCTCCAGCGCATCCGCCTGCACCTCGAGCAGAAGCCCAGCGCGCTGGAGAAGTACATCTACCTCTCCGAGCTGCAGGACCGCAACGAGCGCCTCTACTACCAGCTGCTGACCAGCGACCCCGCGGCGTACATGCCGCTGGTCTACACGCCGACCGTGGGCGAGGCCTGCCAGAAGTTCGGTCACATCATGCGCCGCCCGAAGGGCCTCTACGTCAGCCTGCGCCGCCGCGGGCACATCAAGGAGGTCCTGCGCAACTGGCCCGAGGCGGACGTGCGCTTCATCGTCGTCACCGACGGCGAGCGCATCCTGGGCCTGGGCGACCTGGGCGTCTGCGGCATGGGCATCCCCATCGGCAAGCTGGCGCTGTACACCGCGTGCGCCGGTGTGCCGCCGCAGCACACGCTGCCCGTGACGCTTGACGTGGGCACCAACAACGAGGCCTTCCTGGACGACCCGCTCTACCCGGGCCTCCGCGTGCGCCGCATCGAAGGCGAGGAGTACGACTCGTTCCTGGACGAGTTCGTGCAGGCCGTGCAGGAGGTCTTCCCGCGCTGCTGCATCCAGTTCGAGGACTTCACCAACCGCACCGCGATGCCGCTGCTGGCGCGCTACCGCGACCAGGTCTGCTGCTTCAACGACGACATCCAGGGCACCGCGTCCGTCGCGGTCGCGGGCCTGTTCGGCGCGAACCGCATCCTGCGCAAGCGCCTGGCGGACCACACGTACCTCTTCTTCGGCGCCGGCAGCGCGGCGGTCGGCATCGCGGACCTGATCTGCCAGCAGATGGTGCGCGAGGGCCTTCCCGCCGGCGAGGCGCACCGCCGCTGCTGGCTGGTGAACAGCCGCGGACTGGTCACCTCCGAGACCACGGGACTCAGCGAGTTCCAGCGCCCGTTCGCGCACCCGCACCCGTCCGTCACCGGCCTGGCCGAGATCGTCGAGGCCGTGCGCCCGAGCGTCCTGGTCGGCGTCAGCACGATCGCCAAGAGCTTCGATCGCCGGGTGATCGAGGCGATGGCGCGCATCAACGAGCGCCCCGTGATCTTCCCGTACTCGAACCCCACCTCCAAGAGCGAGTGCACCGCGCAGGAGGCCATCGAGTGGTCGGGCGGCCGCGCGATCTTCGCGTCGGGTTCGCCGTTCCCGCCGCTGCACTTCAAGGACCGCCTGTACGTACCGGGGCAGGGCAACAACGTCTACATCTATCCCGCGATCGGCCTGGCGGTCTTCGCCACCGAGGCCAGCCGCGTCACGGACGAGATGTTCCTGAAGGCCGCCGAGAGCCTGGCCGCGCAGGTCACCGAGCAGGACCTGGCGGTCAACCTGATCTACCCGCCGATGTCGAACATCCACGACGCCAGCGTCGAGGTGGCGATCCACGTGGCGGAGCTGATCTTCGACCGTGGCCTGGCGCGCGTGCCGCGCCCGGCCGACGTCGCGGCGTTCGTGCGCTCGAAGGTGTATTCGCCGGCCTACCGCTGACGGTAGGCCAGCAGCCGCAGGCTGTTCAGGACGACCGCCACGGTCGAGCCCTCGTGCATGATCACGGCCAGCCAGATGGGGATCGTCCCCATGACGGCCAGCGGGATCAGCACGAACACCATCCCCATCGAGATCGCCACGTTCTGGCGCACGATGCCGCGTGACGCCCGGCTCACGCCCACCGCGAACGGCAGGCGCATCAGGTCGTCCGACATCAGCGCCACGTCCGCGGCCTCCAGCGCGACGTCGGTGCCCGACTTGCCCATCGCGATGCCCACGGTCGCGGCCGCCAGTGCCGGCGCGTCGTTGACTCCGTCGCCCACCATGGCCACGCCGCCGTGCTTGGCGACCATGCCGTGCACGGCCGCGATCTTGTCCTCGGGCATCAGCTCGGCACGCACCTCATCCACGCCGACCAGCGCACCCACAGCGTCGCCCACCGCGCGGTTGTCGCCCGTCAGCATCACCACCGGCCGCACGCCGACCGCGTGCAGGGCCTCGATCGCGCGCCGCGCCTCGGGCCGCGGGCCGTCCATCAGGCCCACCGCGCCGACGAAGCGGCCGTCGACCGTCACCAGCATCGCCGTGCACGCCTCGGACTCCAGCGACGCGACCGCGGCGCGCGCCTCCTCGGTGGCGGCCGGCACGCCGCCCGTGCCGTCGAAGAGCCGCAGCGCGCCCAGCGCCACGGCACGCCCGCCGACCGTGCCAGTCATGCCCTTGCCGCGCACGGCCGCCGCACCCTCGGCCTCGGCGAACGCCACGCCGCGCGACCGCGCCGCCTCCACGATCGCGTGCGCCAGTGGGTGCGTCGAGTGGTGCTCCACGCTGGCCGCAAGCGAGAGCACCTGCTCGTCCGTCGAGCCCGTGAACGCCACGATGCGCCGCACCGTCGGCTTGCCCACCGTCAGCGTGCCGGTCTTGTCCATCGCGAACGCCGTGATCGCGCCCAGCGACTCCAGGTGCGCGCCGCCCTTGATCAGGACGCCCGCGCGAGCCGCGCGCGCCACGCCCGCCAGCACCGCGGCCGGCGTGCTGATCGCCAGCGCGCACGGGGACGCGCCGACCAGCAGCGTCATCGCGCGCAGGAACGCCACGTCGCCCGGCAGCCAGCCCGTCCACCACGGAAGCAGCGCCATCACGACCGTCGCCGCGATCACCGCCGGCACGTAGACGCGCGTGAATCGCTCGGCCACGCGCTGCGTGGTGCTCTTCTGGCCCTGTGCCTCCTCGACCATCCGGATCATCCGCGCCACGGTGCTGTCCGCGGCCACGCGCGTGACGCGCACCTCCAGCAGGCCGTCGCCGTTCAGCGTGCCCGCGAAGACGTCGTCGCCCGTGCCCTTCTCGACGGGAACGCTCTCGCCCGTGATCGGGCTCTGGTCGACGCCGCTGCTTCCGCTGGCCACCGTGCCGTCCATCGGGATGCGCTCGCCCGGCCGCACGCGCACCGCGTCGCCCGCGGCGACCTCCGCCACCGCGATCTCGACGAAGCCTTCGCCGCGCCGGACCCACGCGGTCTTCGGCGTCAGGCGCCCCAGCGCGCGGATCGCCTTGCGTGCCTGGCCCATCGCGTAGTGCTCCAGCCCGTGCCCCAGGCTGAACAGCACCAGCAGCATCGCGCCCTCGGCGTACTCGCCGATGGCCGACGCCCCCAGCGCCGCCACCACCATCAGGAAGTCGATGTCCAGGTGCCAGCGCCGCAGGGCCCGGACACCCTCGATCACTGCCTCGTAGCCGGCCACCACGTAGGCCACCAGGTAGAGCGGTGCCCATGCCGCCATCGGACCGCCGTTGCGCTGCACCAGCCAGCCGGCGAGCAGGGCAGCCGCCGCGGCCGCGGGCTCCACCAGCTCATGGTGCCGCTTCCACCAGGAGGCTTCGCCCTCGTCCGGCGGATCGTGGTCGTGGGAGTGGTCAGCGCCCATGCTTCCGGCAGGATAACTGCGCGCCGCGCTAGGATTCCGTCCTCGACCCGCAATCGCGGGCGAACCGCGCGCGCCGCGGATCGTCCGGTTGCGGGCGGAGGGATCCCATGATGGCCCGCGACGACTTCCACTTCCCGGCACCGACCCCGAGCGACCTCGGCGACCACGAGGTCGCGCGCGAGGGCGACGCACTGGCCGGCGCCCGCGTGGCGCTGCTGCTCACCGGCAGCGTCGCCGCGATGAAGGGCCCGCTGCTGGCCCGCGCGCTGCGCCGGCAGGGGGCCGAGGTCACCGCCTTCGCCACCACCGAGGCGCTCCGCTACGTCGCGCGCGAGGCCCTGGAGTGGGCCACCACGCGTCCCGTCGTCGTGGATCTGACGCCCGACGCCGAGCACCTTTCCGACGGCGCACCATTCGACGTCTACCTGGTCGCGCCCGCCACGTACAGCGTGATCGGCAAGCTGGCGGGCGGCATCGCCGACACGCCCGTGACCGCCACGCTTGCCAGCGCGATCGGCCGCATGGAGCGCGGCACTGCCGCCGTGCTGCTGGCGCCCGCGATGCACGGCTCGATGCACACGTCCATCCTGGTCCGCAACCTGCAGCAACTGCACGCGATCGGCTGCACCGTCGTGCCTCCTCGCGACGACGCCGGCAAGCACCTCCTGCCCGACGAGCCGACGCTCGTCCAGGCCTGCGCATCGGCGTTCGCCGCGCTCCGCGCCGGCGCCCGCCGCACCGTCCGCCCCTGAACCGACCACCGCCATGCACCCCACCATGCCACTGACCAACCTGGCCGCCGCCGCATTCCTCGCCACGACCGTCGCTGCCGACGGCCCGGGCGCTCCCGCCGCTCCGCAGGCGCCCGCGCCGCCGATCGGCAAGCCCGCCGAGCCGATGGACCCCGCGCCGAAGCCCCCTGCGGACTACAAGCTGGTGTCCGCGCCGGCCCCCGTGAAGCAGGAGCCCGTCGCGCCGCCGGCGCTGCGCGGCTCCAACCTGACGCCCGCGGGCGTGGTGCCGGCGGGAATGCCGTACCTGCCGCCCCTGACCGAGACGGCGCTCCTCGATTCGCCGGTCCCGACGGTCTCGCCGACGTGGGGCCTGCGCGTGGCGTTCGTCGATGGCCAGCTTCTGGCGTGCGGCCCCGAGCGCGCGCTCCGGGGCGGCAACCATGGCCAGTTGGTGAACTGGCGGCTGGCCGACGGCGGGTGGAAGCCGAACCCGCGCTCCGCCGAGGTGCTGGACCTGGGCCGCATGGACCTGATCTTCCAGAAGTGCACCAGCGGCCCCGGCACGTTCATGACGCTGCTCGAGCGCCGCGCCGGAGGCAGCGTCGTGTCGGTGTTCCGGCCCGAGGGCACGGGCTGGTCGCAGTGGACGACGCTCAACCAGCCGCAGGGCATCGAGCGCCCTGGCTTCGGTGGCGCGATCTCGACCGACGGCAACTTCACCGCGGTGTCCACGTGCGACCTGCGCGTCACCGACAGCAAGCCGACCCCCTCGAAGGACCCCGAGGTCTACCTGTACTCGCGCGCCCCCACGATGTGGAAGCTGGACGGCTACGTGAAGGTGCCGCAGTCGAACCCCGCGCAGCCGCGCGAGGCGATGTGGTTCGGCGCCTCGGTGGCGATCGACGTCGGCACGCTGGCGGTCGCCGCGCCGCAGACCATCCCCCCGCGCCCGAACGAGGTCACGCCGATCTCCGGTGACGCCGCGGTGTTCATCTACCGCAAGGCGGGCGACAGCTGGCTGCCCGAGGCCGAGCTGAAGGGCCTGGACACCACCGCCTGGCCGTGCTTCGGCATGAACCTGGCGCTGGAGGGTGACCTGCTGGCGGTGCGCGCGGTCGATCCTTCGTCCGCGACGCTGCCGGCCAAGGTGTGGCTGTTCCAGCGCATGGGCAGCAAGTGGTCGCGCCTGCAGGAACTCGTCCCGATCGACAGCTGCCTGGCCGGCCGCGCCTACGGAACCGCGATGCGCATCAACAAGGGGCGCATCGTGATCACCGACCCGACCGCGAAGGGACTGGACGAGGCGATGGGCCCGACCCCGGGCATGGCGTTCGTCTTCGAGCGCGGTGCCGACGGCAGGTTCCGCAACACCAAGCGCCTGATGCCGAAGGCCGGCTGCGCGCCCAGCCAGTTCGGCCAGGATGTCGCCGTCGACTGGCCGATGGTCGCCATCGGCCGCGTCAAGAACGAGACGCTCCAGCTGCAGCCGGGCGGCGTCTACCTCTGGAAGCTGGAGTGACTGGCGGGGGGTTCAGGCGGTCTCGCCGCGGCCCCAGTAGCGCACGACCCAGGCGCCCGCGGTTATCCCGCAGAGGATCGACATCGCGGTTGCCCACTTGTCCCACGGCAGGGGCTGGTGCCAGCTGCTGAGCTTGACCCACGGGTTCCAGCCGACGGCCAGCGCGGAGAAGATCGCGGCCCACAGGGCGTTCTGCACCTTGATGCTGACCAGCGCGGCCAGCACGAACACGCCGAAGAGCGCGGCCTGCGCCCACACCAGGAAGGGGGCGTCGTTGATGATGCCGGCCCCGCGCAGGAGCAGGTAGAGGGCGGCGGCGAGGACGGCGAGCAGGGCAGCCTTGGGCATGCGGTTTGTTTCGGCACGGCCGCACCCGGATCCTTACAACTGGGCGCCGGGGCGTCGGCGGGGCCCGCAAACCGTCCTGATAACGCTTTCCGGCCCTACACTGGCCCCGGGCATGGACACGCCGCGCACCCGCATCCAGGAACTTGCCGCCGCCGCTCGCGCGGTGCCTGCGCCGGAGCGCGCCGCGTGGATCGAGTCGCTTGCGCTGGACGCGGTCACGCGTGCCGCGCTGCTGGCGCTGCTGGACAACGAGGAGACGTCGGCGATGCCGCGGGGCACGCTTGCGGCGCCGCAGGGGCCGAAGCCCGACATCACGCTGCCCGACCGCGGCGTGTCGCTCGCCACGGGCCAGCAGGGCGCCGCGCCGGCGCGCCCGCCGGCCGCCATCGACCCGATGGTCGGCGCGACGTTCGCCGGCGTGCAGGTGGAGCGCATCCTGGGTTCGGGCGGCATGGGCCGCGTCTACCTGGGCACCGACGTCGAGCAGCAGCGGCGCGTGGCGCTGAAGGTGCTGCTGCGTACCCAGCGCGACGAGTCGGTGCGCAAGCGCTTCGACCGCGAGGCGCGCCTCCTGGAGAAGCTGCGGCATCCCTCGATCGCGGCGGTGCTGCGCTCCGGCGTCGAGCAGGACGCGGACATTGACATCCCGTACATCGTGATGGAGTACGTCGAGGGCGTCCAGACGATCGCCGACTGGACCTTCCGTGAGCGCCTCGGCGCGCGCGAGGCCGTCGAGCTCCTCCTGCAGGCCTGTGACGGCGTGGGCCATGCCCATCGCGAGGGCTACATCCACCGTGACCTGAAGCCGGCCAACATCCTGGTCGACCGCCACGGCCGCGTGAAGGTGATCGACTTCGGCGTCGCGCGCGCGGTGAGCGTGGACGCCGCGGCCGTGACGGTGCGAACCGAGACCGGCCAGATCGTTGGGACCATGCAGTACATGAGCCCCGAGCAGTTCCGCGCCGACCCGCGCGCGGTGGATGCCCGGACCGACGTGTATGCGCTGGGGGCCGTGCTCTTCGAGCTGCTGGCGGGCGTCCAGCCGCACGAGCTGCGCGGTGCGCCGGTGCACGAGGCCGCGCGCATCGTCTGCGAGACCGATGCCCCCGACGTGCGCAAGTTCAACCCGCGCGTCGACGGCCGCCTGGCGGCGATCGTGGCCGACACGCTCGCGCGCGAACCCTCGCGCCGGCCCGACGACGCGAATGCGCTGGCGTTGCGGCTGCGCGGCTGGCTGGAGGGCGGCACGGCCGGCGTCGACGGGGCGGGCATCGATGTCCACCCGGACGTCGAGTTCCGCGCGCAGAGCGGCGTGGTGCGCGGCGAACGTGCCGCGATCGCCGGCCTGGGCGGAGGCGGCGGAGGGGTGCGGGCGGCGCCCGCCGTCCAGGCGGCACCCGGGCGCGGCGTCGGAAGCTGGGTGCTGGTGGCATTCGTCGCCCTCGTGGCCGCTGCGGCTGTGCTGGTGGCGTTCGACGTGGTTCCGCTGGGCCGCATCGTCGCGCGCCTGCGCGGGGAGCAACCGGCGCCCCAGCAGGATCAGGGCACCGCGCCGGGTGCCGCACCGGGCCCGGCCGCCGCGGCGACGCTGGTGGCGGAGCTGCGCGTGGTCAGCGCGCCGGGCGGGGCCGAGGTCGTCGTGGCCGGCGAGCCGCGCGGCCGGACGCCGGGCGTGGTGCTCGTGCCGTACCGCCGCAACGGCGAGACGGTCGCGATCGACGTTCGGCTGCCGGGCTGGAAGGATGCACGCCTCCAGTGGACCGTGGGAACGACGCCCATCGTGGCGGCGAACCTGGAGCCCTCTGGGGCGGTGCCGGATGCGCTCCCCCGGATCTTCACGCTGGACGTGGGTGCGCTGCCCGCCGGAACGTCGCTGCGGCTGCTGGCGCCCGAGCGCCGCGACCTGCAGGCGGGTACGTGGTGCGTCGAGGTGCCGTTCCGCCGCGCGGGCACGGGGTGGGCGCCGGCCGTGATCGAGCTGGAAGCGACCTCGTCCGGCGGTGCCGCGCCGCTCGTCGAGCTGGGCACCCGCGAATCCCCCGGCACGGCGCGCATGGACCTGCGTCCCGAGGACGCGTCGTCGCCGCTGCGCGTGCGCGTGCGCATGCCCGCGCCGCCCAGGGGCGCGGCAGGCCGCTGATCCCCGCGCCCCGGTCCGCGCGGCGCGTCAGTGCGGCCGCATCGTCTTCGACATGTTGAAGATCGGGAGCAGCATGGCGGACGCGATGCCGCCGACCACCAGGCCCATGCCGACGATCATGATCGGCTCGATCATGCTGGTCGTGCCCTTGATGGCGATGTCCAGGTCCTCCTCGGCCGCGGCCGAGGCATGCTCGAGCACCTCCGGCAGGCGGCCGGACTTCTCGCCGCTGGCGATCATGGCCACGACGTTGCGCGGCACGAAGGTGAACTCCCGGAACGTGGGCGAGATGTCGTGGCCGTGGCTGATGCGCTCCTCGAGCAGCACCCACATGGCCTCGTAGTGCACGTTGCCCGTGACGTCGCGGCAGATGCGCACGATGTCCACCAGGCTGACGCCGGCTGCCAGCAGCGTGGCCATGGTGCTGGAGAAGCGCACCAGGTACAGGCAGCGGAACATCGGCCCGATGACGGGCGCGTTCAGCTTGATCCGGTCGATCGTGCGGCGGCCCGTGACCGAGCGCGCCCACAGCCACGTGCCCACGCCCGCGGCGGCCAGCACAGGCAGGTAGAGCTTCCAGCCCGTGCGCAGGAAGTCGCTCAGCCAGATCAGCGCCTTGGTCGGGGCGGGCAGCATGTCGCCCTGCGCCTTGAAGAGCGGCCCGAACTTGGGCAGCACGAAGACCATGATGACCGTGACGGCCAGGATCGCCACGACCAGCATGATCGCGGGGTACATCATCGCGCCCTTGATCTGCTTCGCCGTCTTGCGGCTCTTGGCCAGGTCCTTGCCGACGCGGCCCAGCATCTCGTCCAGCTTTCCCGACGCCTCGGCGGCGCGCATCAGGCTGACCAGGATGGTGGGGAACGTCTTCGGGTGCTTGGCCAGCACGCTGCTGAAGTCCTCGCCCTCGCAGACGTCCTGCTTCACCAGCCGGATGAACTCGCCGACCTCCTTGCGCGCGGCCTGGTCGGCAAAGGTGTCCAGTGCCTCGGCCAGCGGCACGCCGGTGCGCAGCATCACCGAGAGCTGCTGGCAGAAGGCGATCACGTCGTCGCGCGTCATCGCCGACGCGAGCCGCCGGCGCAGGCGCTCGGGGTCCGTCTCCTGCGCCACCTGCGCGCCCATGTCGCCCAGCTCCACGGACAGGATCGCGAGGCCCTGCCGGCGCAGCTCGCGCACGGCAGAGGCGTGGTCGGCGGCCTCGATCACGCCGCGGACGACGTCGGCCTGGTCCGCGCGGCGTGCGCGGTAGGTGAACTTGCGGGCGTTCGACGCTTCAGCGGCGGCAGGCACCGAAGACCTCCTCGATGGTGGTGAGCCCGTCGCGGACCTTCAGCATGCCGTCGTCCCAGAGGCCCTTGAAGCCGCCGTCGCGCAGCACCTGCCGGATCTTCGCCGGCTCCGCGTTGGCGCAGATGGCGTCGACCAGGGGCTCGTCGGGAATCATCAGTTCGTACAGGCCCACGCGGCCGGACATGCCGGTGTCGTGGCACTTGCGGCAGCCCTTGCCGCGCCACAGGCGCTCGCAGCCCTCGCCGTAGGGGCCCATGCTGGAGAGCTGCTGCGCGTCGGGCGCGAACTCCTCCTTGCACTGGCTGCAGATGCGGCGCACCAGGCGCTGGGCCAGGACGCCCTTCAGGCTGGCGGCCACCAGGAAGGGCTCGGTGCCCAGGTTCTGCAGGCGGGTGATCGCGCTGGGCGCGTCGTTGGTGTGCAGCGTGCTCAGCACCAGGTGGCCGGTCAGGGCGGCCTGCACCGCGATCTGCGACGTCTCGGAGTCGCGGATCTCGCCCACCATGATGATGTCGGGGTCCTGGCGCAGCAGGGCGCGCAGCGCGCCGGCGAACGTGAAGCCCGCGCGCGGGTTCACCTGCGCCTGGTGGACGCCGGCGAGGTTGGCCTCGACCGGGTCCTCGACGGTGCTGACGTTGTAGCTGACGGTGTCGAAGGTGCCCAGCGCCGAGTAGAGCGTGGTGCAACGTCAG
>JBIKJV010000126.1:0-8033 GCA_044360755.1 Phycisphaerales bacterium
CGGCCCCGCGATCATCTACCCGCTCGGCGGCTTCACGACCGACGTGCAGGTGACGCTTGACACCGTGCAGCCGCCCAGCGCGATCTCGTTCATCCGCATGAACGCGAACTCGCTGGTGTCGGTCAACGTGCCGGTCGCCGAGATCATCTACTTCTACAACCGCAAGCAGAACCGCTGGCGCGCGGCAGGGACGACGTACCTGACGTCCGCGCCCTCGGACTTCCAGGTCTCGCCCATCGGCGATGCGCGCGACTACGTCGTCCAGACGGCCACGGGGTCGCGCGTGTACGCGCGCGTCTACACCTGCAGCCTGAACACCAGCGCCAGCCACGTGGTCCTGCACGACATGCTGGAGCTGCTGGTCAATGTCGACATCTTCGACCCAGGTGGCGATGGCGGCAACGAGGCCCCCTGACGCACTCCGGTGCGCCCAGGGCCCCCTGAAGGACCCCAAGCCCCCGGCATACCGCCGGGGGCTTTCCTTTCCCGCCCGGCATGCCTACATTCCTCCGGCATGTCCCGCGACCCCGAAGGCCTCCCCCCGCCGAACAGCGGCGACTCCCTGCAGGACGCGAGGCGCCGATTCGTCGAGGCCTGGGGGCGGATGGCCGGCTGCTGGGGCGTGCCCCGGAGCATGGCCGAGGTGCATGCGCTGCTGTTCATCGAGGGGCGCGGCCTGTGCGCGGACGAGATCATGGAGCGCCTGGGGATCAGCCGCGGCAACGCGTCGATGACCCTGCGCACGCTGGTCGACTGGGGCATCGTCACGCGCCAGAGCGACGGTGTCGGCCGCAAGGAGCGGTATGCCGCAGAGCAGGACGTCTGGCGGCTGTTCGCCACGGTGATCCGCGCACGCAAGCGCCGGGAGCTGGACCCACTGCTCGCACTCCTGGGCGAATGCCGCGCGGGGGTCGAAGGGGTCGCGCCGGGAGCCTGCAGCGCCACTGACGACTACCGCCGCAAGATGGACGAGATGCTGGCGCTGGTGCAGGCACTCGATGCGCTCAGCGAGCAGTTCCTGGGCAACGCCCCGCCGACACTGCTTGACGCGGTGCAGGAAGCGAAGCAGCCATGACGCCGGGACGCGCGTTCGAATCCGGCCGCATGGAAGTCGCTTGGACGGTCTCGGCGAACGCCGCATGCGGGCGGCATGGGTTCGCCACCGCCGTGCTGCGCGTGGAGTGCGACTGGGCCGCGTCGCCGTCGGGGGCGCCGGCCGCGGCCCGGGCCACGGCCAGCGTGATCGTCGCCGCGCAGACTCGCGCCGTGGCGCTTGCGGCGCCAGTTGCCGCGCGTGTCGAGCGGGCCGACGGCTGGGTGCATGTCGAGCTGCTCGCGGCCGGGGTGCCTGCCGTGCGCGCAAGCTTCGAACGCGGACGGCTGGCCTACTGCACGGGCACGGTGGTCGCCATGGCTGGACTGGCGGGCGGTACCTACGACGCCCCGACCGCGATCCTGGAGTGCTACGAAGCGGGGCCATCGGCCGCACAGGCCGCGCAGGCCGCAGGTCCGGCCGTTCCCGGCCCCTGAATCGAGCGCCTTCCGCGGCTCGGCAAGCGCATCCTGCCGACCGCTCTGCTAGACTCCTCCGCCTCACCCGACGGACGGGTGGCCGAGTGGCTGAAGGCGTCGGTTTGCTAAACCGGTGTACGGGGTATTCCCTGTACCGCGGGTTCGAATCCCGCCCCGTCCGCTTCCCCGACGACCTGGCCCCGCGCCAGGTCGTCCTGCTTTGGGGGGCCGCTCCGGCCGCGCCGGCCCGTCTACCCTGACGCGACCGATGGACCCGTTCCCCGCCGACGCCCACCCCTTCTTCCACAGCCTCTGGCAGCTCGTGACCGACCCCGGGCACCTGCGGGAGAACCTTGCGCAGGTGGTGGAGGTCCTTGGCGGCGGGCTCACCTACGGGATGCTCGGGCTGATCGTGTTCTGCGAGACCGGCTTGGTGGTCACGCCGTTCCTGCCGGGAGACAGCCTGCTGTTCTCGGCGGGTGCGGTCTGCGCCACCGTCGAGTCGGTCGCCCGCGACGCGGGCAAGACGCCGGCCATCAACGCCTGGACACTGGGCGCCGTGTTGGTCGCGGCCGCCTTCATCGGCGACAACCTGAACTACCGGATCGGCCGCTGGGTCGGCCCGCGCGCCTTCAGCGGCCGATTCCGCTGGCTGAAGCGCGAGCACCTGGAGAAGACCCACGCCTTCTTCGAGAAGCACGGCGGCCGCGCCGTCGTCATCGCGCGCTTCGTGCCCATCGTGCGCACCTTTGCGCCGTTCGTGGCCGGCATCGGGCAGATGCCGTACCCGCGCTTCCTGGCGTGGAGCGTGGGCGGCGCGGTGCTCTGGGTCGGCTCGCTGCTGGGCCTGGGCTACCTGCTGGGCGGCCTGCCGTTCGTGCAGCGGCACTTCGAGAAGTTCGTGATCGGCATCGTCATCGTCAGCGTGCTCCCCATCGCGCTGGAGTGGTGGCGCGCCCGCGCCGCCGCCCGGCGCGCCGCCGCAGGCCAGCACTGAGCGCACGACCGCCACGCCCCGTTCCCGTACACTTTCCCGCCCGGCCGGACGCCGGTCCCCACCCATGAAGATCCACGAATACCAAGGCCGCCAGCTCCTCGCCGACTTCGGAATCCCCGTGCCCCCCGGCCGCATGGTCGAGACGGTGGCCGACGCCGCCGCCGAGGCGAAGCGCCTCTTCGAGGCGGGTGCCGGCATCGTCGTCGTCAAGGCGCAGGTGCACGCGGGCGGCCGCGGCAAGGCCGGCTTCGTGAAGGTCTGCAAGGACGCCGCCACGGCCGAGCAGGCCGCGTCGTTCATGCTGAGCAACCGCATGGTCAGCCCGCAGACCCCGCCCGAGGGCCTGGAGGTCAAGCGCCTGCTGGTCGCGGCCGGCGTCGACATCGCCAAGGAGTACTACCTGGCGATCGTCACCGACCGCGCGCGCAAGACGAACACGCTCATCGCCAGCGCGGAGGGCGGCGTCGAGATCGAGCACGTCGCCGCCACGCGGCCGGACGCCATCATCAAGGTCTCGCTGGACCCGCTGACCGGCCTTGCCGGGTACCAGGCGCGCGAGACCGCGTTCCGGCTGGGCTTCACCGGCAAGCAGGTGAACCAGGCCGCCGACGTGATGATGAAGCTGGCTGGGCTGTACCTGGCCAAGGACGCCAGCCTGGCCGAGATCAATCCGCTCATCGTCACGCCCGCGACCGCGGCGCACCCGGACGGCCAGGTGATCGCGATCGACGCGAAGTTCAACTTCGACGACAACGCGCTCTTCCGCCACAAGGACCTGGCGGCGATGTTCGACCCCACCGAGGAGAACCCCTCGGAGATGCGGGCCCGCGAGTTCGAGCTGAACTACGTGGCCCTGGACGGGAACATCGGCTGCCTGGTGAACGGCGCCGGCCTGGCCATGAGCACGATGGACATCATCAAGCTGCACGGCGGCGAACCTGCCAACTTCCTGGACGTCGGCGGCGGCGCCACCGAAGAAGCCGTCACCGAGGCGTTCCGCATCATCCTGAGCGATGCGCGCGTCGAGGGCGTGCTGGTGAACATCTTCGGCGGCATCATGCAGTGCGACCGCATCGCGCGCGCGATCGTGGCCGCGGCCAAGACGGTCGGCTTCAAGGTGCCGCTGGTGGTGCGTCTGGAAGGCACGAACGTCGCCGAGGCGCGGAAGATCCTGGAAGCCGCGCGTGGCGAGATCCCCACCATGCAGCCCGCCACCGACCTGGCCGACGCCGCGCGCAAGGTCTGCGCCGCGGTGGCGCGCCGCTGAGGCCCGCGCAGTGCTGGTCCTCTTCGACATCGACGGCACGCTGCTGCACACGCTGAGCGCGGGCATCCATGCGATGCGGTCCGCACTGCGCGACCTGCACGGCATCGAGGCGGACTTCGGAAAGGTCGAGATCCATGGCCGGCTGGACACGCTGATCTGGCGCGAGCTCGGCGCGGTGCACGGCTTCCCCGTCGACGACGACGCGCATGCGGTGTTCAAGCGCACCTACTCGGGGCACCTGGAGCGGCGATTCGCCGCCGAGAACACCGCCAAGGCCTTCGAGGGCACGCATGAGCTGGTGCAGGCCGTCCGCGCCATGTCCGGCGTCACCTGCGGCCTGCTGACCGGAAACTACGAGCCCACCGGCCGCCTGAAGGTGCGCTGCGCGGGCTTCGACCCGGACCACTTCGTGGTGAACGCCTGGGGAGACGACGGCCCCGACCGCCCCAGCCTGGTGCCCGTGGCGATGCGCCGCTACCGCGAGATGCACGGCCGCGACGTGGCGCCGCGCGACGTCCTGATCATCGGCGACACCCCCTACGACGTGCACTGCGCCAAGGCACACGGGGCGCGCGTGCTGGCGGTGGCGACGGGGCATTTCGACGTGGATTCGCTGCGCGCCGCCGGGGCCGACCGGGTGGAACGCGACCTGCGCGGGACCCCGGGCCTCGTCGAGTGGATCCGCGGCGGCTGAGGCCCCGCATCGACGCATCAAGGCATCAACGCATCAGGCGCTCGCGCAGCGGCACCAGGATCCGCGGCACCAATCGCTGCTCGACCAACCGTTCGCCGTGGCCGGCCAGCGCCGCCATGTGCGTGGGCAGGTCGGCCAGGTTCGAGACGGGACCAGTGCGGCGCACCGTGAGCATCACGCTGAGCGGCTCGCCGCCCTCGCGCACCGCGGCCGGCTCGTTGCGCGGCAGGCGCGTGCGCACCTCCAGGTAGACGTGCATGTCGGGCGCATCGGAGAGCGCCAGCGCCAGGAACGGCTGCGAGTCCAGCACCACGTCGCTGGCGCCGTCGGCGAAGTCGCCCAGGTGCGAACCGCCCAGCAGCGCCTCGCAGACGACCTCGTCGCGGTTGCCGTCGCATTCGAAGTCGAACGCGTAGACCAGCTCCAGGTGGTCGACGTCCAGCGGGCTGATCGACAGGAAGAAGGGCGCCACCTCCAGCACCGAGCGGTGCAGACGGTAGGCCTGGTCCAGCGTGGACGGGTTCACCCAACCGCTCTTCAGCGAAGTCTGGCGCATGGCCACCCACGCGAAGTCACGGTCGTCCTCGGGGGTCTCCAGGGCCACCTCGCCGTCGCCGTAACGCTCCAGGTGCGACAGCCGCGGGTGCTCCTTGCGCAGGCGACCGAAGAGGTCCAGCACCGGCTCGCGCGCGGCGGGCAGGTCCATCTTGAGCGCCAGCTTCTGGTTGACGCAGAAGTCCCTGCACAGGAGGTCGAAGTCCGGCATCGGTGGCCCGTCAGGCGGGGGAATCGCCCGGGGAGGGCGAATCGCCCGCCAGCTTGTGCGAATGCCGGGCCATCGACTTGGCGATGCGCTCGCGCGCCTCGAGCAGCTTCTGCTCGCGCACGCGGCGCTGCTTGCGGCGCCACGCGAGGAAGCGCCAAGCCGCCAGCAGCAGGATCGGGACGAACAGCATCACGACCAGGCCGACCAGCACCGGCGCGAAGATCGTCAGCAGCGTGACGGCCAGCGCCAGGATCGACTCGACCATGCCGTACAGCGGGTTCAGCCAGCCGATCGTGAGCACCGAGCTGGACAGGCGACCGACGATCGATGCGGTCTCGACACCCACGGCGACGAGCGCGCCCAGCAGGATCCCGACGCCCCACGCGAGCGCGGGGTGCATCAGCGGCACGAGCGTGGGATCGGCGCCGTCTGCGCCGGGCACCGCCACCAGTGCGGTCAGCTGGCTGGTCAGCAGCAGCGCCCCGGCTGCGGCGGCCAGCGGCACGGCCAGGATGTCCAGCAAGTGATCGACCCAGCGGAAGAGGTAGCCGACAAGCTCGACGACCGCCGCGATCCCGAACAGTGCGACCGCGGCGTTCGACCCCATCCACTCGAAGGCGGGCGAGGCCTGCGTGGCAGTTCCGCCGGACATGAAGCCCCACTTCATGGCCACCGACACGGCGAACAATGGCACGAAGACACGGAGGCCGCATGCCGCGGCCAGCCCGAGTCCCACGCAGATGGCGACGAAGAGCCCCATCGAGGGGGAGCCCCCTGTCAGGCCTTCTTCGCGTCGAGGTACTTCTCGACGCTCTTCACGTCGGCCTGGATCTGCGGCGTCATGCGGACCGTGAAGGACGCGCCCTTCTGGACCGAGACCACGCGCGTGCACTCCTCGCGGGCCAGCCAGATGCGGCCGGCGCGCGCGGTGCGGCGGTTGCCGCTGCGCAGGCGCTCGCGCTT
Organism: Phycisphaerales bacterium; assembly: GCA_044360755.1. GTDB lineage: Bacteria > Planctomycetota > Phycisphaerae > Phycisphaerales > SM1A02 > UBA966. The sequence continues at coordinate 6,200 of JBIKJV010000126.1, forward strand.
CAGGCGGTTGAGGGCGCCCTGGACGCCGGGGTTCATGCGCATGAGGCGGAGGATGGTCTGCTGCCGACGAGGCTCCGCAGGAACCTCCTTGACGGTGAAGACGACGGTCTGGGCGGTGGTGGCCATGGGTGTGATCCTCGCGCTCGATGCGCTCTGAAGAGTCGCGCAGTGTAGCCGGAGCCGGGTGCACCGCAACTGACCAACTGCGAGAAAGTGCGCCGCTTATTGGACATCCCGCACACTCCGCCCCGCCCTCGCGAGGCCTACGCTGCCCGCCCCATGGAAACGCCACGCATCGGATGGATCGGGACCGGAGTGATGGGACGCTCGATGGCAGGCCATCTGCTCGCGGCCGGGTTCCCACTGACCGTGACCACTCGCACCCGCGCGAAGGCCGAGCCCCTGCTGGCCGCCGGCGCGCAGTGGGCGGACACGCCGCGACAGGTGGCCGAGGCGAGCGACGTGGTGTGTTCGATCGTGGGCATGCCGAGCGACGTCGAGCAGGTCCACCTTGGCCCCGAAGGCACGCTGGCGGCCACGCCGCGCCCGCGGCTGGTCATCGACCTGACGACCAGCAGCCCCGCCCTGGCCCGGCGCATCGCGGAGGCCGCGGCCGCAAAGGGTGTCGGCGCGCTGGACGCGCCGGTCTCGGGCGGCGACCTGGGCGCGCGCAACGCCACGCTGAGCATCATGTGCGGCGGTTCGGCGCAGGACTTCGCCGCCGCCGAGCCCGTCCTGGCGAAGCTGGGCAAGACCATCGTGCTGCAGGGCGGGCCCGGCTCCGGCCAGCACGCGAAGATGGTCAACCAGCTGCTGATCGCCGGCACGATGCTGGGCCTGGCCGAGGGGCTGGCCTACGCCAAGCAGGCGGGGCTGGACCCCCACACCGTGCTGACCTCCGTCAGCGGCGGCGCGGCGGCCAGCTGGTCGCTGGCCAACCTTGCGCCCCGCGTCCTCAAGGGCGACTTCGCGCCCGGCTTCTTCATCGAGCACTTCGTGAAGGACCTGCGGATCGCCATCGACGAGGCTCGCGCCATGGGGCTGGACCTCCCCGCCCTGCGGACCGCCGAGGCCACGTACGCCAGGCTGGTGCAGGCCGGCCACGCGGCCAACGGCACGCAGGCCATCGTCCACGCGTACGGCTGGTGACCGAATATCCTGAATCCCCCCGTTCCGGGCCACGCAGGGGCCGAACCCGGCCCCCTGGCGCTTCCGTAGAGGACCCACCCATGCCATCCATCACCCAGCACGACATCGGCGCGATCGAGAAGAAGGTCGCCGAGGCCTCACAGCCCTTCGCGACGCTCCGCCAGGAGCTCCAGCAGGTCATCGTCGGGCAGCATGAGCTGCTCGAGGGCTTGGTCATAGGCCTCCTGTGCAACGGCCACGTCCTGATCGAGGGCGTGCCCGGCCTGGCCAAGACGACGGCCGTCGCCACCCTGGCCGCCGCGGTGCGGACCACGTTCCACCGCATCCAGTTCACGCCCGACCTGCTGCCGAGCGACCTGATCGGCACGATGGTCTACAGCCCCGCGACGCACGAGTTCAGCGTCAAGAAGGGCCCGGTGTTCGCCAACATCGTGCTGGCCGACGAGATCAACCGCGCGCCCGCCAAGGTGCAGAGCGCGCTGCTCGAGGCGATGCAGGAGCGCCAGGTGACGATCGGCGGCGAGACGTTCCGCATGGACGACCCGTTCCTGGTGCTGGCGACGCAGAACCCGATCGAGCAGGAGGGCACCTACCCCCTGCCCGAAGCGCAGGTCGACCGCTTCCTGCTGAAGCTGGTGATCACCTACCCGACGCGCACCGAGGAGCGGCAGATCCTGGACCGCAT
>JBIKJV010000128.1:0-8017 GCA_044360755.1 Phycisphaerales bacterium
TTCTCTTCCCACTCGCTCCAGCCGCCGTCGAACAGGCGCGCGCCACCCTGGCCGTCCAGGATCAGCAGCCGGTCGCAGCACGCGTCCAGCAGCGCGCGGTCGTGGCTGATCAGGATCAGCGCGCCGTCGTAGCCGCCTTCCTCGGGCGGCGTGGCCAGCGCGGCCTCCAGGCGCTCGGCGCTGGGGATGTCCAGGTGGTTCGTCGGCTCGTCCAGCACGATCAGGTTGTTCGCCGCGCTGACCAGCCCCGCGATGACCATGCGCCCGCGCTCGCCGCCCGACAGGTTGCCGACGCACTTCTCCTGCTCGTTGCCGCTGAAGAGGAACGCGCCCGCCAGGTTGCGCGCCTGCTGCTCGCTGGCGCGCAGGGCGCCCTCGTTGCTGGCGATCACGCGCTGCAGGTACTGCCAGACCGTCAGCATCGGGTCGATGTGCTCCTGCGTCTGGCGGAAGTAGCCCACCTTGATCTGCGGGCTGACCTTGATGATGCCCGCGTCCGGTTCCAGGTCGCCCAGCAGGCAGCGCACCAGCGTGGTCTTGCCGGCGCCGTTGGGGCCGACGATGCCGATCCGGTCGCCGGGCACGATCGCCAGGTCCAGGTCGTGGAACAGCACCTTGTCGCCGTAGCGCTTGGCCAAGCCCTCGGCGCGCGTGACGTGGTCGCCCACGCGCGGGGCCTTCGGCAGCTCCAGGTTCATCACGTCCAGCTCGGCGGGGCGGTCGACCAGCTCGTCGCGCTTGTACCGCTCCAGGCGCGTGGCGCGGCCGCGCGCCTGCTTCGCGCGCTGGCCGGCCTTGTAGCGCATGATGTACTGCTCCTCGGCGCGGATCTTGTCCAGCTGCTTCTCATGGTTGCGCTGGCTGGTCAGCATGCGCTCGCGGCGCAGGTTGATGAAGTCCGCGTAGTTGCCGGGGTATTCGCGGATGCGGCCCTGGTCGACCTCGATGATGCGGTGCACCACCGTGTCCAGCAGGCGGCGGTCGTGGCTCACCACCAGCACGGCGCCGGGGTACTCCTCGGCCAGGAAGTGCTCCAGCCAGCGGCGGCCCTCGATGTCCAGGTGGTTGGTCGGCTCGTCCAGCAGCAGGATGTCCGGCTGCTCCAGCAGCAGCCTCGCCAGCCCGACGCGCGCGCGCTGGCCGCCGGACATCTTGGCCACCGGCGTCGTGAACTGCTCGTCCGTGAAGCCCAGGCCGTGCAGCGTCTCGTCGATCTTGTGGTCGATCGCGTAGCCGCCGGCGCGCTCGATCGCCTCCTCCAGCTTGGCCTGCCGCTTCATCAGCGCATCGACGTCGGCGCCGGGCTGCGCCATCTCGTCGTAGAGCGCCTCCATGTCGCGGTGCAGCTGGTCCAGCGCTTCGAACGCGCGCGCCGTGGCGTGGCGCAGCGTGTCGGCCGGGTCCAGCTTCGGGTCCTGCGAGAGGTACCCGACGCGCGCCCCGCGCTGCAGCGCGACCGACCCGCTGTCCGGCTGCCAGATGCCGGCCACCAGCTTCATCAGCGTGCTCTTGCCGCCGCCGTTGCGGCCCACCAGGCCGACCTTCTCGCCGGGCTCGATGGACACGGTGGCGCCGTCCAGCACGATGTGCGTGCCGAAGCCGTGGCGGACGTTGGAGAGGGTGGCGATGGGCATCGGGGCGCAGGATGGTACGCGCACGCGTTACGCTCCCGGGGTGCCCAGCCCCCGACCCAGCTTCCTGCAGCGCCTGCTGCGCCCCCGCGCGCTGATCTTCTCGGTGCTGATCTTCGGCGCCGGGTACGTGATCTTCGCGCAGGCGCGGCAGCAGAAGGTGGACGCGCAGGCGGCCGTGGCCGCGTGGCTGCAGGACGCCGTGCGCCGCGCCGAGGAGCGCCGCGACGGGCCGTTCCTGCTGGGATCCACCGAGCCGCTTGCCGCCGAGGCCTTTGCCGGCTGGGTGCGCGATGCCGTGCCGGCCAACATCGCCACCGATGCGATGATCATGGTCACGCCCACGGGGCAGTCCTTCTTCGGCGGCGACGACCGCGGCATCACGCACCAGGCGGCGATCACGCTGCGGAAGGCGCGCGCGACGATGGGCATCCGCTGGCAGCAGGGGCCCGGCAAGCCCGCCGGCGAGGGCGCGCTGGTCGAGTTCGTGCCGGACGCGTCTGCGCCGGCCGCGCCGTGAGCCGCGGCGCGGCGTGAGCGTGTCGGCCCCGCGTGCCGCTCGGGGCACCCGGCCCGCACCGCCCAGGCCCACCCCCACGTTCCGTTACCCTTCCGCGATGCTCCAGGCATGGCTCAACGGCTCGTTCGTCCCGATGGACCAGGCGAAGGTCTCGGCCTTCGACGCAGGGTTCCAGCACGGCATCGGGCTGTTCGAGACGATGGCCGCGCGCCACGGGCGCATCTTCCGCGTGATGGACCACATGGCTCGGCTGCGCGACAGCGCGATGCAGCTGGGCCTGGCCGACCGCTTGCGCATCGATGCGCTGGCGGACGCCGCGGAGCTGGCCGTCGAACGCAACGGCATGCGCGACGCGCGCGTGCGCCTGACGCTGACCGCCGGCGACATGAACATGCTGGCGCGCGGCACGCCGGGCGGCGCCGGCGGCGCGCCGGGCGCGGCCCCTTCGCACGACCCCACGATCCTGATCCAGGTGCAGCCGCCCACGCCGTACCCGCCCGCGATCTTCGAGCAGGGGGTGGGCGTGCGCGTGGCCGACGCGCAGCTGAACGTGGCCGACCCGTTCGCGGGGCACAAGACGCTCTGGTACTGGCCGCGCCTGGCCGCGCTGCAGCAGGCGGCGGGCATGGGCCTGCACGAGGCGCTGTGGTTCGACGTCACGCGCGGCCTGGGCTGCGGGTGCGTCAGCAGCGTGTTCGTGGTGAAGGACGGCGTGCTGCACACCCCGCTGGCGCGCGGCGAGGAGCCCGCCGGGTCGGGGCTGCGCAGCCCGGTGCTGCCCGGGATCACGCGCGCAGCCGTGGCTGCGCTGGCCGACGACGCAGGCATCGAGGTGCACCGCGGGCGCATCGAGGTGCAGGCGCTGCTTGGTGCGGACGAGGTGTTCCTGACGAACTCCAGCTGGCACGTGCTGCCCGTGGTGCGCGTCGAACAGCGGACGATCGGCACGGGCACGCCCGGTCCGGTCACCGCGCGGCTGCGCGCCGCGCTGCTGGCGTGCATCGACGCCGAGTGCCGCGAAGCCGCATCGCCGCGCGAAGGCGGCTGACCGCGGCGTGCGGCGCGCGCGCGCGTCGCCGCTCACTCGCGCGGTGCGCGCACGCGGACGTTCTCGCGCAGGTCGTCCCCGCCACCCGTCGGCGTCTGCGTGCCGCCGGTCACGCGGCCCGGCCCGCCGCCGCGCACCGCGCGCAGCAGTGAACGCGCCAGCCAAACGGCCAGGCCCACCAGGACGGCCAGCACCAGGCACGTCAGGCCCAGCGCGATCGCCGGGATGGCGATCGCCGCGAAGATGAGCACCGCCAGCACCCGCAACACGATCCGGCCCAGCGAGGGCCCGCGCGGCGCGCCGCCGCCTGGCGTGCCGCCGGCGCCGCTGCCGCCGGAACCGCCGTTCCCGCCGCCCGTCCCGAATTCGTAGGTCCGGACCTCGACGATCTGTTGCCTTTCCTGCATTGCGGGGGATGGTACGCGCACCGCCGGCCCCTACGATGCGCGCCGCAGGAAGGAAGCCTGCGCAGCAGACGTGAGCGACACGAAGTCACCAGCAAAGGCCGCCACCGGCACGGATGCCCACGCCCCCCAGGCGTCGGGCCCGCGCTTCGTCCACCTGCACCTGCACAGCGAGTATTCGCTGCTCGACGGCGGCAACCGCGTCGAGCGCCTGGTCAAGCGCGTGCGCGAACTGGGCATGGACGCCGTGGCGGTCACCGACCACGGCAACCTGTTCGGCGCGTTCGAGTTCTATCACGCGGCCCGCAAGGAGAAGGTGAAGCCCATCCTGGGCATCGAGGCCTACGTCGCGCCCGGCGACCGCCGCGACCGCACGCATACCGGCGTCGCCGACGGCGGCTTCCACCTGGTGCTGCTGGCGCTGGACCTGGGCGGCTGGCGCAACCTGCTGCGGCTCTCCAGCGACGCGTACCTGAACGGCTTCTACTACAAGCCGCGCATGGACAAGTCGACGCTGGCCGAGTGGAACGCCGGCCTCGTCGCCATCAACGGGCACCTGGGGTCCAGCATCGCGCACCACCTGGAGCAGTTCGTCCGCACCAACCAGTCCAAGCACTGGGATGCGGCGGTGGCCGAGGCCGAGTGGCACCGCGACACCTTCGTGCCCGGCGAGGACGGCGAGCCGCGCTTCTACATCGAGCTGCAGCGCCACGTCGAGGACCAGGAGCGCATCAACCCGCTGCTGAAGAAGCTGGCGAAGAAGCTGGGCCTGCCGCTGGTGTGCGACAACGACGCGCACTTCCTGCGCGCCCAGGACCACGACGTCCACGACACGCTCTGCTGCATCTCGATGGGCAAGACGAAGGACGTGCCCGACCGCATCCGCTACCCCGAGGAGCTCTACGTCAAGAGCCCGGCCGAGATGCACGCGCTCTTCGACCAGGACGACGCCGAGCGCGAGGCGCTGGCGAACACGCTGCGCATCGCCGACCGCTGCAACGTGGTCTTCCCCGAGAAGGAGAAGCACGCGCCGGTGGTGCGCGTGCGCCACCCCGGGCCCGCGAAGCCGTACGACCCGAAGCGGGACGGCGACCTGACCGAGTGGTTCAAGGCGTACTGCCGAACCGTGGAGCTGCTGCCCTTCGACCAGACGAAGGACGTGGACGTCGACGTCGACGCGCTGCGCACGGGCTGCGACCGCGCGCTGCGCGACCTGGCCGAGGCCGGCCTGACGTGGCGCTACGGCACCGACGGCGTGACCCCCGAGGTGCGCGCGCGCCTGGAGCGCGAGCTGAAGGTGCTGTCCGACAAGTCGATCAGCGCGTACTTCCTGATCGTCTGGGACTTCGTCAACTGGGCGCGGCAGCACGGCATCCCGTCGCTGGCGCGCGGTTCGGGCGTCGGCACGATGGTGGGCTACCTGCTGGGCCTGTCCAACGCGTGCCCCGTGAAGTTCGGCCTGCTGTTCGAGCGCTTCACCGACCCCGACCGCACCGACTACCCCGACATCGACATCGACATCTGCCAGGACGGCCGCGGCGCGGTCATCCAGTACGTGCGCGAGAAGTACGGCCACGTGGCGCAGATCGCGACGTTCGGCCGCCTGAAGGCCAAGGCCGCGATCAAGGACGTGGCGCGCGTGTTCGGCCTGCTGCCGGCCGACGGCCAGCGCCTGGCGAACCTGGTGCCGGCCGAGCTGGACATCACGCTGGACGAGGCGCTGCAGAAGAACCCCGACTTCAAGGCCGCCTACGACAACGAGGACGGCGTCCGCCGCATCGTCGACACGGCACGCGAGCTTGAGGACCACGCGCGCAGCCAGGGCATCCACGCGGCGGGCGTGGTGGTGGCGACGCGGCCGCTCGACTCGATCGTGCCGCTCTGCCGCGCGTCGGGCGGCGGCGACGAGGTGGTCACGCAGTGGGACGGCCCCACCTGCGAGAAGGCCGGCCTGCTGAAGATGGACTTCCTGGGGCTGCGCACGCTCTCGACGGTGGAGCTGGCCAAGAAGCTGATCCGCGCCACGATGTCGCCCGAGGCCGTCCTGCGCGCCGTGGGCCGCGAGCCGGGCGACGGCGGCCCCGACCCGCTGGACCTGGACCGAATCCCCTACGACGACCAGCGCGTCTACGCGCTGTACCGCCGCGCCGACACCAGCGGCGTGTTCCAGTTCGAGTCGGGCGGCATGCGCAAGCTGCTGGCCGACATGAAGCCCGACCGCCTGGAGGACCTGATCGCGGCCAACGCGCTCTTCCGCCCGGGCCCGATGGACCTGATCCCCGCGTACTGCGCCCGCAAGCACGGGCGCGAGCAGGTGCCGCAGGTGCACGACGTCATCGAGCACCACACCGGCGAGACCTACGGCGTGATGGTCTACCAGGAGCAGGTGATGCAGGTGCTGCACGGGCTGGGCGGCATCCCGCTGCGCCAGGCGTACGACATCATCAAGGCGATCAGCAAGAAGAAGGAAGACGTGATCGCGGGCGCGCGCGGCGCGTTCGTGAAGGGCGCGGGCGAGCGCGGCGTCCCGGAGTCGAAGGCGAACGAGCTGTTCGACCTGATCGTCAAGTTCGCGGGCTACGGCTTCAACAAGAGCCACTCGACGGGCTACTCGATCCTGTCGTACCAGACCGCGTACCTGAAGACGTACTTCCCGAACCACTTCATGGCCGCGGTGCTCAGCTACGAGAGCCAGGCGCAGAAGGTCGAGGACTGGGCCGTCTACCTGGACGAGTGCCGCCGCACGGTGTTCCCCGACAGCTCGCCTTCGCGCCCGCACGTGGGCGTCGAGGTGCGCCCGCCGGACGTCAACCTCTCCGAGGCGGACTTCGGCGTCGTGTACCTGGACGGCGAGCCGCGCGACGCGGTGCACGGCCACGTGCGCTTCGGCCTGAAGGCGATCAAGGGATCGGGCGAGGCGGCGATCAACGCGATCATCGCGGAGCGCGCCAAGGGCGGGCGCTTCAAGGACATCTTCGACTTCTGCGAACGCGTCGACCTGCGCGCCGTGAACCGCGCCACCATCGAGGCGCTGGTGAAGGGCGGGGCGTTCGATTCGCTGCACGCCGTGGACGACCGCGCCGCGCTGGTGGCGACGATCGACGACGCGGTGAAGACCGGCCACAGCCGCAACGAGGACCGTCGCGTCGGGCAGATGACGTTCTTCGGCGATTTCGAGAGCGTGGCGCCGAAGCCCGCGGCGGGCGCCGCCGGTGCGGGCGGACCCGCGCACGCGCTGCGCAAGACCGAGCCGTGGCCGCGCCTGCAGGCGCTGGCGTTCGAGAAGGAGGCGCTGGGCTTCCACGTCAGCGGCCACCCGCTGGACCAGTACAAGGGCGAGCTGGCGACGTTCTGCACCGGCAACTCGGCGACGGCCGCGCAGATGGCGCAGGACACCACCGCGGTGGTGGGCGGCATGGTGACGCGCGTGCGCCACGTGGTGACCAAGAACGGCAAGAGCGCGGGCCAGCGCATGGCGATGTTCACGCTGAGCGACGCCGGCGGCAACCTGGACGGCGTGCTCTTCGCCGAGACGTTCTCGAAGTACGGCGAGATCCTGCAGCAGGACCGCATCGTGCTGATGGTGGGCCGCGTCGACCACGCGCGCGGGCAGCCCAACCTGGTCGTCGACCGCGTGATCCCGATCGAGGACGCCGCGCAGCACCTGGCGACGCGGCTGGAGATCGCGGTCGAGGCCGACCGCGCCGAGCCGGGCGCGCTGGCCGGCGCGCTGCAGATGGCGAGCGGCCTGCTGCGCCAGGCGGGCGGCAGCGTGGCCAGCCTGCAGGGGCGGCCCGTCGACGTGTTCATCCGCGTGACGGTGGACGGCCGCGACGTGCAGCTGCGGTCGCACGCGGTGCGCGTGGTGCCCGAGCGGTCGCTGATCGCCAAGCTGGCCAACACGCTGGAAGGCGTGGGCCGTGTGCGGATCGTGGGCGGGCACGTCCCGCAGCGCGAGCGGCCGGCGTGGCAGAAGCGCGCCTTCCGCGGGGCACGTGACGAAGCCGAGGTCTGAGGGCCGTTATTCCCGGACGCGGAAGGCCACGCTCAAGAGGGGGTCCCGTGCTGCCGATGAATGGCGGGCATGCCGTCGTTCCCGTCCCGCATCGAACGCTCCCTGTGGTCCGTGGCGTTCCTGACCGCCATCGCGGCGGTCGGCGTGTGGGCATGGAAGCGCGAGCCCGGGTTCCGCGACGCCGCCGAGGGCGCGATGCGCCGCGTCGGGGCGATCGCCGGCGACACCTGCGACACGATCACCGAGCCGCCGCAATCGGGCCCCGTCCGGCTGCCGACGTGCCGCACCAGCGAACGCACCGCGCGCGCCGAGAACGACCCGTGGCAGGCCCCCGGCGCCCATGGCCCCGACCTGGCCGCGATGGGGCAGCTCTCCGCCGACGTCGAGCACCGCCGCTGC
>JBIKJV010000127.1:0-8017 GCA_044360755.1 Phycisphaerales bacterium
CGCGAACGCAGCGAGCCGCCCGACATCGACGTCGACTTCGAGCACGAGCGTCGCGAGGAGGTCATCCAGCACGTCTACGCCACCTACGGCCGGGGCCGCGCCGCGCTCTGCGCCGAGGTCGTCAGCTACCGCGGCCGCAGCGCGATCCGCGACGTCGGCTTCGCGCTGGGACTGCCGCCGGACACGGTGGCGGCGCTGGCGGGCGGGCTGGACTGGTGGAACGAGGGCCTGGGCGTCGAGGGCGTGCGCGCCGGGCCGGCCGACCCGCGCATCGAGCGCGCGCGCGACCTGGGCCTGGACCCCGCGGACCCCGCGATCCGCCGGCTCTTCGCGCTGGCCGGCGAGCTGCGCGGCTTCCCGCGCCACCTCTCGCAGCACGTCGGCGGCTTCGTCATCACCGACGGCCCGCTCTGCGAGCTGGTCCCCGTGCGCAACGCGACGATGGACGACCGCACGATCATCGAGTGGGACAAGGACGACATCGAGGCGATGGGCATGCTGAAGGTCGACCTGCTGGCGCTGGGCATGCTCACCGCGATCCGCAAGGCGATCGATCTGGGGAACGCGCACCCCGCGCCCGGCTGGCCGGCCGGGCTGGAGTACCGCACCGTGCCCGCCGAGGACCCGGCGGTCTACGGGATGGTCTCGCGCGCCGACACCGTGGGCGTCTTCCAGATCGAGAGCCGCGCGCAGATGAGCATGCTGCCGCGCCTGCGGCCGCGGTGCTTCTACGACCTGGTCATCGAGGTGGCGATCGTCCGCCCGGGCCCGATCCAGGGCGACATGGTGCACCCGTACCTGCGCCGCCGCAACGGCGAGGAACCCGCCGCGTACCCCAACGAGGACATCCGCCGCGTGCTGGGCAAGACGCTCGGCGTGCCGCTCTTCCAGGAGCAGGCGATGTCGCTGGCGGTGGTGGCCGCGGGCTTCACGCCCGGCCAGGCCGACGAGCTGCGCCGCGCGATCGCCGCGTGGAAGCGCAAGGGCAACCAGATCGCGCGGTTCGGTGCGATGCTGGTCGACGGCATGGAGACGCGCGGCTACTCGCGCACGTTCGCCGAGCAGGTCTTCCGGCAGATCCAGGGCTTCAGCGGCTACGGGTTCCCCGAGAGCCATGCGGCCAGCTTCGCGCTGCTGGTCTACGTCTCGGCGTGGCTCAAGCGCCACCACCCGGCGGCGTTCACGGCGGCACTCCTGAACAGCCAGCCGATGGGCTTCTACGCGCCCGCCCAGCTGGTGCGCGACGCGCGCGAGCACGGCGTCGACGTGCGGCCGGTGTGCGTCCTGCGCAGCGCGTGGGACTGCACGCTGGAGGACGACGCGGGGGAGGGCCGTCCGGGCGGGCCCGGGCACGGCGCGCCCGCCGCCGCATCCGCCCCCGCGCTCCGCCTTGGCATGCGCATGGTGCACGGCCTGCGCGAACGCGACGCGCGCGCCGTGGCCGAAGCGGTGTGCGCCGCGCGCGGCGGACGGCCGTTCGTGCCCGGCGCGTGCCCGCCGTTCGCCACGGTCGAGGCGCTGTGGCGCGCGGCGGGCATGGGCGCACCCGCGCTGCGCCGGCTTGCCGCCGCCGATGCCTTCGCCGGCATGGGCATCCCGCGCCAGCAGGCGCTCTGGCAGGTGCGCGCGCTGCGGGACGTCGGCACGCCCGTGCTTGACGAGGCCGCATCCGTGGGCGCCACGCTCTTCGACATGGCGCCGCAGCCCTTGCCCGTGGTGCCCGCGCTGCGACAGGTGGCGCAGGACTACGCCGTCACCGGGCTCTCGCTGAAGGACCACCCGCTGCGCTTCGTGCGGCCCTCGCTCGAGCGTCGTGGTGCGATCCCGTGCGCCGCGCTGCCACAGGCCACGGGCAGCGCCGCGGTGGGCGGGCTGGTGCTCTGCCGGCAGCGGCCGTCCACGGCGTCGGGAATCGTGTTCATGACCATCGAGGACGAGACCGGCCCCGCGAACCTGATCCTGCGTCCCAAGGTCTACGAGCGCTTCCGCCGCGCGGCGCGGCATGCGGCGGCGGTCCTTGCCGAGGGACGCGTCGAGTCACGCTCGGGGGTGACGCACCTGCTGGTGCGTCGGGTCATCGACCTGGGCGACGTGTTCGCCGCGGACGGCGCATCGGTCGCACCGCCGGCGCGCAACTTCCGTTGACGTGCAGGAACCGTGCCCGCCGGGGCACTGGACGACGGGCGCCACGGCCAAGCCCGGGCCTACTTCGCGCCCTTGCCGACCGGCTTCGTCGCCTCGTCGGCCATCGGCGCCGGGACGTCGCCGGCACGCTGCGCGTCGCCGCGCGGGAGCGGCTCGGCGGCCGGCCTGCGGGACGGCACCTGCGGCAGGCCCGGCGGGACCTGCTTGGGCGGCTGGCGCAGCTTCGCGCGTTCGCGCGGCGGGACCCAGCCCTTGGGCGGGGTGCGCATCCGGCCGCCGGCCTCGGGCTTCCGGCTGCCACCGTAGGCGTCCGTCAGGCCCGTGAAGCCACCACCGCAGAAGAAGTTGGCGATCGTCACGCAGTTCTGGTCCCAGCCGGTCTCGCAGCAGGAAGGCTCGAAGGCGCAGACGGTCTGGCAGCAGCCGAGGTCGCTGCAGGCGGGCGTCGGGTGCGTCTGGAAGCAGCTTCCGGCGTTCGGCGAGCCGCAGCCCCCGTCGTCGCACTGGCACTGCGGGAAGTCGCCCGAGCGGGCCTGCTGCACGCACGAGAGGTCCCACTGCACCGTGCAGCAGTACTGGTCGACCCGGCAGATCGCGTCGCAGCAGGTCTGGTCGGCGCAGTTGGGCGTCGGGCTGATCACGCAGCAGCTGGCCAGCAGGTCGGAACCGCAGGGCGGCACCGGGCACGCCTCATCCTCGCCGTTGCAGGTGGAGCGGGCGAGCGAAGCGCAGACGGCATCCCATTCGACGGTGCAGCAGTAGTCGTCCTGGGCGCACACCAGCTTGCAGCAGTCGGCGTTGTCGCAGTTGGCGTTGGCGTGGGCGCGGCAGCAGCTGCCGGCGCAGGCGTCGCCGCAGTCGTAGGTGCAGTTGCAGGAGTCGATCGTGCGGGCGATGTCCACGCAGTTCTCGTCCCAGGCCTGGGTGCAGCAGAAGGTGTCCTGCAGGCACACGGCGTCGCCGCAGGGCTTGTTGCTGGTGGCGGGATTGTCGTGCGCCGTGCAGGGCTCGCCGGCGTCGAAATCGCCGTTCTTCGGGATCCTGCAGAAGGAGGCGTTCGCGGGGTCGTTGGCCGCCTGCACGCATGCCGCGTCCCAGGTCGACGTGCAGCAGCTCGGGTCGGTCGAGCAGATGCGGCCGCAGCAACGTCCGTTCTTGCAGCCCGGCAGCTCGTGCTCCGCCCAGCAGTTGCCGGCGTCGTCAAGGCCGCACGCACTGGCGCAGCGTTCGAATGCGCTTGCCACGCACATCGTGTCCCAGTTCTCGGCGCAGCAGAGCGGGTCGGCGCGGCAGACCGAGTCGCAGCAGTACGGGTCGTCGCAGTACGGCGTGTCGTGGACCACGAGGCAGTCGCCGTTGCAGCCGGACCCGCAGCCCACGGGACCGCAGCAATACTCGCGCGCGAAGCCGGCGCAGTTCGAGTCCCACGTCTGGGTGCAGCAGACGGGGTCGATGTTGCAGACGATGGCGCAGCACGAGGCGTCCGCGCAGCCGGGGTTGTCGTGGACCTCGGTGCACTCTCCCAGGCAGGGGCAGGGCCAGTCGGAGCCGGTCGGCACCTTGCATGCCGCGCGTGCCGTGCTGGCGCAGTCCGCGTCCCACGCGCCGTTGCAGCATGCAGGGTCCAGTGCGCACACGGCGTTGCAGCAGGCCGGGTCCTGGCACCCCGGGTTCGGGTGGCTCGCGAAGCAGTCGCCGGTCGAGGGGCAGGCATCGGGCGCCACGCAGACCGCGCTGGCGATGTCGACGCAGCGGGCGTCCCAGTCGGAGGTGCAGCACTGCGGGTCGACGCTGCACACCGCGCGGCTGCAGTCGGCGTTCGCGCAGCCCGCGGAGGCATGCGGCGTCAGGCAGCCCTCGCGGCCGATCGTGACGACGAAGCCCTGGGGCGCGCACAGGTAGCCGGCTTCGCGGGCGCACACGGCATCCCAGCGTGCTTCGCAGCAGTAGGGGTCGATGTTGGTGCAGATCGTGGTGCAGCAGGTCGCGTTCGAGCAGCCCGGCGTGAAGTTCGGGATCCAGCAGCTGCGCCCGTCGCTGGTGCCGCAGTAGGCGGTCGGCGAGGGGCAGCGGGCCTGCGCGATGGTCACGCAGAGGCCGTCCCAGACCTCGCTGCAGCAGAACGGATCGACCGCGCAGACGGTGTTGCAGCAGGCGCCGTCGGCGCAGCGCGGCGTGCCGTGTTCCTGGAAGCAGCTGCCGGAGAGCGGGTCGCCGCAGGTGTCGCAGACCGAGGACGCGCGGATCGCGCACTGCTCGTCCCACGCCACGTTGCAGCAGTATGCGAACGCCGCGTCGGCACAGACCTGGCTGCAGCACCCCGGCCGGTCGCAGCCCGGCGTCAGGTGGGGGACGAAGCAGCTTCCGAGCACGGGGAGGCCGGTCACCGGGTCCAGGCACGCGGCGTTCGTGGCGCAGGTGTCGGTGGCGATGCTCCGGCAGGAGCGGTCCCAGTTGACCGCACAGCAGTACGGGTCACGCTGGCACACGAGCTGGCAGCAGAACGGGTCCGAGCATCCGGGGGTCGCGTGCACGGCGAAGCAGCTGCCCGCGGTGGGCTGGCCGCACGCGCAGTTCTTCGCAGCACACGAGGGGTTCACCAGCGCCAGCTGCGTGCAGCCGAGATCCCACGACGTCTCGCAGCAGTAGGGATCAAGTGCGCAGATCGCGGTGCAGCACGTGCTGTCGTCGCAGTAGGGCGAGGCGTGGACCACGCAGCAGTCGCCGGTGTTGGGGCCACCGCAGGTGACGCAGCGGACGCGCGCGATGTCCACGCACGCCTGGTCCCAGCCGCTGGAGCAGCAGGCGGGGTCGACCGTGCAGACCGTGGCGCAGCACGCTGCATCGGCGCAGTACGGCAGCGGGTGGGCGGTCAGGCAGTCGCCCGTTCCGGCTGCGCCGCAGGACAGGCAGAGCTGGCCGGCACGGTCGACGCACTCCTGGTCCCAGGAAGCGGTGCAGCAGGCCGGGTCGGCGGCGCACACCAGCTGGCAGCAGGCCTGGTCGGTGCAGGCGGGCGTCGGGTGCACCTCGAAGCAACTGGCAGGATTCGTGCCGCAGCTGCGGCAGGTCAGGAGCGCCTGTGCGGCGCAGGACGAGTCCCAGGCATCCGAGCAGCACGTCGGGTCCAGCTGGCAGACGGCACCGCAGCAATCGGCATCGCTGCAGCCCGTGCCGGACTGGGGCACGAAGCAGTCGCGGTACGTGCCGTCGGGGTTCAGCTCGCCGCATCCGGACGTGGGGGTGGTGCAGCTGGGATTGCGCGCAAAGGGGGTGTCGCTGGTCGGGGTGCACGCATTGACGCCGCGCGTCAGGGTGCCTGCGGTGCGGCACCGGTAGACGTGCATCGGCGCATAGCTGCTGCTGACCGACCCGATGGGGCCCAGGTTGGCACCCGTTGCCTCGGCGAAGATGCATCCGTACTCGGAGGTTCCGATGCCGCGCACCAGCGTGATGGCCGCCACGATCGCATCCCAGGGCGGCAGCGTGGGCGTGGCGTTCGGCACGGTCCAGGCCAGGTCGCACAGCGTGCTCGGGTCGACGCTGGTGGGAACGTTGACTCGCTGTCCCACGGCCGGCACGGCACGCGCGCCGGAGGGGTCGCGGAAGACGATCAGGTGGGTGACGTTGGTGTCGGTCTCGGGCGTGAATCGGCGCCCGGCGGCGAGGTCTGGGATCGCCAGGCTGCCGGCCGCGGGATGAACCAGGCCGACGACGCCGGCAGGCACCGCGCTGGCCACCGGTGCACCGAAGGTGGCATCCGCCATCACGGCCAGGCCGCGCGACGTGGCATCCAGCGGGTTGGAGACCCACGGCATGTTCTCCAGCGCCTCGACCACCGCGATCGTCCCGCTGATCTTGTCCGTCGGTCCAGCGGCCGCCGTCGAGCGCGAGACCTTGACGTAGAACCAGCCCGCGCCGAAGCGGCGGATGGTCGCGGGATCGCCCGGCTGCACCACGTTGACCGTGGGCGCCGCCACCTGGGCGGGCGGGCTGGTGGGCAGTGGTGACGCGGCCCCGACCGGGGTCATGAACTCCACGTAGCGGCTCTGCGGGATGATGGGGTTCGTCTGCTCCGGGGGCTTCCGGGTCCGGATCTCGCTGAACATCACCTTCGGCAGCCGCTTGATCGTCGCGACACGCGCCATCTCGACGATGCGCGACAGGTAATTCAGGTCGGTGTTGTCATTGACGCCATCGAAGTTCAGGTCCGCGGCCGCGCAGTACGGGGCGCTTGTGCCGGTGCCCGAGTCGGTGATGCAGCGGGAGTAGAACGTGACGTCCGCGTCATCGACGACGCCGTCGTTGTTCAGGTCGCCGAGCCAGATGGACTTGGCCGCCTCGGCACAGGGGTTCGGAGGGCATTGGGCCGCTGCGCCAGGCCCGGAGACCCAGGCCGCGAGGAACGCGGTGGCGACGAGGAACTGCTTCGCGGCGTCGGAAAGGCGCATGGCGGGGCCACAAGGGTATACGGAACCGGGTGCCGGAAACCCGCATGAATCCTCCGCGATTGCGGTGATTCTCGGCCGTTCGGGGTACGCCCCAGACGTGGAACCGGTTCGGTCGGGCCCCCGGCCCAGCGAGTGCGTCAGGGCCTTCGGGTGCCGAGTCCGCCGTACGTGCGGCGGCGGCGGGCGAAGTCCGCCAGCGCGGCGGCCAGTTCCGGCTCCCGGAACTCCGGCCACAGGACGTCGGTCACCCAGAGCTCGGCATAGCTGATCTGCCAGAGCAGGAAGTTCGACAGGCGCCGTTCCCCGGCCGTGCGGATCAGGAGGTCGGGGTCGGGCAGGCCATGGGTGCCCAGCACCCCCGCGATCGACTGCTCGTCGATCGCCGCGGGGTCCAGCTCGCCGCGGCGCACGCGCTGGGCCAGGGTGCGGACCCCGTCCAGGATCTCCTGGCGCGACCCGTAGTTCATCGCCAGGCACAGGGTCATGCCCGTGCACGACCCGGTCTCGTCCTCGGTGCGGTCGAACTCCGCCAGCACCGTGGGGTGCAGCCCTTCGCGCCGGCCGATGCGGCGGAACCGGATGTTGTTGGCCAGCATCATCTGGCGCTCCAGCTGCAGGTGGTGCCGCACCAGCTCCATCAGCGCGTCCACTTCCTCGGCCGGGCGCTTCCAGTTCTCGCTGCTAAAGGAATAGAGCGTCAGCGCCTTCACGCCGGCGTCCGAGCAGGCCTGCACCGTGCCGCGCACGCGCCGCGCGCCCTCGCGGTGGCCCGCGATCCGCGGCAGCCCGTGCTGCTCCGCCCAGCGGCCGTTGCCGTCCATGATGATCGCGACGTGCTGCGGGACGCGATCGGGCTGCTCGGTGCCTGCGGGGTCGGCAGCGGTGGTGGGCGTCGTGGCGGTCATGGTGCGGGACGTACGTGCGGCAGCGATGCCGGGTTCAGGCATGCGCCAAGGCGGCGGCGCGCCGGCCATCGACCAGCGTCTGCGTGCGCTCGGGGCCCAGGCTGACGATCTCGATCGGGACGCCGACGACCTGCTCGATGCGCTCCAGGTAGCGGCGCGCGTTGGCGGGCAGCGAGGCGCGGTCGCTTGCATCGCGCAGGTCCTCGCTCCAGCCGGGCAGCGTCTCGTAGATCGGGGTCACGGACTCCAGTCGGTGCGCATCGGGGAAGAAGCGGTCCGTCTGCGTGCCGTCGGGCAGGCGGTAGCCCACGCAGAGCTTCACCTCGTCCAGCCCGCTGAGCACGTCGAACAGCGTGCACGCGATCCCCGTCGCACCGCAGACCATGGCGCTGTACCGCACGGCCACCAGGTCCAGCCAGCCGCAGCGGCGCGGGCGGCCGGTGGTGGTGCCGTACTCGCGGCCGCGCTCGCGGATGCGCTGGCCCAGCTCGTTGTCCAGTTCGGTGGGGAACGGGC
>JBIKJV010000379.1:0-60447 GCA_044360755.1 Phycisphaerales bacterium
CGCATCGTGTGTCGCGAGCGCAATTCGCACAATGTCCAAAAAGTGCCACCCTATTTTCGGCACTTGGATAATTCACATAGGGTATACCCTATACACACACGCAAGCCCAGTATTCATGCGGGTTGCGAGCCACATACACACCAATTCTAATTATCCAGCTTGGATATTTCACCCCAAGTTTTGGATAATTCG
Organism: Phycisphaerales bacterium; assembly: GCA_044360755.1. Classification (GTDB taxonomy): domain Bacteria; phylum Planctomycetota; class Phycisphaerae; order Phycisphaerales; family SM1A02; genus UBA966. The sequence goes on from JBIKJV010000379.1 coordinate 193, forward strand.
ATATACACATACACACAATGTATGTATACACACCAAGCCGTCAGGTGTTCGTTGACGAGCGGAGCTACGCATACACACATAGTGTGCGCAACAGCTTAGGACTGGCAATCCTTTAATCCATCAATTCGCCTCAAGCACCATCATGTCCTGAGCATGACATTAAACGGCTCACCCCATCAACCTTGTATGTATACACATACACACCTAAGGACACACCATGACCGAAGCTCGATACGCCATTGGATTCACCACGCTATTCTTTCTCAGCCTATTCATTGGTTGGAATATGGAAGCGCCTGTGTTTCAGCAAATCTTTCTGGTGTTCGCGGGCTTCAATCTTGGAGGCACAGCACTCATCATTGTCGAGGAACTATGACCAAGCCTAGATCACGCATCAAGTTCGAAGGCAAGTTCTACAAAACTATGCCTTGGATAAAGCATGAGGAATGTGTCGGCTGTCACTTTTCACCACGGACATACAACTGTCCCAACCAACAAACCAAAGAACAGTTCTGCGACACGGACGGCGAGTTCTACGGGTATGTGTTCATCGAGCATGGCAAGGAAGGTCTTGCCAAATACATAGCAACCAAACTAGGAGGTTCTGATGAAAGTTAGAGACATACGCAAACGAGCTAAGGGTAAGTACCAATCCAATGACGGATTCAAGTTCTTACGCCTAAGTCAGACCAAGCGATGCCGTACATATGAGAAGGGTTGCTTTCTCTGTGACTTCTGGCACTACTACGACACACGCAACAAGTTCCCAACATGGCATGAACTAATGGACGAAGGAGTAATCAAATGACAAACATGGATGACCTAAGTAAAGAAGAGTATGAGAAGATCATCGTTGATCTACTCCAAGACATGTTCAAGCATCCTGAGGTACGACGAATCATGGCAACCAAGCTGTCAATGGTTAGGGCTTGCCTCGCAGTAAGTAAATGCCTATTGGAGGTACCGAAATGACATGGCGAGGCACTGAAGTACATCTTGTGGATTTGGTAGACATACACAACGCAAGTTCTGCCAAGTGGGAGTATGTCGAGAACACCGAACATGTAACCCGAGGCGTGATGCACTGGGTAGTAACTTTGTATGACGCTATGGTGCCTGATGATCGCGGTTGGCGTCGCAGAAACCATGTAATCAAGCTAGCCAATGGCGCTAACCTATTAACTGATGAGTATGTAACTCGTCTTGTCATTAAAGAACTGGAGAGATGATGAAAAATTACGATGAAAACATAATCGACTTGTGGTGCTACATCTTGAATACGGCGGTTGTCTGCCATCCAGATGCCATGAAAGACAAGGACTTTCACGAGTTTGCTCTCAATGTTGCTCTGGCATACCCTGATGAGTTTGAACTTGTAATGAAAATACTTGGATCGAGGAGTTCAAAATGACTAGATGGGAAAAGCTAGAACGCATCGTCCTCCTTGCAGGATTGATCGTGGTAATGTTAGACCTTTTCTATTGGAGACCTTAATGACAGAACTAGAAATAGTACTTTCGATTGCAGTAATCGTATTACTGTGGGCGTACCGAGGTGCGGTCAGACGCGCAGATCACTTCAAGTGTCTGTTGCTTGCCGTAGGTGTAGGCGCTGTACGCATCGAGGTCAATGAGGAACAAAAGACTTATAAAGTGGAGGTACGCAAATGACCAAGCATACATATAGTGGCACGCTTTACTCTTTATGGGTGGACGATGGCTTCGGACAACTGACACGCATCGATCATGGGCAACTAATCAGCCGTATCGTGACTGGGTGGATGCGATGAGAATCAAGTGGCACCCGAGAGCAAATAACTTTTGGATGGCTAAGTTAGAAGAGCCGACCAAGGTTCTCCTGAAAACATTCAATGGTGATTACCACGACAGCAACTTAGAGGACATTGGCTATGTATGCAGGGTAGGCAATCACTTTGCAGTTAGGTTCTATGGCTCTATATACAGCGGTGCGCATCCAATCGAGCGGTGCGAGTACGCTACAAAAGAAGACGCTATGCATAGCGCTGAGAGACACGCAACGGCAATTCTTGCCGCCAAGATACTGTCACGCTAGTGACAGGGCAATACATACACACATCACATAATTCACTGGCTACCCTATCGTCCATGCGTACACGCATAGGGGCATGCATCTAGTTACGCGCCAACCTTTTCAACCACAAGGAAAATCATGCGTTATTCAAATATCAAAACATCTATCCTCGAGCAATTCAAGGTAGACAACGGCAACAAGATCGTGCCATTCATCCTCAGCGCTCCCGGTGGCGGCAAGTCAGCACTCATTCGTGATGTGGCTCGTACTATGTTCGCAGAGCGTGGCATGGAGATGATCCAGTACGACGACAGCAACCCCGACACATGGGAGACTGCTAACTATGTGGAGTTCAATGCTTCGCTTCGTGACCCAGTCGACTTGCTCGGTACGCCTAACAACACAGGCACAGCAACCCGATGGAAAGCGCCGGGAGAGTTCTATGCACTGCGTCGTGGCACAGGCTTTAAGTTTGCCAACTTCGAGGAGTTGTCAGATGCTACAACACCTATGCAGAATGGCGTTTGTTCTGTTGTATACGATCGTCGTGCAGGTAACACACTGCTGACAGATCAGTTGTTTATCTGTGCAACGGGCAATCGTACCGAGGACAAGTCAGGTGCTAACCGCATTGTTGGCAAGCTAGCTAATCGTACTCGTCGCTTCGACTTCCAAGAGAATGTTGACGACTGGACTGAGTGGGCATTGGAGAATGACATCGATCCAGTACTGATTCAGTTCTTGCGCTTTAGACCTGCGTTGTTGTCTGACTATGACGCCAATCGTTTCGCCAACCCTACGCCTCGTGCATGGGAGCGTGTCAACATGATCCCTTCGGCACTCGATAGCGGTCTGTTCTTCGACAACTGTGCCGGTGAGGTCGGTGAGGGTGCGGCGGCTGAGTACACAGGCTTTCGCCGTATCTACTTGGCATTGCCTAACATCGAGAGCATCTTGCTTGACCCTGCCAATGCAGATGTACCTGCTGACCCTGCGACTCTGTATGCGTTGACTGGTGCGTTAGCTCGTAAGTCTACCAAGGACAACTTCGATCGTGTATCCAAGTACTTGTCGCGTATGTCTCCCGAGTTCAATGTCATGGCTACCAAGGATGCTATCAAGCTGTGCCCTCAGATCAAGTCGACTCGTGCATTCGTCGAGTGGGCTAGCAAAAATGCTGAGGTGCTGATGTGACATACAGCTGGGATCACAACCCCGGCATGGGCACATACTTCCTGATGGGGCCTTGGGTGGCTCCTGACGGAAGACCTGACCATAGAGAGCGTAGGCAGTATGCGCACATCTTAGATACGGCGGGTGGTGTGTACTGGGCTTGTATCAACACTAACGAACGACCAACAAAGTTCTTCAATCTCGAGGAAGCCAAGGCGTTCGTGCTTGCATCGGTAGCACTGCGATGAAGCTTGTATGGATGGCAAACAGCGACCACACGCAGACACTGTTGAGGCAAGACACCCCTACCAAGATTCCACAAAAGATGGCGTGGGTTGCTAGGGTGTTTGCTTCTAATACGCCGCCACACATGTGGAGAGCACAAATCATATCTTCAACGGATTGGTGCGTGTTTTCCTCATTAGACGAAGCCAGAGACTGGGCTCAAGCAGTCGTTCTTCTCAACCAATGAAAGACCTATATGCAACCAACTAAACTGGCAGATAAGGTAATCCTTGTCAAGCTCACACAACGCAAAGTCGCATTGACCAAACGCGATGCGTACCTATCAGACAAGATACAACGACAGGAGGGTGATGCGTCATTGACCGTCCTGACTAAGTTGTTCAGGTCTAAGGGCAATGCCATTGCGCAGATCATGACCAAGTTCAACGAGGTGTATGCGTATCACAAGAAGCACACGCTACCCTATGTGGATGCAGGCCCTCGCATCTTGCCCAATGACTTGTACTTCGAGTACACACAGGAGACCAAGCACCTAATCACACAGGTGGAGAATCTCAAGCGTACTTACATGCCACAGTATGACCAGCTAGTGCTTGAGGATGTGATGTATCGCAACAGTGGACACGCGGCAGGTAGGGCTCATGTGGATGACTACCCGACAGCAGAGCAGTTCGACAGTGCCATGTCGATTGACATTCGCTTTCAACCTATGCCTGACTCGCGTCACTTCTTGTTCGACTTAAGTGAGGAGGACTTGCAATCTTTCCAAGCGTCAGAGCAAGAGGCATCGATCGCAATGAACGCAGATGTTATCGGCAGGATGCTCAAGCCTCTGTCAGCACTCACTCAACGCTTGCAAGAGTACCAAGGTCAGAAAGGTGAGCGCTTTCACAACAGTCTTGTCGAGAATGTAATCGAAGGCTGTGACTTAGCTCTTAAGTTGGCAATCAACCCAACGCACGAGTTAATCGACGAGATTAATACTCTCAAAGCAATGGCGACTGGCTGTCTTAACACAGTCGAAGTCATCAAGGGATCAGCGAACGCTAGGCACGACGCCAAAGCCAAGCTCGAAGCAGTAGCCGCTCGCATGGCGGATTTCAATTTCTAAGGAGTTAATATGAGACCAACACTTTACGACGCCGCTCGGATGTTAACGACAGCGGGTATATCAGCGGACATCAAGTTCGATCCAACGCAAGTTACTAACAGACTCAAGAAGTCTATTCAAAAGCAGATCATCAATGGTGTTATCACTGGCGGATGGTCATCGCATGCATCGCGTATCGCCAAGATACTGTGCAAGCAGTACAAGATTCACTACACAGCCAACACTTGGTATGGTATTAGCTTACCCGTTGTTGCAGTAGAAAACCGCGAGCGGTTTGTCGAGTTAATTCAGGCAGACCTTGCGGCTTATCTATTAGATGGCGACCACTACAACCCGCAGTGGGAAAAAACAAATGCCCAAAGCACCATTGACCAAATTAGATCAGGCATGGCGACAGATGTTAGAACGCACAGCAAAGAGTACAAAGACAAGTTGACAGCTCTTCTTATAGAGACTCGAACACCAGCACAGATTAAGCATGCACAGGAAGTAGCGGCATTGCTTGACTCAAGAGAGCCTATCACCATCAAACACTATTTCAACCAAGGAGAGTAATCATGGCAGTTACATCATTAGACAAAGCCAAGGTGTCCATCGTGACACAGCATCCGTTCTTCGCATCCATACTTATGAAGCGACAGCTAATCGAGGATGAGACTATCCCAACAGCGGCAGTAGATCAGCGCGGTCAAATCTACATCAACCCAGTGTGGTTCGACACATTGTCAGTCGATGAGATTGTGTTCGTGTTAGCCCACGAGATCGGTCATGTCATCGGTCAGCATGCATCCCGTCGAGGTGCGCGTGATGCCAAGAGGTGGAACATTGCAGGTGACGCTTGGATCAACGACATGCTCGAGGCATCAGGTATCGGTCAGCCTATCAAGGGTTGCGTTCATATGCCCGGCTCTAAGGATGAGACAGTCGATGAGATTTACAACAATCTCCCTGACATGCCGCCCGATGGCCCCGGCCCCGGCGGTACAGGCGACGACATCATCGAGCGTGGTACGCCACTTACATCAGAGGAAGCTACACGCATCGATGCCGAGACCCGTGTCGAGATTGCACAAGCAGCCCAAGCGGCTAAGGCTCAGGGTAAGATGCCAGCCGCATTGGCTAAGATCATTGCTGATCTCATTGACCCCGGTACACCATGGCACGAGATTCTCGAGCGCTACATGACTTCGTTCACTCGTGGCGACTACACATGGTCACGCCCTAACCGTCGCTTCGCTGATCTTGCGTACTTACCTAGCACTGGCAAGGTAGCTGAGATGGGTGAGATCGTCATCCAAGTCGATGTGTCAGGCTCTATCAGTCAGCGTGAGTTGGCTTATTACAACGGTCACTTGTCTCGCATCATCGAGCAGTGCAACCCCGCCCGTGTTCATGTCTTGTATGTTGACACTGCGGTATGCAAGCATCAGGTGTTTGAGCAGGGTGAGGAAGTAACACTGGAGTTCTACTCTGGCGGTGGTACTGACATGGAGGAAGGCTTTAACTTCATCGCCAAGGAAGGTATCGAGCCCGAGGTATTCGTCTGTCTGACAGATGGTTACACCGACTTCAATGTCGCCAATGCGCCAAGTTACCCAGTTTTATGGTGTATCTCTAGTGACATTCAAGCTCCTTACGGCGAGAATATCCACTTTTCACTGGAGTAATTATGGCTGACAACATCGACGACGCGATCGACCAACTGACCAAGCAGTATGACGAGGTACTCAAGGCATGCCACGACGCCTTGGCAGAGGGAGTTTCACAGGCACAACGCGACGCAATTCGCGAACGAATAGCCGAACATCTCGGCAAATAACCTAGGGGCGCAAGCCCCTTTCTTTTCAACCACAAAGGAAATCATCATGGCAACAGTAAACATTACAAAAGAGTTCAAAGAACGAGTCGAAGCCCGCATCCGCAGTATGCACCGCAAGGAGTTAGAAGCTGAGTTACCTAATCTCAATAAGCCTCAGCAGGTAGATGCGAGTTACTTGTATCACTATGGATGTTGGGGTAAGGATTACATGCACTTAGTGCATGAGATTCCCAAGGACTGGTTGGCAAAAGTAAACGACAGCAGTGTCGAGATACATGGCACAGGCGAGGACGGCAAGCCGTTATCGTGCGCTGTTCGGTTCACTGGTATGAACGCCTACCAACGCCCCAAGGACAGCTACTATCAGCACACTCGTTCAGTCGTGCAGTACGCTGATTTGTTGGCTATGCCTGAAGTTGTTGCGGGACGCTCCGAAGCTCTCCAAGCATGGGAGGAGAACAAGCAGGTTACTACTATCAAAGAGAAGTGGGCTAAGGTTGAGAAAGATATTCTCGAGTTCCTTAACAAGTGCAAGACGCTTAACGAGGCAGTCAAGCTGTTTCCCGGTGTGCGTCTGTATGTTCAGCACGACGATCTCGAGCGCTTAGATCGTAAGGTCGAGCGCCTCAGTGAGCGCAAGAAGATCGTTGCTGAGATGGCAACCGATGAACTAACCGCAGCAGCCATCGCTGCAAAACTTATGGGGGCAATATGAAATACATGTCAAGAGCAGAGCCGTCAATCCCTGTCGGCCATCCTGATTATCGATGGACACCACACGGAGATGTGCAAGCAGTGTGGCGTAAGTTTGGATGGGTACCACCATCTGAGCATATGTCACCGCCACCACCCGAGAAGCCAAACGAATTCACCACTCATCAAAGGAACTATCGTGCCTGACTTGCAATCAGAACTTAAAAAATTAGAGACCCTCGCTTTCGACGACGAAGGCAAAACCACAACCACGGAGGCTACCATGCCAAGAGTTAACGACCACAAAATCACTAACAATGTAACCCGCGAAACATTCAACTACATCAAGGACAACCCCGGCTTGCGTCGGGTTCAGATCGCTACCGCCATGGAGAATCGCGGCTTCAAGAAGAGTTCAACCCTTGCTCTAACATCGCAGTTTGTACGAAGCGGTATGGCTCGCATCGTGGACAGTGGCGTATTCATTGCACAGTCGGAGTACGCTCCGCCCAAGGGCAAGAAAATTAAGAAAGCCAAAGTCACCAAAGTGACAGCCAAGAAAGTAGAAACGCATATCATTGAGTCTGTTGCACAGCCTGAAGTTCAGCACGACACACTGGTGAAAGCCATGTTGTCTCGTATGTCTATTCTTCAAGCGCGTGAGATGTACGACGAACTTAAGAAGGTGTTTTCATCATGAGCCTACGCACACGGTTCTTTAAATGGCTGACGCATGGGCAGTTGCAAGTCAATGAGCCAGTGGAGGCTAAGACGCAAAGCCCTTATGCAATATCAGGGGCAGTACAGCCCGTGGCGTCATATCAGTTTGGTAATGCAACAGTAGCCGAAGAGCAAGCTAACGTCACGCTGAAGTTCATCAAGGCAATGAACGGCAGAGTTGTGGAGGTAAACTCGTTTGCCGTAAACAAGCACGGGCACTTTGATCGCACTGTAGAAACATATGTTGTTACCGAAGATCAAAAGATCAGTGAAGTCATTCTACAAATCCTTGCCATCAAGGCATTGGAAAAGTAATGCGTAAACGCAGTAAGTACCGCCCTCGTGCGGTACTAGCAAACCCCTTGGGCTACGTGCTTGAGAGTATTACTCCTGTGGCAAAGTATGAGCAGTATCTTGTAGACCTGAAGATCAAGACTCATATGGCAATGACAACTTTGACCAAAGGACTTGCGACACGCGGTGACATCGACACGTTGATTGCAGCGGTGAACATAGTAGAAGCCCTATACAGATTGGGCTTTGGTAAAGAGTATGCTGACGTTGTAAAGAACGGACTAGATGCGTTGCGTGATGTAGGTAGACGAGGTGTGGAGAGCGGCAAGTTTATTCTCAAAGCAGACGAGATGAATGCGCTTAACTTAGTTATGGAATTGCACGATGCACAGATGGACATCATCACGATCAAGGACATGGACAAAGCCATTGAACTTGTGAAAGAAGAGTTTCGTCTGCGCAAGGCGCGACCGATTGTGGAGACAAAATGAACAACCGCGACATCTACATTTGGATTGCAATCTGTCTAACCTCTTTTTGGGCTTGTGTTTACATAACCATATCAAGGTGGATGCTATGAAAACGGATGAAGACTATGAGTTCGAACGCATTGAACGTGAAAACAGAATCAGAAGTAGTGGCATGGAATGTTGCACCTACGACTGTATCCAAGGGCGCGACTGCCCGATCAGGAAACAGAAGTACAACATGGCCATTTCCGCCGTTCCCAAACCCGAAGGACAAGGGCAACCGACTCCCGAAATTCAACCCCGAAAACTATGAGGACGCACCAGTATGAACGATGTACTTTACTTTCTTGTTGCACCAATGACCGTTGCAGTACTTATCCTGTTGTACAAGATGTACGAGCGTGAATGGGTAGACCTAACGACAGAAGAAATTTTTAAACTGTGGGACAACAACGCAGAAAAGTTTGGCAGTGTAGAGCAGTTTGCTCGAGCTCTTGAACGTGCCATACAGGAGAAGAATTCATGAAGGTAACTATCTACACCAAGAGCAACTGCCCCAACTGTGTGGCAGCAAAAAAGTTACTACAGGCTCACAACATGAGCTACGAAGAAGTGGACATGGACAATGAAGCACGTCGTGCAAACTTCACTCAAGCGTACCCCGACGTACGAGGCATGCCTCAGATATTTTTTGGCGACCAACGCGTTGGCGGATTGCTTGGATTACAAGCAGCTATAAAGCAACTGGAGGAGCGCAATGCAACTGGTAGATACTGAAGTAGAACGCAGACGCTGCGCAGCTATTGTTCGACGTGCAATCGTACGCAACAAAGACAACATCATGCATGTACAAATACTCAAACGAGTACTAGAAAAAATAACCAACCCGAGAACTAAATGAGTTTCGTAAAAACAAGAATCGACATTGGAAGTAAGCAACCAATTCACCAATTAAAACTGTGCAACAAGTGTGAAGAAATGAAACCGCCCGAAGGCGGAATTCAAATGAGCCCAAGCAAGTGGTACTGTGCCCCTTGCTGGACAAAGCGTGTAGTTGTTAGAAATCTTAAGTAACCACAAAGGAGCTAGTATGGAAAAAGCAGACGATATGCAGGTAGGCGGCAGTCACTACAAAGAGATGCCAGTGCAACCATGGACAGTGATGCAAGCGGTACTCACGCCGGAAGAATGGCGAGGATACCTCAAAGGCAACATCATCAAGTACAGCATGCGAGCCGGACGTAAGGAAGGCAGTGACGACGCAGGTAAAGCGATGCATTACAAATACAAGCTCGACGAGGAGCAGCAGTAATGGGACTACTAAACGCTATTCTCGGACAGAACATGGCGAGCGGTATATTTTCAGCAGCTCAAGCAAACGGAGCAGGAATGCTGGCCAACACAGCACAGATACAAGGTTCATCAGTTCACTACCCCGAAAGACCTCGTATGAAAAACAAGACACTCTTCAGTGGGCGTGTTGAAGTTCAGCAAGTCACCAATGGCTACATCGTAAACATCGCAACTCGAGAGGGCTATGAGTTTGATACGTACATTGCCGCGACTGTCAAAGACGTTAACGACATCATCTCAACTGCTATCGTGGCATTTCGACTGGAAGACGTATGAAACCCATCTACTTGGACTTTGAGACGTACTGGGATGCAACCCACACGCTCTCACGAATGTCTCCTACGGAGTACATACAGCACCCTGACACAGAAATCATTTCGGTGTCAATCAAGGAAGGCGAAGAGCCGACCTACGTATTGTTCGGTGAGGACAACATACGCAAGCACATGCAGGCAATGGACTGGTCAGATGCTATGGCTATTGGTCACAACATGTCAGGCTTTGACGCAATGATTCTTGCATGGCGACTTGGCATCAACCCCAAGATGTACGGATGCACTGCGGCTATGGCAAGGTCACAGTATTCCAAGACGTCGGTGTTTCATGGAGGCAAGACCTTAACGGGTGTGTCACTCAAGAAGCTCGCCGCTGAGTTTGGAGTTGGTGCGAAGCTAGACCTCGAGGCTACCAATACAAAGGGCAAGCACTTAGCTAACTTCAGCGAAGATGAGATCGCTTCCATGGAGGAGTACAACAAGGTAGACACTGATCTATGCGCTGCATTGTTCAAGAAGCTAGCCAAGGGATTCCCCAAGCAGGAGCTGGTGTTGATAGACATGACTACACGCATGCTTGTCGAGCCGCAGTTCGAGTTGGATAAGCCCAAGGTCAAGCTTGCTCTACAACAAGTCAAGATAGATAAGCGTGAGTCGTTGCTTCAGCTAGCCAAAGCGTTGGATATCGGTACGTTCGCAGCTAGCGCCCTTGAAGGCAATAGCATGGAGGAGACGGTGCGTACTGAGTTGGCATCAGCCGCTAAGTTCGGTGCGTTGCTTGAGAAGTTGGGCATCGAAGTACCCATGAAGCAGTCGCCAACCAACCCAGCCAAGATGACACCAGCACTGGCTAAGACAGACGAGGCGTTCATAGCCCTACAAACGCATAAAAACCCCCTTGTAGCCGCCGCAGCTATGGCGAGACTCGAAGTTAAGTCGACGCTGTTAGAAACGCGCCTAGAGGCTTTTATCAAGGCCGCTAATGTATGTGACGGCAAGATACCAGTGCCGCTCAAGTACGCAGGTGCAGACACTACAGGCAGGTGGTCTGGTGAGCAGTACAACATGCAGAACTTACCCCGCATCGGCCCATCGCCTAGACCATCAGATGCGTTGCGCATGTCACTCCGGGCCCCCGAGGGCTACAAGGTTATCGTGTCCGATCTCTCGGGTATTGAGTTACGTGTCAACATGTTCTTATGGAAGGTTCCCTATGCTACAGCACTATTTAAGGCCAGCCCTGATAAAGCAGACTTGTACAAGTACTTTGCTGCGAACAATCTCTACCGAATTGAGGAGAGTCAAGTCACCAAAGCCCAACGTCAAGTTGGCAAGGTCGCACATCTCGGGCTGGGGTTCGGCGCAGGCGGCGCTACGTTCCAAAAGGTTGCGAAACTAATGGGCGGTGTGGACATGGACTTGGAAGAAGCCACGAAGGTGGTGGAAGCCTACCGTTCAGCCCACGAAGAAATCAAAGACGGGTGGAAGACATTCCAGAACTTTTTACCAAACATCAAGCAAGGCATCGAGACTGCCATCGATCCATGGGGCATGTGCATTACAGAGAAGAACGCAGTGCGTCTGCCATCAGGTCGTCGCATCCACTACCCTGACCTCAAGCAAGAACGTGATGACAACGGCAAGAACGAATGGTGGTATGGCAACGGTCGCACACGCGCTCGTATCTATGCAGGAAAGGGCGTAGAGAATTTAGTTCAAGCGCTTGCACGTGACGTCATTGCTGAGCATGCGGTTAAGTTCTTTAAGGCTACCGGTATGCGGCCAGCACTCACTGTGCATGACGAGCTTGTGTACATCGTTCCAGAAGATTCCGCAGAGCAACACTTGGATACATTGCAGACCATAATGCGCCAAGGTGTGTCATGGTGGCCCGAGCTAGTGACATGGTCTGAAGGTGACATTGCTGACTGTTATGGTGAAGCAAAATAATGTTGACGAATCGTAGGAACCTGTTAAAGTGGGGTCTTACAACCACGAGCCTCCAAGTGACGAATGTCGCATTGGGGGCAAAAACCTATGGAGCAGGCATGGCTAACCCAGCATGGACTTACTCGCAGTTAGACACGTTTGAGACGTGTCCGAAGAAGTTCTATCACCTCAAAGTAATCCGCGATATTGTGGAGCCCCCAACGATTCACACCGAGTGGGGAACCAAGGTGCACACGGCATTCGAGAACTTCATCTTGCATGGAGAACTCTTGCCCGACGGCATGACGCAGTGGCAGCCGCTAGCTAACAAACTAGCCGCACTCAAAGGCGAGAAGTTTGCTGAACGTGAGTATGCTGTAAACAAGGACTTTACACCTTGTGACTGGAAGAACGCATGGACTCGCGGTATCGCTGACCTTGTTGTTATCTCCGGTAAGAACGCTGCTGTCATGGATTACAAGACTGGTAAGCGTAAGCCAACAGAACAGTTAGACCTGTATGCGGCGTACGTGTTTCACCATCACCCCGAAGTACAGAAAGTGACGACTGGGTTTGTGTGGCTCAAAGAAAAGAAGATCGACTGGCAAGTGCGTGAACGCGCAGACCTTGCTGGCATATGGCAGAACCTACTGCCACGAGTGCGCAAACTTGAATCGGCTTATGAGCGTGACTCATGGCCGGCTAAGACATCAGGACTGTGCAAAGCATGGTGTCCGGTTACGTCGTGTGACTTCAACGGGAGGAAAGCATGACGCCAGAAGGAAAAGTTAAAGAAGCTTGTAAGAAGTTTCTCAAGGAACGAGATGCATTTTTCTTTATGCCCGTGTCCAACGGCATGGGTCAAGTCGGCATCCCCGACATCATCATTTGCTACCGTGGAATCTTTGTCGCCATTGAGACAAAAGCTCCCGGAAAACGTGCGAATGTAACTGACAATCAGAAGAGAATCATGGAGAATATTCGAGACGCCGGAGGGTTTGCGTGGGTTGTCGACGACCCCTCAGACATGGGCGCTTTGTTTACCGCACTCGATGCATACAAAAAACTAAATTCTTAACCACGGAAATTTAATCATGGCCCACACAACAGATGAAAAAGATTTTGTACCACTAGCGGCGCTGTTTAGAGCTGCAAAGAAAATCGATCATGCTCCTAATGATCCAAGTTTATACGCCGCAGATGCTATCTTTGTAATGTCTCCAAAAACAGCAGTGGCTGTTGAACAACTTTGTGAAAAACAAGATGGAACACCAATCACAAGCATTGACGATTTGCACTTACCGTATAACTCTATCATCGTGGAAATGCCGCTAACACCGGAAGTTCAAGCGTACAGAAATAAGATCAGCAAAAGCTCTACTGCCATACCAGTGCGAAGAGTTGGCGCGCTAATGAGGCAGTCTACAGATGCAGACGCAAAGTACGTTACGTTTTGGCCCTTTTGGGAATTTGAAAATGGCGCTTTGGGGGCAGGAGCTATCTGTCTAATGCTGGCTGAAGGGGATAACCTTTCATACCCATTTAAACTTATGCCGGGAACTACAAGACTGCATCAAGCCGTCATCCCCTCGTCGCTTGTAATTCATGCGGCTACGAACCTGAATTTGTCAGAGCAGCAGCAACTAAAGTTTGTAGACTCTCTTGTGTCAAACCCCATATACGTGGATGAGTCTATCGAAGAGGTTAGCCCATTGTTGTTTGCGTGGGAGACTTTAATTAACTGCAAGTCAGGGATTACACGTACAAAAGTTACACCTAAGCCAACAAATCGTTTGCTGGGCCGCCGTAAGAAAATTATGGCAAATACGGAATACACTGTGATCTCTCTGACCGCAGTAGAAACCGTGTCAAATGGGCAAAGCGCTCAACGCGCCGATGTGGAAGCCCATCTAGTACGCGGCCACTTCAAGCGCCGCAATAGCGGTGTGTATTGGTGGAACCCCTTTATTAGGGGGACTGGAGAGTTAAAAGAACGTAAAGCATACATCTTAGAAGGAGCTTAGAAATGCCCAAGTCAACCCCTCAAAAACTTGCATACCAAAAAGCCTACAACGCACGGCCTGAAGAAGTAGCCAAGCGTGTGAAGAACAACGCTGCACGTCGCGAGGCTATCAAGGATGGCAAGGTGCGTGTCGGTGATGGCAAAGACGTTGCGCACAAGAAGTCACTAGAGAATGGTGGCGGTAATCACAAGAGCAATACAGCTGTGCAAGATCGAGCAACCAACCGTGGATGGAGGAAAGGCAGTGGCAGTTATAACCCAGATAAGTGATTACTCCGACATGCGGTACTGCTTCGCATGGAATCTAGTTCACACGCAAGGACTTACATATCAGAAAGCAGGAAAAGTTCTTGGAGTGTCAACAGCACGCGCACGGCAGCTGGCATTCAAGTATGAAAGAGAGTGTCACCGAACTCAACGCATGTTGGAATTGCAAGAAGAAGCATGGCTCAGAACATGGGGGAAACACATCAAAAGCGAAGCAATTCACTTAAACGAATCACTTAACAAATGCTAATTCACAAAGAAAAAAAGGCGGTTGTTCTCCGCTTAAAAAATCCAAGTCGGGTTACAACAGTAATACCGACAGCTATCGAAGTAGACCACAAAGGACAACGGCTTGTAGCCGTTCCACACCGCCCCGACGAAACTCGGGTGTTAAGAAACTTAGGCTTTGAGGTTCCTGACCCCATGCCTATGCACTATGCGTTTCCCAAAGTCAGCGGACGCCACGAGCCGTTTGAAGCTCAACGTGAGACTGCGTCGTTTCTGTCTATGCACAGTAGGGCGTTCTGCCTTAACGGTATGGGCACTGGCAAGACCAACAGCGCACTGTGGGCGTATGACTACATGCGTCGCACGAAGATCGTAAACAAGGTACTCGTTGTGTGCCCGCTGTCGACGATGGAACGCACATGGGCTGACTCTGTGTTCAACACCTTTCCGCATCTCGATGCGGTAGTATTACACGGAACACGCGACAAGCGTTTGAAGCTTCTCAAGGAAGACGTACACATCTACATCATCAACATCGACGGCCTTACTACGATCAAAGACGAACTTGCCAAGCGACCAGACATTGATCTGATCGTCGTGGACGAGCTAGCCCTTGCGCGGAACTCAAGCACCGAGCGATGGAAGACACTGAACACAATCTGCAACAAGCAAGGCAGCCGCCGTGTCTGGGGTATGACAGGTTCGCCAACACCCAATGCACCAACAGATGCGTGGGCGCAGTGCAAGCTCATCACACCCGACAACACCAGTGTGCCTAAATACTTTGGTGCGTTTCGTGATCGTGTAATGCGTCAGTTGACACAGTTCAAGTGGGCAGCCCGCCCCGACGCTAACGATGTGATCTACCAGATGATGCAGCCGGCTATTCGGTTCTCGCTTGACGATTGCACTGACTTGCCCGAGCAGATGTTCATCACTCGTGAGGCTGAGCTGACACTCGAGCAGAAGAAGGCTTACAAGGACATGTTGTCCAAGCTAGCCACTGAGTATGCAGGCGGCCAGATTCTGGCGGTCAACGAAGCGATCAAGGCAAACAAGCTAATTCAGATTGCCTGCGGTGTCGCATATGGGACAGGTGGGGAGGAGGTAGTGATCCCATCTAAGCCTAGAATAGATGTCTTGAAGGAAATCATTGAAGAATCTGAAGGCAAGGTGATTGTGTTCGTGCCATTGACTGGGGCCCTTGAGAGCGTAGCGACAGAGCTACGTAAGGACTGGTCAGTAGAAGTTGTACATGGCGGCACTACTAAGTCACAACGAGATCAGATTTTTTCAGACTTTCAACGAGGGTTTGACCCTAAGATTTTGGTGGCAAATGCAGCTACCATGTCACACGGGCTGACGCTAACAGCGGCAACTACCATCGTATGGTATGCACCGGTGCATAGCAATGAGATTTACGAACAGGCTTGCGCTAGGGTTAGACGCCCCGGCCAAACCAAAACCACTGTGATTGTGCATATCGCAGGCACAGACGTCGAAAGGCGTGTGTACAAGAGGCTACAAGACAAGCAGTCAATGCAAGGTCTGTTGCTTGACATGATGAAAGAACAACCTGAATAGGAGGCGCTATCGAATACCGTAACTTAACCCCAATCAACCACAAACAAAAGGATACAAAATGAAACTCTCAGACGCAGTGAGCCTGTACATAAAGATGCGGGACAAGAAAGCGCAGATGAAAGCGGAGTTCGATGCCAGTGTCGCACCACTGAACGAGAAGATGGAAAAGCTAGAAGCCAAACTTCTAGACGTCTTCAACAAGACCGGCATGGACTCCGTCAAGACAGAATTTGGAACGGCGTATACCACGACTCGTGTTACAGCAAGCGTGGCAGATCGAGATATTTTTATGACTCACGTCAGAGAAAATGACGACTGGGCGCTGCTTGAAGTTCGAGCATCCAAATCTGCGGTAGAACAGTACCGCGAAAACAACAACGACTTACCCCCGGGTATATCTATGCGTGAAGAACGTGTAGTAAATGTCCGTCGTTCGTCGTAAACTCTTTCCCCCAACCACAGAAAATATCATGAATATTATTCCATTTGACTCCGGCTCCGGCTTGCCATCATTCCTGAAAAAAGTTGACGTAGCCACTCTGAACGCTGACTTGACAGCTCACGCTGGCGGCGGATTCCCAGTGATCTCCATCAAAGGCAAAGTGTTTGCAGTCGTTCGCGACGGTGAGCGCGAGTTGCAGATGAACCCTAAAGACCCCGACAGTGCAGCAACTAGCCTGAACGTAGTGTTGTTAAAAGTCAACAAGGGTACATCTAAGGTGTTCTACCTCAAGGGCTACGACAAAGACACAAGCGAAGGTCAAAAGCCTGACTGCTACTCCAACGATGGCATCGAGCCAGCAGCCGATGCACAGAACAAACAAGCCAAGAAGTGCGCTACCTGTGCCCACAATCAGTGGGGCTCTCGTATCAGCGAGCGCGGTGCTACCAAGGGTAAGGCATGTTCCGATGCAGTTCGCATGGCTGTAGCCCCCGCTGGCCAGCTTAACGACGCTATGCTGTTGCGTATTCCCCCTGCATCTATCAAGGCACTGGGTGAGTACGGTCAGATGTTGGCTAAGCGCGGTGTCGGCTACAACATGGTTGTGACCAAAGTTGGCTTTGACTTGCAAGCCGAGTCCCCCAAGCTGACATTTGCTCCAGTTGGTTTGCTTGACGATGACGGCTTTGCTGAAGTTCAAGAGATTGTTCAGTCAGACATTGTTGCCAGTATTCTTGGCAGCAACCCCGCTCCCGTGGAATTTACCCCGGCTGTTGAAGTCGAGGAAGCTCCCGCCCCCAAAGCTGCACCTAAGGAAGAAGCGCCTGCGCCCAAGCCTGAAGTGAAAGCCAAACCCGCCGCTAAAGCCAAGCCTGCTCCCGCTCCAGTTGAGGACGATCTCGAACTCGATCTCGACGGTATCAGCTTTGACGACTAAGCAACTTAACGGGGCTTCGGCCCCAACCCTCCAACTCTCTAGGAAATAAAATGAACTACCAAATCAAACTTGAAATGAACCTCGACGCTTCTGCTTTGCAAGTGTTGCTCCGTACCCTTGATGCCGGCCCACATGGTCTGATGCGCGGCATGATCGACAACATCATTCAACAAGCACAAGCCCAAGAGCAAGAAGCCCGTGCTGCTGCCGAAGCTGCGCCTACTGACGTAGTAGATGGTATGCCTGTCACACCACTTCCCAACTAAACGACGATTGATTCAATCGGGAAGCCCGTGCGCGGGCTTTCTTTCGTTTAACTGGAGTAGTCATGAGTTGCAAAAATACAACAGCAGGAGATCACCATGGATGCCCTTGAGTTCCTCCGAACAATCCTGCCCGAATACGGCATCCACTACTTGACGCTCTTCACAAAAGAGGTCAACCCAAAGACAAACAAGTCTTACACCTACCACAAGTTTTACCTAAGCCTAGAAGAGATGGCAGAGGCCATCCCACACTGGGAGAACGACCCTAAGTTTGTGGCGACGTACCATGCCTGCGCGTCGTACTTAAAGCCATACATTGAGGTTGAGAAAGACGATGAGGTTCGCAAGAAGTACCGCGTCGAAGAGAACTGGGATCGTGCCAAATCTTTTTGGATTGACATTGATTGCGGTCAGAAGAAGCACGACGCCGGTCAGGGCTACCTGACACAAATGGATGGCGTCAAAGCCATTGCTGCATTTGCCAAGAAGGTGGGCTTGCCCCGCCCTATGATCGTGGACTCCGGTAACGGTATCCATGCCTACTGGCCCCTGACGAAAGATATCAGCCACACTAAGTGGGTCATGGTTGCTAAGTGGCTTAAGTCATGCCTAGCGCACGAGAAAGTCCTAGCAGATTCGTCACGCACTGCTGATTTTGCAAGCATCTTGCGCCCTGTTGGGTCAGCAAACCGTAAGGGTGAACCTAAAGAAATTAAGGTTCGTTCTACATGCGAGCCTGTTGAACCGGCAGAATTTGCCCAAGCACTACAGACTTTTGTGTCTGCCAACGACGTCAAGCTCATCAAGGAGTCTGTCAAAAGGACTTACAACGCCGATCTGAATTCCGATCTGACAGCGCACCTGACTACGTATCCTGACGTACCTGTGGATGCCAACGAGATGGCCGGTAAATGCCTTCAGGCAGCCGCTATGCGTGACTCTAAGGGTGACGTAGGGTACGAGCCTTGGCGTGGTGTCATCGGCTTGCTTAAGTACTGTGAGAACGGTGAGACGCTGGCCGAAGAATGGAGCGCTGATCGCGAAGCCACTGGGCACGATCAGATTGACTGGCAGAACAAGTACAACACATGGGAAGCCGGCCCAACGACCTGCGCGTTCTTTGAGCAGCACAACAGCCCGGGCTGTGTAGGCTGTGAGTTTAAAGGCAAGGTCAACACACCCTTGGTTCTAGGTAGGGTAATCCCTATAGTAGAAGAATCTACCGCCGAAGTTGTTACTGAAGAAGGCGTAGTTGAGGAAGCTGTCATACCCGCTCTGCCATATGGCTATGTGTGGGATGGTAAATTGCTTAGCCGCCTATTGCCAGACAAGGAGGGGGTGTTACAACCCTTGCCCTTTTGCGAGAACTTGTTCTACCCGACCAGCCGTATTCGTAGCGAAGATGGTACGTTCAGGTACGGCATAAGATTCCACTTGCCCGACAAACGCATTCGTGACTTTGACATCTTAGGTGAAGCCGTTGCTTCGTCGACAGACCTACTACGGGCGTTGGCTCGGTATGAGTTGACTAAGAGTAACCATAAAAACGCAGGAGACCACATGTCCGCATATCTGCTTGACCAGTTGCAATCACTAAAGCGCCGTATCGCTGAGACAAACACCCTTACAACATTCGGCTGGCGGGACGAACACAAAGCGTTCTTGCTTGGCGACAAGTTGTTTACTAAGGGTGTTGAGCCGGCTGAGGTATTGATTGGCGGTAACGCCAAGGCTAAATTTAATACGTTTGCACCTAACAAGGGATCGATCGAAGGCTACGCTGAAGCTCTGAACTTTCTGTACAACCGAGAAGGGGCAACGCATTGGCAATACACCATCTGCGCAGGCTGGGGTTCACTCCTAGCGCATCACTGCGAAGACCTCTACAAGGGTTTGATCTTGGCTTTGCAAGGCGGTGACACTGCTCGTGGTAAGACTACAGTCTGCCATGCTGCACTTGCTGCGTTTGGCAACCCTGAGAAGCTGACCTTGAGTTCGAAGGACGGCTTTACTACAAACGCTCTGTGGGCAACGCTTGGGGTGTTCAACAACATTCCGGTGCTTGCTGACGAGATGACAAGTGTCGACCCTGCGACCTTCAGTGATGTGGCTTATGGCGTGTCGAACGGCAAAGAAAAAATCCGCATGACTTCCAAGAGCGGCAGTGTTGTGTTTGCTAATTCAGCTGAATGGCGACTCAACTTGTATGTCACTGGCAACAAAGACTTCCATGGCACACTGGCTGCTCATCAAGCCAACTCACAGGCAGAAGCTGTCCGTCTAATCCAAGTCAACATCGATCGATACCCTCCGTTGATATTGGCTGACCGGTCTTTGTTCCCCGCAGGTAAGGACGGCGACACCGCATGGAACGCTGCATCTGCACTGGTGGCCGCCGAGCACATCAAACAAATGACGCAGAACAGTGGCCATGCCGGCGCTGCCATTATCAAGTACATCTTGGACAATGAAGCTTCCGTGGCTAAGGCAATGTCGGACATGATTACCCGCTTCACGCAGGTTCTTCCAAGCCCCAAGTACCGGTTCTATCGTGCTCATAGCGCATGTACGATCGTTGCTGCTCAGATTGCCAAGAAGTTAGGCATCATCGAGTTTGACGTCAAAGAGCTGTATGCATTTACAGTTAACTTGATTGTTGAACTGGCAGACTCAGTCATGGAAACGAATGCCATCTCGTCAGACGATGCGTTCTCTCGTATGGTCAGTCACCTAGGCCCACGAATTATTGTCACTAGCGAGTACCGCGATAAGCGCGATGGTAGGGGCCCAGAGAGCCCACGCACTCGGATCATGGGTGATGTGGCAGGACGGTATGTGATCGGCACCACAAGCCAAAAAGAGCATGCGGGTCATCTGATGTTGTCGCAGAAAGAAGTACGCGACTGGTGTATGAAGAACCGACTAGACTACCCCGCGATGATGACTGCCTTACAGAAGGAGGGCGCACTATTGAAGCAGGGTGAGAAGTTCACACTGACACGCGGTACTGACTACCCGATGGTGCAACAGCGCTGCATTATTGTGGACACACTGAAGCTTGACAAGGACTCAGTAGCCCCTGCATTAACCCTAGTCTCTAATCAGTTTGACGGAGATGCTGTAGGGGATGTATGATCGCCACGCTGGTTGCCATGACTAGCTCCTTTTCGTGGTTGAAAAGAGTAACCCCCGGCGTAAAAACCGGGGGTTTTTTTACTTGCGCTTCGCAGTCTTTGCAGACTTGATAAAGTCAGCTTTCGTGGGAGCGCCTTTGCTGCCTACCTTACGCATCTTTTCACCGGAGCCATTCTTAATGCGCTCCTGTTTTGCGTTGATGTTGGCATAGAGGCCGGGCTTGGTAGCCATGATTATTTACCTTTAGCCATACACTTGCCAGCGGCTTTGCACTTGGCAGGCATCTTACAGCCGGGGCATGGTTTGAATGAAGTGGACTTTTTGCCTTCGGCTTTTTCCATCTTCATGTACATCTTCTTAGAGCCAGCGGCTTTCATTTCCTTGGCTTCCTCTTTCTTCGACTCTTTACCTTTAAAGGGCATCATAATAACCTCCAGTTAAGTTAACAGTTCCAAGCGCGTAACGATTTATTGATGCGGGAGTTCGGGTCTTTAGCCGTCTTCTCGCTAGTCAATTTCTTTTTCATGCCTTCCATGCGGGCACAGAATGAATCTCGACGTGGGCCGCCCTCTGGTTGGGGAGCCTTCAAGCCCGGCTTACCGGGGTTTGCTTTGTTGTAAGAGGCGCGTCCCTTGGCATTCAAGCCGCCCTTTTCAGACTTGCCCTCTTTACGTTGCCATGCAGGTGTCTTAGCCATAACTTTCCTTTAAGAAACTGAGCTTACTTGCTCAACAAACCTACGATTTGATTTTGTGGTTTCTACACCACCAACCACGCCACGTTCACGCTTTCGTGCTTCCGCCGGTACTCGCAACAACTCAGACAGCGGTTGACGCTTATAGCCGTTCTTTGCTCTGGAATCCTGCAACTCTTGCCAACTGGTACGCGCATCAGCCATTGCCGCAGCATCGCTTTGGCGAGATGCTTTCAAATACGAGCTCTTAATTTCACCTGCACGCTGCGAGTAAAACTTATCAAACTCTGCAACAACTTTCTGCGTATATTGTCTGTCAGTAATGGTCGTTGTGGGAAGACCAACAGCTTGGAAAGCAGTGTCAATCAGGCTGATATCTTCAGGCTTGAGTACCAAGTCTCCATTGCGCATCGTAATGCCTTCAGCGCCGAAGCGATAACCCTTCATCAGATTGGCAATACCATTTGGCAACGCCAACTCTAAGCCCTTGTAGTATTCACCCTTGGACATCATGCCAAGCGCGTCGACAAACTTCAGTCCCAAACCGACTGACGGGCCCATCATCCCCACAATCATCTGAGCTGCATCTGCACGCGAAGTTAAGTTGAACTCCACAAACGGGCCGAATGGCGACGCCACGTTTTCCATTGCCAGACGCTTACCAATAGACTCCAAGCCAAGTGCGGCGGGCACACCACGAAGGAGTAAGTCAGCCACAGCGCCGTCACCGATCATGCGACGTAGTTTGTACTCATAGTCATCGGGTTCATCTTCATCACCAAACACGCTAGACAAGATGCTTGCAGCTTGAGACACAAACGGTACACCCAACGCACCGCCAAGCACAGCCATGTGTGCAGTAATGTACTTCAATGAGGCACGAGCGATAGCACGCTCTTCTGCACTGGCACCTTTGAATGAGGTGTGGATCAGCTTAGCCAACATGGACAACTGAATGATCTGGAAGCGTTTGAATTGCAACAAGACCTTAGCACCGCCGCTCTGCATGACGCGAGGTGTATTGAATCCATCGTAGTTACCATGGCTGTTAGACACTACTTCAGCAGCAAACTTAACGCCATCCGCGCCGGGAGCGCCTTTGTAAAGGTCAACATATCCGCGGTAAGCAGCAATGGCAGCCGTAGCACGGTTAATTGCTTCAATACGTGCGTTGACATTTTGCAGCTTGAACATCGCTTTGCCGAGGGGGCCTTTGTCATCTATACGCGCCGTAGCATCTGCATCAACACCAATATCGATCTTGCCCATGCGAACCAGTTCTTCGAGCATAAACCGGACATCGGCAGGAGCTTTGTCAAAGTCAATGCGGTCAGAAACACCTAGTCCCGATACAAGGTAGGACATGTCACCGTAGGCACGCTTGATCGCACTGGCGGAACGGGCATAACCGAGACGACCCGCCATGTATGGCAAAGACAACACGGAAGTCTGAAGCGCCTGCTGGAGGTAGTACGCAGGGCTAGTCGACAAGTGCCACAGTGTGGACATACGCAACATGTTTTGCGCCAAGACGCTAGGCTGAGAGTACTCCATGCTGTCCGCGTACCGTGTGTACAGTTCGTTGTACAGAGGCATCGCCTCTTTGCGGTTGTTGCGAGCCTGATTGCGCATGGTTTCTAGCGCGTCGTTTATAGCGTCGCCATGTTCCATGTTAGCTAAGAAGTGAGCATCAGCACGACCGCTAGTGGCCAAGTTGCGCATCATGTTCTTATCAGCACCGGAGACATTCTTACGCTCTAGTTCAGAACGACGAGCGCTGGCTTCAGCCACAGTCATCAGATACAGATCAGAAATCGCTTTGTCCAGCTTGGTATCGGTGGATTCTGATTGGCGGTTTGCCAAGTTGCGCAGACGAGCCACAGCCATATGAACATCAGAACCGCCAGCGTAAGAAGCACTAGCTTCCTTGATACCAGCGTCCTCGGGTTGAATGTCATACTGCCCCGTAGCTTGCAGGTCTGCAGCAATGCTGTCGGCCTCGCCTTGTGTTTCAGCAAACTGAACTACATAGTGCAGCGGATTGGAGACGTTGTCCTGCAGCCAGTTTTTAGCTTGCTGTGCGTCACCAGTGATCGAGTCAGCGCCAACGCGGGCTTCTGTACCCTTGGCAGCTTCTTCATACGCAATGAACTCTTTGGACTTGGCAACCACGACGTAATCGCCATAGCGACCGAGGTAGGCGTATGGCTCCGACACCTCTACATTGCGCAGTCTAGTCATGCGACGGAGCATCTGAGCTTTCTCTTTAGCAAGCCCCTGCAGTAAGTCTAAGTCATTACCCGCAGCTTTCTCACGAGCTTCAAACTCACGATTTACTGCAGCCTCGGCGGCTTTCTGTTTCAATCTTAAGGCTTCATAGCCATGATTAAAGACGTCCTTAATCACCTTCTGAGCAGCCGGCGGAAATGCCTTAAAGCGCTCTTCCAAGTCGGGGTCGGTTTCAAATAGCGTAGTGCCGACTTGTTGCTCGCCGGGGTAATAGCCCCACTTCTTTTGGACAGTAGAGTCTTGGATGTATTCGTTGACACTGCCCTTACCGACTCCCTTGAGGTTCTCTGGCAGTTTCTCAAACTCGCCCAAAATGTCTTCGATTCGACGCTCAAACTCTAAGCGGGTACCTTGACGCTCGTACTGGGCTTGCAGATATTTAGCCGCAGAAGGCATGTACTTTGTAGCCAAGCCAATCACATCTTCTGTAATTGCGGATGCATACAAACCGCGTTTAGCCAAAGTCGAAATGTTTGTCCACTGCTCACGAGCGGACTTCTGCAGTGGCTTAGGCAGTTTGTCGATAGTGCGTTGGACTACGCTTTGGTCAGCTGCGTTCTTGCCAAACTTCATCTTTGCAGCAGCGCTATCAAATAGCTTCTGAGCTTCCGCACGGAGTGCATCAGCCGCTGCGGCGTCTTTCTCTTTGCTGGCACGGGTCAAGAGGCGGATAGCTTTGTCAATATTGGTATTGCCAGCCTTGGGCTTTTCATCCAACACAGGATTGGCTTTATCTGGCAGCCCTTCAAAGCGTCTCTCTTTGCTCAGGTAAGCACCACCACGACCTGTTGAGGTCAGAGTGTTTTCCGGACTAACATCCATGGTCGCTGCAGGGAACGATTTTACGCGTTCCTCAAAGCTCATGCCCATACGCGATTGGACGTTCCTAGCTTCAGCTTCACCTGCCACCAAACGATAGAGTTCGTGGGCAACGTCTTTACCATCAGTAAGTTCGACGACTCGGGCTTTTAGTTCTTTGTTAGCCGCGTAGTGCTCGTCGGAGATAGTTTTAATTTTGTCGGAGTAAAACCGAATCTCCTTCATTTGTTCAGCGTAGTTTGCAACGCGCTTTAGGACGTTGACCTTTTTGTTTTCTTCCTTGAACTTTTTCTCAAGAACGCCCTTGGCTGTTTCCAATCGAGTGACTTCACTATCTAAAGCACGAACTTTAGAATACATTGGAGCAAGCTCAGCCGTATTGGCAAGTAAAGCATCAACCGCCCCCATTAAGTCGGCAGCCCTATTCTTTTCAACAAACTTGTCAAAGTTTGAAGAGTAGCGTTCACCACGGGCTTTGCGAGCTTGACTTTCTAGTTCAGACGCATCATAAGCATCAATTGCTTTTTGCAATTCATTACGCAGTTTTGTAAGAGCCGCCTTATTAGACAGGTCGCTACCCTGCGGACTTGAACCGTTTTCAAATTTCTCTTTTGATTGAATCCAGTGCTGGACTTCGTGCAGTACGGTCGACAGGGGGTCACGGGCGTACGGTGTAACAACCAATTTTTTAGTTTTGGGGTCAAACCAACCTTGCGTGCTTCCCCATACGTCCATCATTACTTTACGTTTTTCGAACGTAACGTCCTTCAACTCAGGATATTGAGCAAACAATTCAGGGTGGTCTAAAACGTCGCTTAGTTTGAATTCAGTGTAAAGATCAATGTCTTTAAAGTCTTGTTTAAACTTTGCTTGACTGTCATCAAACTCAAAGCGCCATTTATTATCAGTACCTTTGTACCAGCCGGTTTCTTTCCAAATTGTTTCTGGGTCAACACCATTGGCCGTGTCTAGTTGAGCTTGAACTAATTCAAGTCGACGTTCAAAAGTTTTTGCTCCAGTAGCTTCGACTCCGCCAAAGCCGAATTTCATAGTGTCTGCAGTAATTTTAGTTTTCTTACCGGACAGTTCCAGTTTAGCTGCGCCAAAGGCCAAGTTAACTACGTCTTGCGCAGTTAGTGTTTCTGGTTTAAATCCAAGTTTAGTCAGAGCAACTTTAAAGGCGCTCCACAAAGTACGGAACCACGTTTGCAAAGCACCGGATTGATTTTTAACAGCAGTAGGATCAATGCCGGCCATCATGGCTTCTTCGATGAAGTACGCCAGCACCTCTGATCGTTTTTGATCTTGTGCGGTCTCAGCCTTCATCACGCGATCGGCTGCCCTAACGGCTAAAATTGATTCAATTGTGGACTCATCGCCCTTTGCCCAATCAACAATTTGCTGAGTAAGTTTGTCGTAGGCTGCTTTTGGCAATAAGTTTTCTAAGCCTAAGTGGGCTCCAACCTCATGCATAAACTTGGCACGACCTTGGCCTTGTTTGATTCTGTTGGCGATCAAGAACGCTTGGCCTGTCGGAGTTGCTACTCCATATGCACCTTCTAACATTAAGGCCGCGCCAACAGTTTGGCGATTTTTGTCCGAGGACATCAACAGATCAGTTACGCTATCAACAATAACTAGCTTGCGGCCAAGGATGTCGGCGCGGATAAAGTTCTTGATTTCTGCTTTTAGCTTGGGAGCGGTGTAGGGTTTATCGACGCGACCGTCTCTGCCGAACTTCAAACCAGCTTTTGCCAACTTAGTCAACTCAGTGTTGACATCATCTTCAGTCCAGTTGTCTGGGCCAAAGCCAATGAAGTTTTGTTGCTGTGCTTTTGTCAGGTCAGCAAACTTAGGAGCTGTGGGGTAGCTAGATGCTACTTTGTCCCACGCTTGGGCTGCTTGCTCGCTGTTGGTGAGGACTTGGGTTTCACCTTGGCTGGCAGGCTTTTCGGCACGCCGTACTTGCTTGCCCACTCCTTGGCCAGCTTCGGTTTTTGGCTGAACAGGTACGCTTGCTGTGCTTTTGACTTGAACGGCATTTGTTTTCTCCAGTTTAGCCATCTTGACAGACAGCTCTTTTGTTTGGCCGCTCTTGAAATCAACGGTCACGATAGTGGCATCGCCGTCGCCGGAGAAGCCTTTAACCACACCAGTACCCAACTTAGGGTTTACCACAGTGTCGCCCACCTCAAGACCTTTACGGTCGGCAGCTAACTTGGCAGCACGTTCTGCACGGAATTTTGCCGCTTCTGCTTCTTTAGCGGCCTCCTTAAACATGTCGACTTCTTCAGCAGCTTTTTGTGCGGCTTCGGTACTTGGCGGCTGCTTAGTCGGCTTCGGTACTTTTTTCGCTGCAGTCAATTTAGTCGTCAGCGCTGTGTATCGTTCCGTCAGTTCGTTAATGCGCTTTGCAGCGGCAGCTTCTGCTTCCGGCAAGCCGAACTGTTTAAGCTCGTCCGCTGCAACTTTTAATTCAGCAATCTTGTCAGCTAGGCTAACCAACTGAACAGCCATTTGGCTGCCGGCAGTACTGGCTTTTTGCCACTCGCGAGAATCATCTGCCAGCTCTTCAACATCCGATTCAGCTGTATCTGAAATGACTTGGTTCTCAGATTCGACAATACCGCCCTCACCAACAGCCTCGTTTGCCTGCGTTAGATCAACAGCAGCTTCTTTTGTAGACTGGATACCAAGTTCAGTAAACACTTGATTGCGATCAAACCCCATGGCTACAGCAACGTTAGCCAGTTTTTCAGGATTACCGATCTGTCTTACACGCGAAGCATCTACACCAAACGTAGCGCCGATCTCTTTTTGCATTTTGACGCGGTCGCCCCTAGGCACGGCTCGGCGGGCAGTGATATACGCCTGAATGATTTTGCGGTCACGGTCTTTGTTACTGCTGTCTGCGAGTTGAGATTCAATGACTTCGTTAAGTTCAACCTTGGTGAAATTTTTCTGATCTTGTCGCTTGCCTGCTGCATCTGCCAATGTAGCGTTGATACCACCGGTGTTGCCTGTGGCTCGAGCAATCTCGACGTAGTCGTCTACAGCGGCATCCTGATCCGGCAGAGCTTCCTGCTGGACTAAACGCAGTGTCGTATTGGGTTTTATCGGGGTTTTTTCTTGACGTCGAGTTTGTTCTGCTTTTACGAGGCCGTACTCTGCATCACTAAGATCAACGTTAGTAAGTTCAGTCTTAAGCTGATCGTCTGTTAGCGCACTAACTTTTTCTGGTGTAACCGCTCCACGAGTTAAAGTAGTTACAGTGGTAGATGGTTGGCCGGCGGTGTTTGGAAGAAGACCAACTTGTTGAAGTGGGGCTCCAGTTGTTGCGGCACCTCCACCCACTGCTCCTGCGAGAGAAGCATCTGATCCTGCAGCTCCCAGAGTTCCCGGAACGACAGCGCCCCCGACTCCCACGCTTCCTGCAGGCTGCTGTACAGTAGAAACTGCTGCGCCACGGGGACTCCTTGCTCGAATGATCGCGCCAATAGTGTCAGTAGCAAACTTGAATTTGTTTTCGGACAGCGCGTTGAGGATGGGTTCGGCTTCTTCAGAGGTAGGATCAATACCCTTAGCCACCATGTAGTCGTAAATACTACGCGACTTCTTTGTCGGTTTAATATTCAGTTCGTTAAGCGCTTCGTCTGTCTTGCTAAAAATTGACGGCGTAGTATCGGCAGCCTCTGTGGTAGGCGCAGTCAGATCAGTAGGGGCAGCAGCACTTGTAGTCGTCGTAGCAACAGGCGCGGTAACTTCAGCCGTAGAAGTATCTGCTGGCGCAGTCAAATCAGTTTCCTGACTCACCAACGATGTCGTTGTTGGCTGTGCAGCAGGGGCGGTTGCAGAAATATCAAGCCCGGTAGGAGCTTGAGCTGGCGGAACCGGAGTCTCTGGCTGAGTTAAATCAATCTCGCCTTGGGCTGGGCGCGTACCGGCGACAGCAGAAAGCCCTGCACGAATAGCGCCACCACCCAAGAAGGCCTTGGCACCAGCCACACCATATTCATCAAAGGCTTCGGGGCCGGTAAGTGTCTTATACGCACCATAACGTTCCAACGCTGTCTGTGGAATTTCAGTAATTGTTTCTTCTACGCCGCCACGAAGGGCCTGTCGGCTCAACGCGCCCCACAGACTTTCACCAGCTTCACGGGCTAAAAACTGAGTACCTTGACCGGCAATCTTTCCGGCAATACGTTCGGCACCACCAAAACGCTCTAGGGCTGCAGCTGGGATGGTAGCTCCCAAGGCGCGTGGACGATCATCAATACCAGCCTCACGCTGTTCCGACCGAATACCGCCGTATGTCTGAGCTACGATGGGCGCTAAACCGCCTACCAAACCGCCAAGCTGCTGGCCGCCAATAATACCTAAAGGGCCAAGAGGGGTGCCAAGAAAGCCGCCTATAGCGCGGCCAGCTA
This sequence comes from Phycisphaerales bacterium, assembly GCA_044360755.1. GTDB lineage: Bacteria > Planctomycetota > Phycisphaerae > Phycisphaerales > SM1A02 > UBA966. The sequence continues at coordinate 29,439 of JBIKJV010000379.1, forward strand.
ACTGACCACCAACGGCCAAGCCGACTTGAGGGACAATTTCGCCAACAGCTTCGCGTGCTGTGGTAAACGGACGACTTAAGACATCCTGAAACGACTGAATTTCGCTAGGATTGCGGCGAACAACACCCGCACCATAACTCTCCAAAGCACCGCCGGTGTCTTCCAAGCCAACATCACGCAGGGTAGAACCAAGGCCAGAAGCAAACTGCCCAGAGGCGCGTCTTACATCTGACAAAACTCCGGGGGCATTGGGCTTCTCAGGGTTGAAGAGGTTGTTGTTTACAGCGTCCCAAATGCCAGCCATGGTGCATCCTTATTTCGGAATTTGATTAATCAGCCCTTGGCGTACGGCTTCACGTTCCGGAGTTTGTAACCAAGGCAAGCTACCCAAGTCTACCTGACTCTTTGGGTATGTCGCATTGTAAGCGTCAACGTCTTTTTTGGTAAGTGGTTTTTTAGTAGTCGGATCAATTCCGGCCTGTATTGCTGCTGAAGCAATGGGGGGAGCGTATCCACGACGTACAAAAAACGCAACGCGTTGCTTGTCTATTTCTTCGGGGGTAGCTTGAGCCTCAATCAGCCCTCCCTCAGCCTTCAACCAAGCTTCGTTATCGGCGTCGCGTACCATGCCTTTCTTAAGTGCCTCAATGGCTGTTGGCACGTCCTTGTATGTACCTTTCGTAACCAAGCCTTCTGCAGTTTTAACCAGAGCTTCCGGAGAAGAAGACTTGCCGCCGGACTTATAAAGACTGCCCAGAGCATTTTGCGTAGCAGCCGTAGCGTTACTGGCTGCAACAGAAGCGTTAGTCTTGAGTACGTCTAAATCATACTGTGCAAGTTGCAAAAACCCACCGGGTTTAGCTTTGGCGTCAATAATCATGCCCAACTCACGTTCGCTCTTGGCATCAGCAAATACTGAACGAGTACCGTCTTGGTTGACTTGGATGTAGCGAAACGGGTTTTTCGGGTCACGTTCCAGCTTGAACGAAGTGTTTTGCTCGTCAAACCATTCCAAGGCCGACACCACACCCTTAGCCCTAGACTGACGGTAGCCCTCTTCAAACTTTTTAGCCTGCAACGTAATGTTGTTTAGCTCAGTTGTAGTGTAGCTAGCTTGCAACCGCTGACGCTCTTCCACCCCTTGAGTCCGCTCAATCAAATCAAGAATGGCGTTAGTCCGGTCTTCAGGCTTTTCGAATTTTTGTTTGTTAATTTCATCAAAACCCGTGTCAAAAGCCTGTTGTTTTTTTTGTTTGCGTAGAGCATCTGCAGCTTGAATCTCGGCCAACGTCCCTTGCGTTCTAGCGCCTGCGGTTTGAACATTCTGCAGCTCAATAGCCCCTTCTAATCTCTGTCTTTCAAGGGGATACATTTCGTCTTGTCGTTTTGCGAGGTCAATTTCTCGACGCATACGCAAACCCGCAGCAGGATCACGTTCAGCAATAACATCGGCCATTGCATATTGTCTAACCCGATCAATTTCTTGTTGCGAGGGCGCGCGGTCAAACATCTGCTGGCCGACCTGATAGCGGCTCAAACCAATTCTCTGACCTTGAACTGGCATTTGAGGCGCGTAGTTCACCTGCTCTTGGGGAGTCAAGCCAAACATCTCGGCATCTTGAGCTGCCATTGCTTGCGCTTCTGCACGAGCCCGGCCAATTTCGTCAGGCGTAGCTTCACGCTGTTGAACTTCCTTGGCAGTCAGAGCTTTTGCTTCTCGGATGCCGAGCTGCTCTTTACTTTGGTTGTAGGCGTCAAGGATGCCTTGACCTAAACGTTCTCCGGCTTGAAGACCTGCTGCAAATCCCATGATTAAACCTCCAACATCCGAATGCCGAGACCGGCGTAGTTAACTGCTTTGTACCCGTCAGGTCTTGTAACAACCATCCGCGGGAACTTCTTCTCAACTTCATCAGCCATAACGCCAATAAAGCGTCTGCCAGTACCGTTTCTATATTCAAACTCATAAAGCGGCAACTTGGTACGCTCGTCGCGACCAACAACTTTAATGTTCTCTTTCAAGCGGCGATCAGAGCCGCCCATCATAAATGGCAGTGCAGCAGCACCAAGCTTGCCGCCAGCGCCAACAAGTCCACCGATCATTTCGCCTTGAGCGTTCAAGCCTGCATTAAATGCACTTGTCTGCGAATTCAGGATGTTGCCTTGACCAGTGATACCCATCTGAGCGCCAGCTAGGGAGTAGCCAGCACCTTGGCCAAATGATCGGCTAAACTGATCCCCCGGAGCCATTGCAGAAGTGAGACCGGTAGAACCTGCAGCGGTAGCCGCACTATAAGCTCCAGTCGAAGCGCCAGCCAAATTACGACCCAAGCCGGTGACGTCCATGCTACGAGCAAAACCAATGCCTTCAGCTTGTCGACGGGCGTTGGTAGCTGCACCCGCAGTCATACTTGCAAGGTTTATAGCGTTTTGGTTTCTTAGCATCAGCCCGGCACCTGAAGAAGGGTTAAGACCTCGACGAGCCATCTCACGATTGCTAACACCCTGCGCAGTTTGGAACGCGTTTGCTGCGTCGGCAGCGGCTTGGGCAGCGATCTGGGCTCTGTTACCCTCGGTGTTGTAATTCTGCACTTGGGCTACTAGCCCAGTCTCCATCGGGCGGAACGTTCGCAGCTGGTAATCGTAGTAATCCTGCGCCTGCTTCATCTGCTGTTCCTGCGCAGCCATCTGCTGGGTGTAGACTCGTTCAGCCAGAGGTTTCATTTCCTCGTACTGACGCTGTGCGAAGTCCATTTGACGATTGCCCAAACGCTCAGCCGTAGCGATGCCTTTTTCTGTGGCAGCGGTCATAGCCGAATAGTCTGGTGCTGGTTGCGATTTTCCGCCCATATTTACTCCTTGCGCAGCCAACGACAGGTGTCAGGCCGCATTACCAAAATCTGCATGTCAGCGCCGGGAGCGCCGTCTTTCATTACGAACTCTTCCTCAAACCCTAGATGCTTATCGAATTCTATGATATGCGGTTCATTTGTGGGCACCATACCAGTGAGTCTTTTTAACTGGCAGTGGTTAAATGCGTAGTTGCACACATGCTCGAAGAGGGGGATGATCTGCTTCGTCTGCCGTGCGATGGCTATATGACACGTAGCGTTGGAACCATTGTAGTTGTTTATGACTACTCCGGCTAGAACCTCGTCACCTTGCATGACACCAAGCGCATAGAAACTACCCCAGTCTGCGCCCTGACCGACGCGCTCAGCAACCCAAGCGCCAATACGATCCTTCTGGTCAAAGACAAGTTCTGCCATGTGCGTATTATGTCTTATTGCGGTGGAGTTGGCCAAGTGATTTCTGTAGGATAACCTGCCTGCGCAGTAATGTCACGCAACTCTTGGCGGTAGGTTGCCCAAGCTGTCTTGGTAGAGATCGGAACATCGGGTAACTGAGTCCAGTCACTGGCAACTAATTTAGCCTTACGTTCCATAAGCACTGCCCTTGTCAGCTGCTGCAGTTCCCTTTGTGCGATGGCCGCAGTCTGTGCGGCTTCTAACGCGGCTTGGTCTGGATTTGATTCCCAGCACAGCGTGGTTGTGTTCCAGATGTCAAACTCAGAGGCTTTGGTTATGTAGTTCTCAGGGGGTTCGCCATTTCGCAGATACCAGCCGGAGGCATCAATGCCCTCGACCATGCGTTCGGAGCTAAAGCCCGTGTTTACCAGTGGGCCGTTTTCGCCATCCGTGTAATAGAAATGCATGTTACTTCCTAATGATCTCTACACCAAGCCAAGCGTTGACGTTTGGGTTAGCCCCGCCGTCAGACCTTTGCGCCAATACCCGTGCGTATTTATACACGCTGGTCACATAGTTGGGGCGACGTACCGTCCACAGAGCCCCCTCAGTGCTATTTGCGATTTCAGTAGCAGTGTTTACAAAGTAAGCTGCAAAACCTTCTAGACCTCCGGTATCGGTACAAGTCACATTCAGCGTTGCGATTTGATTGGGGCCGTTAGTTGTATACGTCAACACATTGGGTGTAGTGTATGACCAAGCGAAAGAGGACAGATTAACTACACCTGACTGTGGTGTTCCAAAATTGCCAGAACTAAGAATGTCGTCCGCACAATAATACAGCCTATAGGTTCCAGCATTAGGAATCAAAAACACGAACTGCATGGTTACAGTTCCGAAAGAGTTATTTGCTGGCCATACAGACAGTTCCGTTAGAAGTGCTCGCGTTCTATCAGCTGTGCCCCACCAGTAACCTCTTGTTGGCGCTCCATACGTAACAGGCGCTAATCGAATGGGAGCAGCATTTGTAAATACAACCTGAGCATACGACACGTATGGATTCTCAGGATCGTAGCTTATAGACGTAAATGATTCATTAACTGTAGTCCATGTCGTGGCATCGGTACTGATCTGCAGTTTGTAGTTATCTAGTATCGATGTATTAGCAGCACCGGGTGATAGAGGTTGCACCATTAGCTTAAGGAATGCGCCGTCTTGTGCTGCAGAACTAAAATCAATAAAACCAATCTGTCGTAAGGACAGATCGGAAAATGGCCACGTATTTTCTAGCTCAACAATGGCTGAAAACGTAATAGCGCCGCCAACAATCTGCAGCCTACCAACAGCCAACTCAGCGATCTTTGCGCTACCAATAGAAGCCGCAGGAACTTCGATATCACCGCGGGCAACAATATTTTGAAACACAGCTTTACCAGAAACGCCGTTACCTTTGGCTACCGCCCAGCCCACAGTACCGTTATCAGTAATGTTGCCGTTTCCATCGATCGTGCCGTTAAAGTCCGAAGACGCAATAAAGTTCCCGATCTTGGCGTTTGAAACTGCGGCAGTACCGATCTTTGCATTTGTGATGGAGGCATCAGCAATATACGCTTCGCCAATGGCTGCACTAGCAATATAGGTGCTAATGTTGGCTGACGTAATCGAGCTTAAATAGGCAAAGTTTCCAAACGATGGGATGTTTGTGATCTGGGTGCTCCAGTTAACACTGCTCGCAGTAGCCAATGTACCGAGGCCAGTAACGCTAGAAGCAGCAACTGTGTTTGCAGTAGCCAACGAACCAAGACCTGTCACGCTGGAGGCAGCAACTGTGTCGGCAGTAGCCAACGAGCCGAGACCTGTAACGCTAGTAGCAGCGACTGTGTTTGCAGTAGCCAATGAGCCGAGGCCAGTAATATTAGTTGTGCTGAGCGGCGTACCAGCTGCAAAGATGATGTTTCCGTTAGAGTCCTTAATACTCAATCCACGGGTGTCGATCTGGGACGCAACTAATTGACCGCGAATAGCTGCAGCGCCAAACTCAGCAACGCCGTTACCGTCAACTCGCCAGCCAGCATTACCAGCAACAAAGTTAGAAGACTGGATGTACTGGCCGACACTAATTGAGCCAGCAATAATTTTGTCAGCAGTCAGACTGGTTATTTTTGCGCTGTCTACAGCAAGGTCAGCGATCTTAGCATTAGTGATTGTGCCGTTTTGGATGTAGCCATCAGTGATATACACGCCAGCGGGGACGGTTTGACCGCCAATTTCTGTTTCCGCAGTTCGCACAATGAAAGGCATTGTGGGTGTAATGCCCGGGCCACTAGGGCTAGCAATGTAGAACGAGTCAGCACGAACAGCAAAAGTACTAGTTGCTCCAGCAGTGTTAGCTGTAGATGCTAGACCAAAGCCAGAAACATAACCATTGAGGTCGACCTTAACTGTGTACCTACCTTCAAGATTCTCACCACTTGATTTTGTAAAGTAGTTGGCCTGTAGTGCAGCAGTCGTCGTGTAGTTGTCTAACGTGCTACTAGAGACAAAAGTTGTTGTAGCGTTGGTAATCGCAGAATCTGTGGCGGTCTTGGTGTAGTAGTCACTTGAGAGTGTGGCTGTTGTTGCGTAGTTACCAAGTGCAGAATTAAGGCCAGTCTCTGACACCAAATAAAGCGTGGCGTTACTAATTGCTGAATCGGTAGCTGTCTTAGTGTAGTAGTCGTTTGTTAAAGTCGCAGTTGATGTGTAGCTACCGAGGGTGTTGTTGAGCGCGGTTTCGGATACCAATCCAGTAGTTGCTACACTGATCGCCGAGTCAGTTGCGGTCTTGGTGTAGTAATCGTTGGACAGCGTAGCTGTTGTGGCGTAATTGCCCAACGTATTGTTTAGGTTCGTTGATGTAACCAGATCGAGCGTAGCTTGACTAATAGCACTGTCAGTCGCTGTCTTGGTGTAATAGTTGTTTGTTAAATCTGCTGACGAGGCATAGGTAGCCAACGCGCTGTCTAAAGCGGTATTTGATACCAAGAACTGCGTAGCGGATGTAATCGCTGAGTCTGTGGCAGATTTTGTGTAGTAGTCGTTAATCAGATTGGCGGTCGTTGTGTACGCGCCAAGAGCATTGTTCAGCGCAGTCCCTGATACCAATGACGTCGTTGCCGAAGTGATAGCCGAATCCGTTGCTGTCTTTGTGTAGTAGTTGTTAGTAAGACTTGCAACAGTAGCGGGCAGACCAGTTGTAGCGTCATTTACTTGGTTGTACAAAGTTTGGCGGGCAACAGTCTCCGCCCCAAGGTCGGTTACGATATTTCCGATCTGAGTTGTATGAGCAGCAACGACCTGACCAAGAGATGTGTAATCGCCGACCTTTGTCCAGTAAGTCGTGTTGGTGGGCAGGTTACCAGTCGTAGCTTGGATTGCTTGGTAGATAGCGCCGTTGTAAGAAACCAACGCGTTAACCGCGTATGTTGTGGAGCTGGAGTATGCAGGTGTACTTTGCAAGTCGTTAACTTGAGCCTGCACAGCATTAACACGAGCGTTTACAGAACCTGCAAGGCTGGCAGGTGCGTCAATTAAATCAATGCGAGAACTAAGACCTGAGAAGAGTTGTGCAGATGTCAGTTCACCAGTCAACGCTTCTAGGAGTTTGGCAACATCTTGGCCGGTAGTGACAACAAATCCATTCGTGCCGCCAGCAGGGCTTGCACTAAGAACGCCGTCATTGGACTCCCACTTAATCCACAAATGCCACTCAGTAGCCGGGTCGGTAGCGTAAGAAGTAACTTGTCCCGCGAATTGGGTAATTTCAACCGCGTTAGCAAAAACTGGCTGAGGTTCACTACCTGCGCGTTTAGCACCGTAAATATGAGACGTACGGTGTCCATGCCCTTGTGTGTAAATAGGTGCGTCGCACTCAATGATGATTGTGGTAATCGCAGCCGTAGCGGTAAAACCTGTAGGCGTAGGAGGCGCAGTAAGATCAGGAACGTAGGGGCCAGAGACGGATGGGCCAGTGATAAGAGGGGCAGAGCCGCCGCCAAATTGGAAGTTACTTACCGAGGCAAAGCCTGAGTCAACCAAGTCGCGTAGCGTCACACCACGGTCAAGCGGGTCGCCCTGCTTACCCAAATAGGTCATCAAGGTCTCACGGACACGAGCGCCAAAGTTACTGGCGCTGTCGCTTGGAATGTCGTTTCTCATAGCTGTTTGAGTTCCTCAATAGATGTCGCGATGGCTGCATCTTGGACAGGGTTTGAACCTTCCAGCTCAATCTGAAACTCGAATGCGCGGTAGCCACTTGGCAACCTAAACGGATTGCGGTCTGCAACGGTCTGCGTGTGCTTTAGTGCGCCGTCGGCGTACAATCGGAATGTGACGGGGTATGCGTTGGCAACAACCACTGCAGCAGCAAAATTTATTGGGGAGCCTTGGCGGAATGGCTTGCTGCGTGAGCGATATGTCATCGCTGTGCCTGCGTCCCACTTACCGACGTTTGTACCTGTCAATACATACAGTTGATCTTTGAGGCTGTCGAAGTACATGGCTGAATAGCCAACATCGAGGAAGTAAATACCGCCGCCGTTGGGATCGATGATGAAGCCCTTGCGGCCAGAGCCGTCGTTGTAGCTGCCTAAGTACATACCCTCATACATCTTGCCAATAATGCTACTTGGAACCAGTGCTTGCCAGTCTTCACGAAGCATAACGCCATTAGTAATAACCCTAGCACCATCTTGGCCAAGCCAGCACAGACCATCTTCAGAAGCCCAAGCCACACCAGTACCCATGCTTACAATAGAACGTGCAGCTACGCAGGCTTGGTTGATTTCCAAGGGCTTTTGATCCATACCATCAGGGGTCGAGCCTTGCGCAACCAACGGGCGTCCGGTTGTCAACACCAGCAAAGTTTGCCCGAACACGCCAAGGCCGACAGGTTTGCTGTCTGGTGGGATGATCTCGTACGTTGGAGGCCATGCATAAGGAGCATATGGCTCGCAGATGCGCACCGAGTTACCCGAGATACCACTCATCATTCCGTTCCACATAGCCGTCAGATTAGACAGCGTTGGTTCAGTAATGCTCGTTGCGCCGCCTGTTGGAACACCGGGAGCTGGGAACCAGAAATTCGTTCCGAGGTTTTCACCAAGGGTGCGGTTGTCGTCTGTGGTTGACGACGTTGCGATAGTGATCTCGCGCAGGAAATAGAAGTCAGTGCCTGTTGAACTGCCTTGTGTGCGGTAGATGCGGATCGTGGCAATGTCGTAGTTACCAGATGGCGCAGCACTAAAGCCAGAGATGGCAGTTGAGCCTAGGGTGTCCCGGGTCACTAGGGCGCTCACAGGTGATGGCGCAGATTCCCAGCCAAGGCTGTTCACGTACGTGTAGACGTAGTAGTAATACTCGATGACTGGGGATGTAGCACCGGAATTGGTTCCAGTAACTGCTGGCGCAGAAACCGGAGCAGGCAGGCCCATAGGGCGTGAAGTCGTAGGATACGGCGCTGTGGCTAGGCCAATCACGTTGTTGGTGAACTTGGGAGCGCCGTCGCCTGTGTAGAAGGTTTGCTCGGTTGTGTCGTTAGCATCAAAGCCACGCACCACATTCACAGCAGTTGTCCAGCTAAGCCAGTACTGGGCGTCTGAGTCAACATCACGACCCATGCGATAAATGGTCTCACGACCAGCCGGAACGGTAGCAACAGTAGTTGGGGATTTCCAAGGGCGTAAGTCACCACGCCCGGGTTTTTGGTTGCGGGATGCGACACCTACAGTCTCAGGCAACAGAACGGGGTTAATCGCTCGGTTCTCACCGGCAAAGCCCGCATAGCGAATAACGGCCATGGCTAACTCCTATATGCCTAGATTGTAGTGTTAACCACCCAAAACAGCTAGGGCCTGATTGATGTGTTTGATGCGATCGTCAAGGCCAATTGTGCCTCCGTTGATGCGCTTCGTCATAGTCACGAAATCACGGCCATCGGCAATCTGGTTGAGCTTGTGTGTTTGCCAGAACCAGCCCGCGGTCTGCGAGGCGTACTTGGGTGTGCGTACCAGTTCAGGCTGCATCACGAAGTCTTCACCGAGGGCCTTGCCTGCGTGGTAGAAATTGCTATGGCCGGTCAACTGGAGGAAGCCGGAGCCGCGGAAACGAAAGCCATCCCCAGAAGCCTCATCCCTGTTGCCCATACGATTGCCGTAAATCCTATTGGCGATCTTACGTGGCTGCTTCTCGTAGGCAGCAGCCTCCTCGGGTGTAAAGCCCCATGCACGTTTAGGCGTACGGGGGAACAACTTTAAAAGCGTTGCAGCCCTGTAGTTCAGGTTCTCTTCCATGATCTTAAAGTTGCCGCACTCGTGGCCACACTGACCGATCCAGCTGGCTTGCTGCAAGGGCGTGAGGATGCCGAACCGCTCGAAGGTCTCGTTGAACGCGTCTGCCAACGAGGGGTCAATATGCATCTGTTTGAGTTGGTCAGGACTTACCATTGATTATGTTCCTTGCTTCGTTATAGGCGTCAATGCACGCGTTCAGTTGGGCCGCGTTTCGGTCGCCTTGGGCGACGATTTCTGCGATGGCTGCGAGGGTTGCTCGCTCGGCATCAGAAGCTTCATTAGACGGTCTGTCAGGTTCACTTCTTGTTTCTGGGCTATTTGTGGTGGCAACGGTGGGAGCTGCGGGGGTTTGTACACAACTGGGGGTGGGGAGGCGCACCCGGCCAGCAGCAATGAGACGATTGAGATCAGTTTGCTTTTGATTGACAACATTTGTGGTCTCCTGAAGTTTGGTTGCAGTGGTGTTAATCTGTTCGTTCAGCTGTTGCTCTTTAGCCCGAGACTCCTCGTTCTTCTTGGCAATCTCAATTTGCATTTCCTTGTCGCGATCAGACCAGCCGAAATGATACCCACCTCGGTAAGTGCCGAACAGTGTGATGCACAGACCAACTAGTACCCAAGGAAGTGGGATGCCAAACATAATCAGTTCTCCTTACGAGCGGCTGCAATCTCTGCACGGTCATCATCAGGCTCCATATGCTCTGGAGGCGTTGTGGGTGGGGGCCCGGGTGTCCAAGACTCATCGAGGTCTGGGTTCTGGTAGCCCATCCAGTTGTAGTTAGGCATGACCGACGCGGGGGTGGGCGCAGGTGAAATAATCGTTGCCTGCACAGGTATTGGTGTGCTAGAAGTCTGGGTTGGTGTTGGGGTCGTAGGAGCAATTGCCTTAGCGCCAGCAGCCACAGCTCGTTTACTCATCACACCGCCAATACCGCCTACTATCAACAACACAATGTCATTGAGCATCTTGGTGTACGCCATGTCAATGGGTGCCATTGACTTGATAGGCTGCGTGACGAATGTCACAGAGTACAGAAGCGCTACAACAATGAAGCACAGAATGCAGGTAACGGCTACAACGACGAAGCCCCAGACTCTGACTTCAATATCATCAGGGGTTAGGTTTAGTTTCAGGCTGTTGGACGTCATTGACTTTCTTCTCCAAGATAGGGGCTACAAGGTATTCAGGGCAAGTCTGGGTAAACTGGCACTTGGGCTTTTGGCACTGCGGAGCGTGGAAGTTGTCAGGGTTCTGACAATAGTAGCGGTACCGGTCTTCACAACCAGCCAGCAGTATCACCGCAAAAAGAAAAATATACTTCATACCATAACGTCCACAGAGTTGGGTCTAGCCCATTGGTTTCTGACTTGCTGCAGCTTCAATTCCTGTTCCTTCTGTAGGTTCAGGCGTTGCAGTTCCTGCAGGTTCTTCTGGTGCATAACCCTGTATGTTTCTTGCAACATCTTGGCGTTGGTGTGGTAAAGCGTTACTTTCATAGCCCAATCTTCCCCAGTAAAAGTGCCACGATTTTGTTTGACAAGTCATCAGGCAGGAACTTCAGAAAGCCAAGGAACCACCACGCTGCACAGCCATAGCAGAAAACTTTGCAAAACAGGTCAAATTGTTTCTGGTACTCATTCACCGCCCACACCTTTTTGTGGTTTGGCAAAAGTCCCACAACTCGTAAATGCCCACAAACAGTAAAAACAGCAAGAACGCAGTCGCAGCAATGGCAACGGCCCACTCCTGCATCTCAGCGTCTTTTTCTTTTTGTTTTTTCTCAGCGGCTTTGAGCGCTGCCATTTCCTTGGCATCGTCCCTGTCCATCTCGGCTTGACGCTCTTTGATCTTGTTCCACACGTCGATCTTGCCAGTCTGCATAAAGAGCATTTTTAGCTCCTCCTCGAAGGCGCGAGCTTGCTCAAGCGCCATTTCGATTTGCAGGGCGGTGCCCATGTTAGAGCCTTTTTTCTCACGCTTCGCTTGCAGCATTGCTTTCGTTGCAGTGCTTTTAGCATCGAACATCTTGCCGATCATCGGCGCAAGCGAGCCTAGGTCATTGGCGACTTTACTCGCCTTCTTGACCATGCTAATGGCTGACTGTATGCCAGCTAGGGCCGTTACGGGATCAATCATTTCTTCTCAACTTTTTTCCATTCAAGGCAGATCACCTTGCGGTTGTACACGTCCCCAGACCATGTCCATCGGACACAGCGATATTCCGTGTTTGAGCTAAGAACTAACGCTAATGCCGCAAACCATGCCATGGTCAGCGGTGGGTTTATGTTCTGCTAAACAGACGGGAAAGGGCGGACTTAATGGAGTTGAAAAAGCTACCGCGAGTGGGTTCTGCGTTTTTCACTTCGGGTTCTGGGGTCACAGGAAGCTCAACGGGCAGCGTAACAGGTTCAGGTGTCGAAACCGTGACTGTCTTTTGCTTGGGTACAGCACGCTTCACCGGCGCTACTTTAGCGGGTGTCTTGCTGGGGGTTTTCTTTGTTGTAGCCATACAACATCCTATTACTTATCTTGCTTGGAGTCAAGCTTGTCAAAGATTTGGCGCAGGATGTCTTTGATCTCTTTGATGTCGGCTTTGTAGTCATCCTTCTGGACATAGTCTCGGAGGATTTGCTCACGCATAGAGGCCACATCGTCCTCCAGTTTCTGGATTTTGCGAGTAACCTGATTGAACACAAACACGGCCAAGAACGCGGCAATGCCCACGACGAAGTTAAAGATTTGTTGATTGTCCATGGTCTGCTCTTAGAAAATAATTTTAGACGCCAAATAAATTCGCAACAAGATCAATACCCGATGCACTAGCTACAATGTTTGTACCCGAACTATTAGTAGAAATCTCTATAGTGTACGTTGCTGATACACTGCTATTAGTGCCAGAGTTATAAACCTGAACACCCTGACCAGCGCCTATCTGCACCCATCCAGTACTACCCGATGCTGAGTTACCGAATCCACCCGAGAAAAACGTTCTTGTAAACCGAATCCAGTATGATGACCCAATGTTAGCAGTTGTAGGTGTTGCCCAATTACCGTCTATGCCTCCAAGGGCTTCAAGGACAGCATCCCAAGTACCATCAGAATTAAAATCCAGATTGACTGCGCACGCTTCTCCGGGAGCAAGAGCACTACCCTCAAAAGGCTCGTTAGAAGTTATTGATGCTAAGGAAATCGTAACCGCAGACTTACCAAAACCACTGGACATGCTAATGGTTGTACCGCTTCCACCAACTCCAAACAAAGACCGCACCGCCGAATCGTTCATATCAATTGTGGCCGTAGCCGACCGTCCCAGTTCAGTATTTACCTGACCTAGGGATATCGAATTACCGGAGGCGGGGAGTGTCATGGTTACTCAGCGGCTGGGATTGGCTCTGGAGACTCAGAAACTGGTGCCCATGGCATAGGAGTTGAAGCCAAAGAATGCTTAGCAACTTCTTTGTCTAGGACAAACTGGATGTGGGCTTTAATACCGGGCAAGCGAGTTTCTGCGGCTTCGATCCAAGCAATAACAGCAGCTTCAGTCAAGTTAGCCAAGGGGACGAAGTTTGCTGACTCTGGGTCTGCCAAGGTGATGGTTTGTGGCAGTTCAAACTTCTGACCGGCTTCCTCGCCAACCAGTGTCCAGTCGACTTGTTTGACGGTGTTCTCAAGGCCATTGACCGTAGCGGCGCGAATAGCATTGACTTTAATTGTGAAGGTAGCCGTGAAATTGTCAGGCTGAGGTGCTGCTTCGATTGTCATATTAATCTCCGATGAGTTTGCTGATGAGGGATTCAAGGTGTGCTACTCGAGCTCGCAAGTCTACGACCTCTTTGGCTAATTCTACAGCGGAGGCGAGCGCCGCGCCACCATAGTTTACGGACAGAGTTTGCATCTCATCCTTAGCCGTCATGATTGCCTGTGGAAGCAACTTCTGGAACGACTGAGCTGAAACACCAACTTGCGCCATTTCTGTCTCGTCAATGCGGTCGTAGATACCAACTTTGACTTCGGCAAGACGAGTAACATAGTCCTCTGGCATATCTCGCCAGTTGGTCTTAAGACGTTCATCTGAGTAAGCTGTGATGTTACCTGATGCAACAATTGAGTTAGAAATCGCACAACGGAATGAACCGTTGTTAATGATGAGCAAGCCGTGGTCAGTCAAGTTGCCAGCAGCGCCACCAGTGTTAGGATGTGACCAAGCCATGCCGTAGAGGGTACCTAAACTCGTTCCATCAGCGGCAAGTTTATAGCTGTCACCCATGGCAAACACGCCTTGGTAACGGTATGAGCTGTATACGCCAACAACAGTATTACCGTAGTTGTCGTCAATGTACATGTTGCCGTTGGCTCGGGTTGCTCTGGCAGCGGTAATACCCCAAGACCCGGAAGCCGCAGTTTGGATAGCTGCTGCTGCAGCTCCGGCTGTCCAGCTACGAATATAGTAATCACTGCTGTTAAAACCAGCAAAATACCCAAGCCCTGAGCCGTTGCGTTCTGTACCGCCTCCGCTGGTATAGAAGTAGCTATTTTGGATATAGCCGTTGCCGTCGCGCTGAACAATAGTGTTTGCACCACCAGTTTGGTTTGGGCCGTAACCTTGCAAAGTACTTGCGGTAGTTGCAGAAACGGCGTTTTCGTTGTACTTCAGTGGTCTATAAGCTGTTTGAGTAGTTTGTACAGACCCAGAAAGCGACGATTCATATTGAATAGCAAACTGATCTGCGTAGTTCCCGTCAAACTGTGTGTAGCCGTTTACAACGTTAACGACATCCAACCCAGTGTAGTTACTAGCAGGGAACGCTACCCAAAGGTTGTACGCACTGTCGTACCCAAAGCGAACATCTATAGCTGTACCAGAACCATCCATAAGGCTGGCTTGTGGTGAGTACCAGTAGTTGCCGCCGTAGTTGTAACCGCTGATGCGAATGTCGTAGCTTTCGTAGCCTTGGTAAATTCGAACTACGAACGACAACATCCAGCTAGTGGCTGCTAAAATTCGAACTTTATAGTACCCGCTACTTCTACTATCGCTAGTACCAAAGTGCGCTCGTTGATGAAAAGCAGTCGATGATTTTGAACCTACAGTTGCGGCATTGCCGGTAATGCTAATACCCCACGTACCAGACGCCCCGGAACCTGTTAGTGATGGGCTGTAGCTGGTGTAGTTGCCAGCGTGAAGTGCTGTACTTCCAGCGATAGTTAGTTGGTTTCTAAAACCAGAAGTGCCGCTATCTTGGTTTACCCAAAACTGGGTAGCATTGGTGATGTTGTTGCCATTACTTTGGTACTGGTCTTCGTCAATCACACGGAAAACAGGCCCAGTGTCGCCAGCGCCGTAGACGGTCACGCCTTCGTTGTCGATCATCAACCCGCCAGTATCGTTATCAGACACTTCGATGTTGATAGCCCCAGTAGCGCCGTTTAGAGCAAACGGGAAACCAGCATTAAGCGTTCCGGAACCTGCGGGTCTCCATCCAATGCGAGCAGTATTAGAACCATTAAGCCTTATTTCAGCAGTAGCATAAAGATTTCCGCTAACAGTACCCCCACTCAAAGGCAGAGCGTATGAACTGTAATTACCGCTGTGCAAATACGGCAGGCCTCCGGTGTACTTATAAATATCGCCATCAACATAAACGGTTTTATTGAAATAAAACTGCGGACGATCAGTTTGTATATGCGCATAGCTAGAATTTTGCGCACCAACATCAACGTAGCCATAAGAAGTTTGGCTGCGAATTGCTCCTGAACCACCACCAGTGATGTAGTTGCTGTCGTCGCCCAAGTAGTATTCACTTGCTCGAACTTTCCCATCAACTTTGCCATTGCTCAAATATTGAACAAATCGGGTGCCAAACCAAGTGCCGTGAGTATTGTTCGACTGACGCTGACCAAACTCAGCCCAACCGTTAGCATTTCCAGTGGTTCCGTTGCCTAGATAAAGCTCAAATGCCTGACTCCAATCATGACTACGACCCCAGACAAACTGCCCGCTACTGCGTATGTACCAAGTATTTGTACCGCTGTAGTCTGCAATGACCCTATAGCCGCCTCTGGTGTAATCGTCAAAGTAGCTGTAAGCAGGGCTGTAACTGGTGTAATTACCTGCATGAAGTAACTGATTACCATTTAAAGTCGCTACGCCTGAGCCGTTGCCAATAATAAAATCGGCCCCACCCGTCGTGGTAAAACGATGACGATTTCCACTTCCGGCTCTTTGCCAGCTATCGGTCCCGTCCGCATCAAATGTAAGACGATATAGATCAAGACCGGCTGATGCACTAATTGTGAGCTTTCCGCTCAACGTACCACCACCCAAAGGCAAAGCGTATGAGCTGTAATTCCCTGCGTGGAGGACTTGGTTGCCTGCCTGCTGGATTGCTCCTTCAACATTCAAGCCATTGCTTGGGTTTGCAGTTGCTGTATAGCCGCTGCCAATCGTCACACCACCATGGATGTGCATCTTCTTTCCAGAAACAACAGAACCGCCGCCGCCAAAAGACCAAGTGCCAGTAGCGCCATATATCCATAGGTAGTCGGTACCGCCAGAATCTGTAGCGGTAATGCCTGTCCACGCGGTTCCATTGCCGTTCAGCGTAATTTGCGTATCGGTAGAGTCTTGGAACGTGACACGACCACTAATTGTTCCGCCACTAATGGGAAGGGCGTAAGTGCCAACATTTCCACTATGGAGTAAGGTGTACCAAGCATTCCAAGTGCTATCAATACCATTACGGATACTGAGTTTTGGTTGACCTGAAGCGTTAACACCAGTGGTGTTTGCAAACGACAACTGATAAGACGAATCGCCTGTGCTTGCAGTAGTGCCAGTCCAAGGACTAAATGTCATCACACCAGCGTAGTTACCCGATCCGTTACCAGTTCCAGCGCCAACAAAATCAAAGTTTACAGTTCGCGCAAAGCTATTTGGTAAGCGATCAGAAAGGTCTCGTGGGCCATCGTTGTACTGAATCCGAATAGCGTTAGTAGCTAAGGAAGCTGTACCGGAAATGTTAATACCCCAAGTACCTGATGCCCCAGAACCACCTAATGATGGGCTGTATGAGGTGTAGTTACCTGCGTGAAGGACTTGGTTGCCGGACTGCTGTAGCGCAACAGACGAGTTAACTGCACTACCAGAAATAGTCAACCAGTTTGAAGAACTGGAGCTTCTAAAATAATAGCCAGAAAAATCACCGTACCAACCACCGTTAGTACCGGACTGGTTAAACATGTAGGTATTGCCATAAACATCGTCAGGGCGATATCCTGCATTACCCGCAGCATTAAATATGCCGTTGGCTGAGTCGTTAGGAAAGTAGATACTGCCGCTGAGAGTGCCACCGCTCAAAGGCAAATAACTGTGAGTATGAGAAATCGGTGCAAACGCCTCATCCATCCATCCGTGGTAATTTGTCCAAAGACGGCCATTACTTGCAAGCAACATACGCCGCTCGGCAGCAGAGTCCCCACCATACATCCAAGCAAAGGCATAACCACCAATACCAGACGCAAACTCGGTTGTTCCATCAGTACGGAAAACCATCTGACGTGTATTGCCGTATAGCTTTACGTTTGCGTCATCGTTAGCATCTCGAAGCCACGCATTGTTTACATCGTAAGTATGGTTGTGGCCAACAGTAGCGGCGTAGTTAGTGTAGTTACCAGCGTGGAGGACTTGATTGCCGCCTTGCTGTAATGAGCCGCTGCCAACGTTAATGGCGCTACCACTAAACCGCATGTTTGCACCACTAGAAGAAATATTTAGCGTGCCATAAGTTTGAGTATCGCGGTTATAAACAAAAACGTAACCTTCGCCGGAAGACATTCCTATTTCAGCTGCAGTGCCAGTGGCTGCGTTACCTGTATACCAACCCGTAAAACGACCTTGGCCGGTGGCGCTTATGTCACCAGAAAAAGCTCGTTGAGAAGTTGTTGCTGAGTTTCCGCTGATTGAAATACCCCAAGTCCCGCTTGCGCCTGTTCCAGTTAAGGTTGGGCTGTAGCTGTTGTAGTTACCTGCGTGGAGAACTGTGTTGCTGTTAATTTGTGTTGCGCCATCATCAAGATCGAACGAAACACGAACGCTACCGCCGCCAATAAACCGGATTTGATTGCTGTCACCATCCCAGCGAATACCCCAAGCATTTGCTGCGGTTGCATTAGAAGGGTAGTAGTCTCGTGAGATTCCCCATATGTCAAAGTTGGCGTCACCAGTATCAAGACCTAAAAAGCCGTTGGGCATTTGAGGCTTATCTGCATTAGCGCTTGGAAAAGTTACTTTTCCTGTCAGCGTGCCGCCAGCCAAAGGCAGTTTTGTGCTATCTGTTGCAGACGTTGCTGTCGCAGCGTTGCCGGTAATGTTGATACCCCAAGTACCGCTTGCGCCTGTACCAGTTTTTGTTGGTGCGTAAGTGTTGTAATTGCTCGAGGTAACTGCAGTGCTGCCGTTAATGGTCAGCGCTGAGCCATTAAATTCCATCGTAGTCGCTACGGAGTCACCAGCAGCGATTGCCGTCAGAACGGCTTTAGTACCGCGGTTAGCCGCAGTGATATTCTCAGTCGCAACAAACGAAAGACCGGCACCACCAACCCAACCGGAGCCGGTGTAACCAAGCGCAGCAACATTCAAAAGGGTCTGGGTATTTAAACTCTGTGTTCGTGCCGCAGTAGTACCGCCAGATGTACCGCCCATGAAGCCAGCAACCGTGCCAGCGTTTGTAGGGACACCATAAATCTCATTGCGACCATCAAGTGTGAGCTTACCGCTAAGCGTACCGCCAGCTAGTGGTAACTTCGTTGCGTCAGCGACTGTGATGTCGGCGGAGCCGTTGAAAGACACACCGTTAATGTTGCGGGCTGTAGCAAGGGTAGCCGCGCTACCCACGGACATAGAAGCCTGATCGGTTTTTGTCCACAGACCTGTGGAACTAACATAGACAAGCGTTTGGCCGTCAACGGGTGACCGTGCTGACACATCGTGAATCTCGTCAAGCTCATAACCGTTTTGGATTTTGACTTGGATCGTGCCTTGTGTGTTATGGCTGTAAGTGACAATGCCTACGTAAACCAGATGCGTAGGAGCGTAAGGCTTAGTGTTTGTGTAGCCCCCCGCGCTAACGCCGCTCAAATACAGCTGTGTGCCGTCTGCAAACGCAGAGGTATTTAAACCACTAACCGCGCCGACAACTACAACATAGCCGTTCTGGTTATGTGGGATGTCAGCTTGAACCATACCATAGGTCTGAGCTGAGGTAGAGTCACCTGTTGCAAGGGCTTTGGAAACAACCGCCTTATTGCCAGCTGCACCGCTGATGTAGACAACCGTACCCTTGGTAAGTGTTGCACCAGTTTCGTTGCGAACTTGACTAATCAAGGTAGCTGTACTGCCAGCAACGCCCACGCTCAAATCCCGGGTAGTACCGGAGCTGGAAACAACTACGCTGCCGTCGGCGGACGTAATCGACTCAACTTTGTCAGTATTAAGATTTGTAAAGTTGCTATCAACTTCGTTATTGGTAAGGGGCGAGCCCTTACCTGCGCGGGTGACAATAGTGCTCATATTCCAAACTCCTGACGTTCACTACGTCAAAACTGTATTAACTGACGGTGATTGCCCAAGTAATAGACATGGCGTCATCAGCGCCTTTATTAACCACAGCAAACACAGTCCGGCACAACATGGTGCCCGCAGTAGGATCATTAAAGACACCCGCTTCAACAACAGCACCTGTACCAGTGCCGGGTGGGAACGTCGCAACATAAGTCACAACAGCGCCAGAAGAGCTAGAGGACGTCAAAGCAACGCGGCCCAAGGAAGCACCCAATGCTGTGTCACCGTTTGCAGCGGCGGTACTGCTCGAACCGACAGCCATGTGGCTCATCGTCGTTGGCGTGCCAACCATACGGCCAGCAATGAAGGTTTTACCACCAGCTACTACGAGGTTTTTAATCTCACGGCGGTCTTTAATCTGGCCATCTGCGCCAGTGATTTCGACGACTACGTCGCCGGTTACTTTTAAGTTGTCGTTTAACATGGAAGCTCCTATGAAAATGTGCGGGATAAGCCGACGTAGTCTTCTGCGAAGTATGACAGATCGCAGTAGCTTTGGGAAGTCAAAAGACCAGCACTCACCAAAGATACCGTATCGGTTTTGGCAAGGCTGTTAGACAAGACTTTCGCGTCGGTGGCAAAAGCCAAGTTATTGATGTACTTAACAGACTGGTACGTAATCCCGTCCGCCAAATCGGCGGTGTCGTTCATCGCAAAACCGTCTTGGATTGTACGAGTAAGCGTGCGGGATAAAAGCTCAGTAAACGCAAAAGCATCCGCAACTACTTTGTCAACGGCGCTACTAGTTACATCTGACTGATTAAACGAGTCCTGAAGCGTTTTTTCGGTGACACGCGTCGTAGTCTCGGAGAACGTAAATAAATCGGTTAGAGCCTTACCAAAGTCGCGCGTAGTGGCATCCGTTTGGGTAAAACTGTCGGCTAAACTTTTTTGGGGTGTTAAACGCGCTGCATCCGTAAACGTAAACGAGTCCGCTACAGGGCGAGTTAGCGAAAAACTCCTAGCATCCGTGGGTGCGACCGACTCAGTTGTATTCTTGGTGTAAGCCCAATAGGTTGCGTCGGCTGTAGCAAGCAAGTCTGTTCGGAGTTTAGTTGTAGTAAAAATAGGACGCGTGTCTACCACCCCGACCGAGTTGACTCTGGCTTTGCTAAAAGTTTTAGTTGTTGTGTCACCTAGTGCGAAGGTACTAGCAAGCGGTCTACTAAACGTAAACGACACTCTGTGCGTAAAACCGAACGTATCTGTAAATCTACGTATGTACTCCAGTGTTCGGATGATGAAGTCCGGCGTAGAAACGCTGTCGTGCTTGCTGGTGGCAAGATTTTTGGACGTGATGTAGTCCGTCGACTCAAAAGTAGTTGTAAGGGTTTTCCCTACTACACGGAACGTAGCGTCCGTAACAAAGACTTCTTCGGGGAAATACTGGAAGCGACCAGACGTATCAAGATACGCCCCAGACGCCATGAAGATGTAGTTCAGATTTGCAACAGGCACAACCGCAGTAACAACTGCGCTGATAATTTGTACTGAACTTGCTGCGGCTAAAAGGGCAGCCGAAGTCTCGGCTACCGGCGCTACGATGACGACGCTTGCCCTTGCTCTCGTAACAGCTGTAGCAGCCGTAAGAGCAGTTCTGACAACCGTCACGCCCATTAGAAGTCCTCGCGCAGCTTAAACTTCAACAAGTCGTAAACAGTTTGAACCGTAGTGTCCGCAAAGGTAATCTGAATCTCGCCTTCGTAGTCACCGGCCTCACCCAACAACATAGCAGGCGCAGATGCGGGGTAGAAAGCCACTTGGCCGTTAGGGCCGTCAGTGATGGAGCCAGTAACGGTAGCGGTCAGGTCGGTTGCGCCGACTGCACGAAATTTAAGCAGTACAGTCGCGCCTGTGAGCGCAATAGCGTTACCGGTGATCTCATCAGTAATGTTGCAGACCAAGGCTGGCTTGGTATCCCCTTGAACCAGTTTAATTTTCTCGGCCATGGTTTACCTCAGACTTTAGGCGCAACGCCTGTTGTACCGGCCATTTCAGTGGTCAAAGCAGCTTGAAAAGCACCGTAGTGAGCCTGCGCACGCTGAGCGTTACCCGCGTACTCGCTGTCCTTGGTGTAGGCGCGGTACAAGATGTAGTCGGCCAGCACGTTGCCGTAGATGTCAGGCAAGCTGATATTACCGGCCACAGCGCTGTACAAAGCGCCGTCAGCGGGCTCTGTGATGTCTGTTGGGTAGGCAGAGTACACCACCTCTACAGAAGCGCCTGAAGCGGCTGCTGGTGGGTAGACGTAGAACACTTTAGGGTCGCGAGGATCGTACATGTAGTGCAGAATCTCGGTCACACCTGTCAAGTTGTACCAGTTGGGGCTTTGTGTGTCCAAGATGTTGCGAACGGTCATGCGGACAGAACGCTTTGTGCCGCTGGTGTTGCGGATCACGTCGATCAACTTAGAACCGTTGGAAGGCAAGGCTTGCTTCGCGCCGCTAGCCAAAGCAATAGTGGCGTTAGTCACCATTGAGTCGGGGCGGTACAAGACCACTTCACGCTGGCCGTCGTTCAAGTAACGAACAAGCTCAGCCACAGGCCAACGAACGGACGTGTTGTCCTGCATTGTCTCAACGACACGGCGGATGATTGATTGGGCTGCAATGGTCATGATTTACCTCAAGCAAAAGGGCGGGCACGAACGCGCATCGAACCACGGATCGAGCCGTAGTTTCCATCGATGCGAGCACTATTGGTTTGTCTAGCTGCAGAGTCAAGCAAGTACTTGGCCTGTGCAAAATTTGTGAAGGGTTGATCGGGAATCTGCATTGCCCGTGCGATGGCCATCGAAGTGATGGCATCAGACCACATGTTAAACAGATCGTCATCCAACTGCGTAGCGGTCATCGCTGGGCGCAAATTGACGTTTACTACGACAGGGTATCGACCATCGGGTGGAGGCGACAGCTTAAGCGTCAGAACATTGTCTGTGCGGTCTGTGTAGAAGCCGCGGGGTTTAGCATTAGCTGTCGGCAAGTCGTTGCGGATCGCTTCGAACAAACCGGGGGAGAGTTCTTTACCATCAACGGCTACGCTCATCACACGATCAATGTCGTGGTTTGCAGTAGGCGGGTCTAAGTCGTATTGAGAAATACCAACAACAGTCCTGAACGAGTCAAGATTTTGGCGCAGCACGAGCGAACTTTCGCAGAAGTCAATGGCTGCGCTGACCAAAACTTGATCGACCAAGGGCTCCGAGCAGCCGGGTAGATACGGCAGAATTCTTGAATAAAAGACGCTCAGAGGTTTCATGATGTACCTTATTCGGCAGCAGCTTGAGTAAGCCCAACGACTGGCTCACTAACAATTTCAACAGATTCTACCAGTTGTGCTTTTGTTTTGCGAGTTTTTGTTGCAGCTTCAGCCACAGCCAAATTTGAATGTTCGTTGGTCAGCAAGACGCCGCGATCCGTCAGAACCCATTCTGTGTCCTCGAGGCGAGCAACAATAATGATCTCACCTTCAATGTAAACACGGATTTTGTTGTTCAGGATTTCGCCGCCAAGACGTTCCATCAGTTCAAGAGCAGTCATATTTTCTCCAAGGTTTAAACAAAAAAGGGGCCCGAAGGCCCCCTCTTTATACCACTATCAGGTGGCTGAGCCAACCACGGCAGTAACCATGGCTTCTGGCTTGACAACCTTGCGGCCATACACAGCCAAACCGCGGACGATGTCGCCGAAGTCTGTCTGGTTACGCAGGGGTTCTGTCTTGTTGATGGTCATCGCGAAGGAAGTGGCATGCTTAGTGCCAGCAACCATCAAACGACGAGCCTTGGCGTTGGTAACTGCACCGCCAGTGGAGGTAGCAGACAAACCAGCAACCAATGCCTTACCAGCTTCGCCGCGTGGCAGCAAGTTGGAAACATAGACGCTGAAGCGATCCAACATACCGATCTTGCCGGTACGGATGGTGCTTGACTGGTCGCCAGTGAAGTACGCCTGAGCGATGTTAGATTGCATCAACAGGTGACGGTCGAATGGGCTGATAACCAAGAAACGGCCATCTTCAGGAACGTTCTGCTCGTCCAAAACTGTAGACATGCGAAGGATGGCCTTCAACACGTTTTCAGGAGTGGCTTGATCGATAGGAGCGACGTCTGTACCCAAGTTGTAGGCAGCAGAAATCTTACCGGCAGTAGCGCCTTCGTTCTGAGCAGCAGGGCCTTCAGTCACGAAGCTGTTGAAGAACACTTCGTTTTCGATGGCGATTTTCAACTGCTTAGCAGCGTCTTCTGTGAACATGTTCATCAAGTTCATGTCGGACTGATAGGCCAACACGTCATTGACTTGCACGCCGAAGTACTTACCCTTGTTCACTTGCATATCTTGGAAGATAGGAGTGGGGACTTCGTACGACAGAGTCTGACCAACGGTGTAGTCAGAAATGCTGATAGAAGGAGCCAAACGGATACGGACGGTATCGCCTTGGTTCTTCAATTCGCCTTCGTAGTCAGTGTTAGTGACTTCAGACAACATGGTGTTCTGGTAGAACTTAGCCAAGAGTTTGCCTGACCACAGCGTGGGGATAAAGGCACCGGAATAAGAAGGGTTGGTGTCAAATGCACCAGAGCCCGTGACAGGATAAACAGCAGCCATTTTGGCCTCCTAAATAAAAAACAGGTTGGGTAAATGCTGCATGCAGGGAGTTACGCTCGAACGCGTCCTTCTCTGTAAGCCGCATCAATTTCAGCTTCAAGTTTCATTGCGTCATCGCGCTGGCCCCTCGAACTCAGTTCAACAGACTTCTGGAACATTTTCTGGATTTGTGCGTCCGTATATGTTTTAGCCTGCTGTGAAACTGGTGCGTTGGTCGCAGAACGTTTCGGCTGGATTTGTTTTTCAAGCTCAGCGGCTTTATCGCTTGGTTGCTCCACAGGGGCGACGCTCGCTTTGAACATCCCAATGTAGTGTGCAACGGCTTCGGCATCGCCAGTGTTGAACGCTTCTTGTGCAACAGATTTTCTCGGTGCTCGGAGCAGAGGGTCAACCTCGTTCAACCAGTTAATCCAACGTTCGTCGGTGTTAACTGTCTGAAAGTCTGGTACCAAACGGTACAGACGTTGCTCGAAGGATGCCTCTGATACTTGAGAGCCGGTTGTATTGAGTTGCTCGCGCAACTTTTCATTTTCGGCTTTCATAGCGTCGAGTTCACCTCGAAACTCTGCTGCCACTTCGCGGGCAACCTTGCGTTGGACTTCGATCAAGTCCTCACCAAATGCTTGAACATCAGCATCCGTAACCAATTTAGTCGGTTGAGCGGCGGGTTTCGTCTCTGGTTTTGGAGCTTCGGCGGCCTTCTGGAGTTTCTCCATCTGGGAGCGTAATTCTCTTACGTCAGAGTGCAAACGAGGCACTTCAGCGTCGTACATACCCTTGAGGGTCTTGTATTTCTGCTGCCATGTCTCTTCCGGCACTTCCGGTTCAACTGGCTTTTCTGGCTTAACTTCTGGCTGTGGAGCAACCGGCTCAACGTTCTGGGTAGGTTCTGCGGGCTCTGCGGGCTGTGGGGCAGGGTCTTCAGGGGTTGCCTGTGGATTCTGCTGTGCAGCTAGCTGCTTTTCGATCTCTTCCAGCTCTTTCAACTGGGCTTCAACTTGCCTTGGTAACGCCATCAATATCTCCTAAAAGCTCCAACTCTGCTTAGGGCTCCTACTTCGGTCTGCCTGCCACATAATGGTTTGCTAGGACTACAAAATTCGGGTCATTTGACCCGGTCGAAAATCTCGGACGATCTCTCAACCGCCTCGAGAAAATCTGTTAAAACCTCAGCCCGACCCTGCAAACGGTGCAATTTGACTAGATCGTCTGCGACGACGAGGGAGTTTTTGGTCTCCTCTAGCTTCTTGCGGAACAAGTCCAGCAAGGCTCCGTTTTCGTCCAGCTTGCAGCGCTGTAGCGCAAACATGTGCTGGCGGTCAGGCTTTTGGCCTACAAAAATTTTCATATGTCGTATTTATACCACTGACTATTTGACCAGTCAACAGTCTTTTAAACACCATTTGGTCTTGGGGACATCATATTGCCCTCGCGACCGCCTACCTGACTTCCGTCAGGCAACATATTCTTTGGTGCGGGGCCCTGAGTCATACCACCCGGTGCCATACCCGCATTCTGAATCTCACCCATGATCGCTGCCAACTGTTCTTGCAATTGAGCGATGGTCTGCTGTTGTTGCTGTACAACACTGAGTTGCTGACGATCAGGAACGATGCGATCCACATTGCCGCTCAAGTTCTTAGCTTGGTCACGGAGCAACTCTGCAGTGCCGTCCATACCGACGATCTGCTGAGCCACTGGGCTGTTGAGCACAACCTGCAGGAACTCGTTACGACGAACAGCTTCAGCTTCTTTAATCACGAGGCTAGTCGCGCCAGTAGCTACGATGTTCACATCGCCGATCAAGTCAGGGTCTTTGCTGTAACGCAAGTTGTCTTGGTACAAGCGCTCGATGGCTGGCGTGATGACGTTCTTGTCGATGTTGCTGATAACCTGCTTGATACCCTTACCGGCGTTGGAGATCAACATGGACAGACCAGACGATGTACGTCCTGCGCCCGGTGTGTTCTCACCCGTCATGTAACGAGGGATCATCGTGTCTTCGTCAGCGCGTGCAGAGAATTTCTCAAACACAGCCATCAGCTCGTTGGCGTTGCTGTTAGGCTGGAAGAACGTAATGGGTGGAGAGTTGTCACCGTAGTCAGAAGACGAGAACTGCCAAATCTTCCATGGGTGCATGTCAGAGATGTCTTCGCCTGCGGGTAAGCGTGAGATGTTAATTCCGACCTGTGGGCCAGAGCTAATACCCATGTTGTTTGCCAGTGCGCGGCCCGATGCGTTCACCATAGCCTGTGCATCACGGCACAAATCAGTCACGCCTTTACCGTCAACGGAACCGGGGAGGTTCTCATAGCTTGTGAGGTAGTAAGGTTTGCGACCGAGGGGGTCGTAGTTCAGAACAGCACGAATCACAACGTTGCCGATGAGCCACACTTCGCATGGATAGCTCAGAGCTGGATCAGGAATCTCTTTCTCAGTCAGGCCCCACTCGAGGAGCAAGCTACCCTTGACAGAGTCCCACAGCTGCAGTGCATCAACCAAGTCGCCAGTGATGGAACTCTCGGTGACGTCTTTACCTTCAGCTTCTGCTTTCGATGAGTCAGACCACAACCACTGCTTCATGCCCATTGTGCCGAAGTCGTTCAGGATTGTACGAATAGCGTCGTTGTTGTAACCGGGCACATCGATGAGGGCCTGCAGTGCTTCAGCTGTTAAGCGATGACGCTCGATGACGTAACCATCGCCTAAGTCCCACGACCATGGAGCCCAGTACAACATGAACGGATCAACGCGCTCCCACTCGTTGCGAATCTCTTCGACGGGAACCAGTGCGTTGTTCTGCCACTGCAGTGTTTTGCGTTTGCGCTTGATCGGGCCCTTGAGCACGGCGTATGGGAATGTAACGATGTCATCCAAGAATTCGTTGAACGCTTTATACCAACCGCCCTCGAGCAACTGGTCTTCCATCTTACGTTCCATGCGGCTAACACGATCTGCGGATTGCTCACGCATCTCACGCTCAGCTTCGTCTTTCATCTGAAGCGCCATTGTGCGCAACTCTGAGGGACTGGGCTGCATGCCGCCCTGCTGTATGTGAACCATCAACTCGTTGGCCAATCGTGCCTGCAATTCCTGCATGATCTCCGGAGGCATGTCAGGGTTCGGCGTTCCAGCAATCGCCCAAGGTTTGTCAGAGCCAGAACCTAACAACGTATCACGCAACCAGCTTGTCGCTGCGCGGCACTTGACCGAGGTCAGGTTGATATAAATATCGGAGCCGCCCTGCTCTCTGATTTCCTGCAATTTCTCAGGGTCATACTCGCCGTTACGCTGGCGCAGGCACTGCAGCATGCGGTCTTCCAACGTTCGTTTCGCGGTGCGAGCACTGTCCCATCGAGTGCGGACGTGCGCAGCCAAGCCCTGAATCACGGGCTGGTTCTGCATAGAATCACTACGCTTTTTAGATTCCGCCTCAAGGTCACTTGCGCGGGCAACTGGAATGAGAGCAATACCTGTAGCCATCAGTCGTCCTTAAATAGTTACCGCATTGTACGCTGCCGTGTCAAGCGGTCAAGTGTATGCATACTTTACTCGCTTAACTTCTTTGCGTCCGGACGCCAGTGCAGACCCCCTCAAATTCATGTCCATCACGGAGTCCGCGTACTGGTTCGCATCATGGACGTGCGAGAACTCGTTCTTGTCCGGTTTGTCTTCCATCTCGCCGTTCTTCTTAATCTTGTACCGATACCCGTACCGAAATCCCTTGATGAGCGACGTGCATGCTGGATCAATCAAATACAGCGCCTTACCTTCCAGCTGCTGCATGAGTAAGCGCTCCACAGCCTGAATCCTGAGTTCCGGCTTATTCGTCGGGGGCCGTACACATTTGAACCCCGCATCCTTCAAGACATCGACTAGCGACATCTCGTTTTGCTGCTGTTTGGCATAACCAGCCGGGTCAGGCGCAACTAAAAAAGTACACCCCTGCAGGTGATTGGCAATATGTGGGTTCAGTTTAGTGCGGATGAAAGTCTCGATACCCATGTTCTCCGAGACCAGCTCTCCCAGCGTCACGACACGCCCGCGGGGATCACGCTGCTTAAACACAGCAGCTGGTGTACGCCCAAAGTCCAAACCGATGATGACCGGATAGTCCGCGCTCTTGATTGGCTTGATGGTGTCTTTGGCCACATGGAAATCAGCAGTGAACGTCTTCTCGTACACCGGGGTACCTGAGAGCGACCTACCATATTCCGACCTCAGATACACACGCAGCCAGTCCTCAGTCTTGCCGGGGATCAAGTTGGGATAGTACTGTTTGGGCAGGTGGTTGTAGTTATCCGCCTCTGGGTTGACACACCATTCCTGAGCGTCTTTATCCAGCAGGACTTCTTCAGGCTCTTCGCCGAATCGCTCTGTGTATACGTCGGGTTTTAGAATCGCAGCCGGCTGTTTGTAGATCGACCAGTTGCTAGGTGGTTCTTCCATTTTGTTATGCCACCACGTATCTTCGTCCGGCATGTTGGTATCAAACAGAGCGCATGATCTTGTGGGCCCACCGTCTTTCATTGACGGATAACGGTTCAGACGACCGAGCAGACCATCCACAACGTCTTGGTGTAGTTCTCGGGATTCGTTTCCCCAGATGAACGTCGTCTCTAGTGACAGCGCTTTTCGCACGTCGTCTGGTGTATCCAGAGCAATAAATAGCCACTCCGATTCGACCGTGGTGCCGTCGGCTAATTTAGCCATCAGTATAAACGTCTTCTCAACGGCTTTCCATATCCCAGCCTCACCGGGCGGCAGCCAATCGAACACTGTTTTCCTTGTCGTAAGCGCCAGCTGGTCAGCCGTGTTACGGACAATAACCGCCCTAGTTTTTCGAATTTTTTTCGAATTTGGCGCTTGACCCATGGCTAGACGTACGAGTTCATGTACGCATGTCACAGATTTACCGCCACCAACTGGCCCTGCCAAGACGCGGACGTAGTTTTCGTCCAACATGAATTCACGCTGCGTCGCCGTCGGTTTGTAAACGCTCATTTAATTTCCTTAGTTTCTACATCCAATGTAACAGGCTGCATGACTGGCTGGTTTCCAAGGCTCAGTGTCTGGCCTCCACCGAGGTCAATCGAAAGTGTGAAGGTCGGCCCTGTATTTTGCGCTCTTTCCTCTTTTGGCTCCAGACCGCCGGCCTTGATGAGCGTTTTGAGAATTTCGTGCTTCTGACTTAGAGTCGCATCTTTGCTGGCACCGCTTACATACACCTGATGCAGGAGTTCGCTGGCCATCCATGTGGCTTTTGCCTTGAATGTGACGCCGTTTTTCTCAAATTCCGAGCGTTTTATGGCTACTTGGAGCTGAAACCACTTTTCTTTCTCTAGCGCTTGGTACTGCTCAACGCTTAAACCATGCCGAGCTGCCACGATCAGGTCATCTTCCATGCCTAGGGCGATAGAAGCCACCATTTCATCGCTTATATGTGGGAACGAGGTGCTTTTTTCACCATATTCCAGAGGTTCATCACCAATTTCAGGGTCAAGCTGTGACATTTTCGGCCTCCGCCAGTGCTTTTTCCTGTTTTTCGAGGGCTTGCAGGTACTTTTCTAGGGCAATTCTGACCACATCGGCAGCAGAAACGCCTCGTTTTTTAGCCAAATTTTGTGCTTTTTCTAGCAGCGGCACGGGGATAAATAGGTTCCAACGCTTCATTTCCGAGATCATTTCGGGCTCCTTGAGGTGTGTATACACACATTCTACGGTATTTTTTCATTTTTTACGTGCGTATACATACAAAAGGTGTGTATGTACTTTATTTTTTGGCGTGCTGTAAGACTGAGTCGTAAGGATGGCGCGGGGTGGGGGCGGGGTCGGGTGTCCTGTGGGGGGTGGTGCGTTCTGATTATCAACTCTGCCTATGTTGAGGAGGCTGAGATTATCAACTCTGCCTCTGTTGAGCGGTGATCGTACCGCACATCCCAAGGGATTTTGTTCTTTGTTGCCTAGCGACTAACTCAGGGAAAGTTGCGAGCGGAGGTTTCCGAACCGAAGCGGGCGTATGACAAGGGCGAATGATGGGCGTTGATCGTTAAAAATTTAGTAGTGGAATCTCCCTTGGTGACGCGAGGGATGGGTGCGAAGTAGTCGAAGACACCCTGACAAGCATTGACTATGTATGCGAGTCTAGCTCTATCGAATGAGTGAGCCGTAAGGCGGACATGAGTCCCGTGGAAGTAAGTTGGCAACAGAAGTGTTGTACCGAAAAGCGGGTGTTGATTGTGCCTACCCTGAAAAGCGTATTCGAATAACTAGGATCACCAGTAGTCTTACGCGACAAGTTATGGCGGTGCAAGACCGTATAGTTTGGAAGGCCCCGTGGAAAGACATTGGCAAAGGCGAAAGTCCCACTCTAGTAGTGGGCTTCAGTATGTATTCATCCGAGTACATATCCAAGCTCAATCAACCAAAGGAAAAATCATGGAACTCGCACAATTCACTCCCGCTCACATTCTCGTCGACGGCAAAACCAAGGTCGAGCGTCAACTCTCAGTAGTTACTCAGGCTTCAGGTTATACCCGCATGGCTCTTGCCAATGCCAAGGGCAAAGTCGGCTTAGCCGCCCGTAGTGGCATCGTTAATGGTGGAATCCAAGCCATTGCCAAGCAAGCCGCATGGCCATCATGTAACTATCGACCAGTCGGTGAGTATTTTGCCGCCCAACTTGGTGAGCCTGTCGTGATCTCAAATCGTGCCGCTTTTGAGTCATTAGCTGACCGATTCGAAGAGCGCATCATCAAGGCTAAACTCAAGAACAATGGCATGGTTGTCGACAAAAAGACTGGAGCATTGAAGCCAAATGCCGTCCACGCCAAGATGTTGGAACTCAAAGCGGTTGCCACAGAGATGATTTCATCTGCCGAGTACTTCAGCTCCGAAGCCAAAGCCGCCCAAGCCGAAGCCAAGTCTGCCATCACCGCCTAATTATCCAAGGGTTGAGTTTGGATAATTCGTTGGATAATTCGAAAAGCTAATGAAATCAACCACTTAGTCAATCGAATTATCCAATTATCCAATTATCCAAAGAAAACACACCACATGTGTACTATGAGAATTCTCATCACGCATCGTGTGTCGCGAGCGCAATTCGCACAATGTCCAAAAAGTGCCACCCTATTTTCGGCACTTGGATAATTCACATAGGGTATACCCTATACACACACGCAAGCCCAGTATTCATGCGGGTTGCG
>JBIKJV010000129.1:0-7856 GCA_044360755.1 Phycisphaerales bacterium
TGCGCGCCGCGGCTATCCTCGGCGCATGACGTTCGCGTGGTCGCTGTGCCTTGCCTTGGTGCTCTCGCCGCCGCCCGCGGCGGGGCCCGTGCATGGCGAGGAAGCGAACCCCGGCCAGGCCGAGCGCGCCGCGCTGCGCGACGTGAGCGAACGCGAGCTGCTGGCTGAATTGGTGCCGCCGCCGATCCCGTCCGACGAGATCCGCGCGCTGGCCGCGCGGCTGGGCGCCGGCGCCGATGCCGGGTCGGCGCTGGATGCGTACGTGCAGCGCTACGAGGCGGCGACGAAGGACGCCCACGCGCGCGCCGCGGCCGACGTACGGCCGCGGCTGGCGGCGGCGTACGACCTGGCCACCCCGGGCGTGCAGCCCACGCCGCTGGCCGGCCCCGAGATCGTGTCCGTGCTGCAGCGCAGCGCGCAGTGGCGCGACGACCTGGCGCAGGCGGACGCGGAGCTCTTCCGCTCGCTGGGCGTGCTGCGGACGCCGAAGGCGACGGTGAGCCCCGGGCTGGCGGCGTTCACGCGCATCCGCGACCGCGACGACCTGCCCGCGGCCGACCCCGCGGCCGCGCTGCGGCTGCCCGACCTGATCGACGAGACGAAGCTGGCGGGCGCCGACCGGCTGCGCGTCGAGGAAGCGCTGGACCGCCAGTGGCTGCGCCTGGCCGCGGCGATCGGCACGCGCCGCCGCGAGCTGGGCGCGATCGCCGTGGACCGCGCGCAGCTGCTGGCCGCGTGGGGTCCGGCGTGGGAGCTTTCGGCGTCGCCCGGCGTGGCAGCGGAACGCGCGCGGCAGCTGGACGCGCTGGCCGCGCGCGAGCGCGCCACCGAACAGGGCCTGCGCACGGCCAATCGCGAGGCGATCGCCGCGCTGCTGAAGCTGCTGGCGCCGGAAACCGCCGCGCGCGTACGCGACGTGGTGGACGAGGCGCTCTGGCCGTGGCTGTTCGAGTCCGAGCGTCAGTTGCGCACGGCGGTGGCGCGCGTGCGCAAGGAGGCCGCGGCGGACCTGGTCGGTGCGCTGGACGCCATGCTGCTGGACCTGGACCGCCGGCTGGATGGATCGCGGCGTGAGCTCTCGAAGCGCGCCGCGCGCGCCGACGAGCTGGACCTGGCCGTCGCGCGCAGCCAGCTTGGCGTGCCGCCCGAGCAGGCCATCGGCGTGCTGGAGGCGCAGCTCGCGCTGCTTGAGACGCTGGGCAAGCGGCGCGATCTGGCGCGCGCGATCGCCGTGCAGATGAAGCAGGCCGCGCAAACGGACCCGCGGATCGCGCCGATCTTCGACGAGCGCGTGGCCGCGATCGACGCGGAGCGGCGCGCCGCGGAGTGGCGGCGCGAGGGCATCACCGCGCGGCTGGCGGAGATCAAGGCCGGCACGCACCTGGAGCCGGCGCACGCGCCGGGCGACGCGCCCGCGTCCGATACCGCGGTTCCTCCGGCGGAGGGCGCTCGGTGAACGGCTCGAACCGTGGGTGCACGCGTCGGTCGTTCGCGCGCGCGCTTGCGGCGACGGCCGTGCTGGGCGTGGCGTGCGCGGCCCCGCCGGCCGCGACTTCGCCGGCCGCGCCTTCGCCACCCGCGCCTCCGGCACCCCCCGTGCTGCCCGAGCTGCACGCCACCATCCATTCGTCCCGCGGCGAAATCCGCATCCGATTGATGGTTCGCGAGGCGCCGCTGACCTGTGCAAACTTCGTAAACCTTGTCCAGCGAGGCGCTTACGAACACTCCGCGTTCCACGACTGGACCCGGGTCATCCGCCAGTGCGGGGGGCCGTCGCAGCGGTTCGAGCCCGGCTACATGATCCGCCGCGAGTTCAACGCGAAGCTGATGTTCGATGGTCCGGGAAGGGTGGCCATGCAGAAGGCCGCCGACGGCCAGCACGCGCATGCGACGCAGTTCTTCATCACGGTGAAGGAGCAGTCGCGCTGGGACCTGGACATCCCGATCTTCGCCGTCGTCGAGCGCGGGCAGGGGGCCGTCGACGCGATCCAGCAGGGGGACGCGGTCGAGCGCATCACGATCGAGGGCGACGCTGCGCCGCTCCTCGCGCGCTTCTCCAAGGAAGTGTCGGAGTGGAATGCGGCACTCGACCGGACGCTGCCACGGTCCGCGAAGTCGCGGCCCTGAACGACCGTCGGGAGTTATGACCGAATCGCCGGGATGGGTGCTTGTGTTCCGGTAGCCCGGAAACGAGGCTCCTGTAAGTATGGGGTGCCATGGTTATGGCGCCCCGGGAGGCGGCAGGATGCCTGGTGATCCGATGGAGGGACTTCCGCACCATGCGCCCGCAAGAGCCAGATTTCCCCAAAGTTCCGTTGCCCCCCGGGCGATTGGTTGCATATTCGGCAGGTCAGTTTGGAGGACTGTATCCCTCCATTGGGGCGATCACGCCCCCACTCGCCGAGCCCTCCAGCGGGCATTTTGCTGGATCCGTCTGTCGTACCTCGGAGCTCCGAATGCGCTCGACCCAACCTGAACGTGGTGTGAACCCGGTGTCGCCGTCGACTAGCGATGTCCGCACGCACACGTCCGTCGATGCCGCGTCCGGCGCTCCGTCCATTCCGTCTTCCGTCGTCCGTTCGTCCGCCACTGGTTCGTTCCTGAAGGAATCCGTCATGAGCACGAAGAAGGTCTTCGCGTCCTCCACCCTGTCGCTCGCCCTGGCCACCGGCCTGGGCTTCACCACGCTGACGGTCTGTTCGACTGGTGCGTGGGCGCAGTGCGCGAGCAGCACGAACCACGTGACGTTCGC
This sequence comes from Phycisphaerales bacterium, assembly GCA_044360755.1. Lineage (GTDB taxonomy): Bacteria > Planctomycetota > Phycisphaerae > Phycisphaerales > SM1A02 > UBA966. Next base: position 2,753 of record JBIKJV010000129.1, read on the forward strand.
GAACACGACGTCGCAGATTCTTGCGGCGCTGAACGCCGCGGCCTCCGGTTCGCAGCCGCTGGTGACGGCGGACGCCACCGGCATGTCGGCGTTCCAGCTGGGCCTCCTGGGCAACCAGGCGCTGTGGATCGCGGACAACGGCATCACGGGCGCGGTGAACCTGACCTCGGCCGTGTCGGCCGACAACATGGCCGGCGTGCTGTCGAAGTCGTGCTCGCTCGCGACGGTGACGGTCAACGCTTCGGGCATGGCGTCGGACCAGCTGGGTCAGGCGGTCGCGTACCTGGCGAAGGTCGACTCGATCGAGAACCTTGCCTCGACGCTGACGGTGAACGCGAACAACGTGGGCACGGGCCTCTCGGTGAGCGGCACGGCTGACGCGAAGATCATCATCGGCAGCTCGGCTGCGCTGGCGAACACGGCGAACGTCCGTGGGATCGCGTGCGCGCTGGAGTTCGCAGCGGGCTTCTCGGTGGGCAACGGTGGCCGTCTGGTCGCCAACCCGGGCCAGGTGTCGGGCGTCGCGATCGGCGGCGCGGGCAACGGCGCGGTCAGCATCCACGGCGGCATCTCGGCGGACACGGACCTCAGCCTGATCGCCGCGGCGGTCGACTTCAACGGTGACGGGCTCCCGAGCATCTCGATCGCGTCGGGCGCGACGCTGACGGTGAAGCCGAGCGACGCGGACGGCAAGTTGGTGCTCGGTCCCGGCGCATTCGCGCTCTCGTCCTCGATCTCGTCTTCGGTGGACCTGCGCAACGTGCAGGCCGCGACGTCGGGCCTGGTGATCCCGGGCGTGTCGTCGGGCGGCACGGCGATCCTGCGCCTCGACCAGGCGAACGGTCGTTCGCTGGCCGGCGCGGGCACGGTGAGCGTCGATGGTCTGTTCGCGATCCTAAGCAACGCGAGCTTCCGTGGCGTGACGACCGCGGGCTTCATGTTCAACGGCGTGATCGGCAACAACGCGGTCCTCTCGATCAACGCCGCGCAGGCGGGGATCACGGTGGCGGCGGACGTCGGCGACTCGACCGGCTCGGTCTCGATCCTGGGCACGGCTGGCGACGACTCGGTGAACCCGTCTGCGGTCAATGTCCCGGTGGTGATGGACCTGCTGGCCGGCAACGACAGCGCGACGGGCACCGCGAACGCGGACGTGCTGAACGGCGGCATGGGCAACAACACGCTGAACGGCGCCGACGGCAGCGACGCGGTCGTGGTCGACGCGAATTTCTCCGACGCGACCTTCGCGGCGAACGGCTCTGCGGTGGTGGTGACGCGCAGCGGCATCTCCGGCCCGGTGGCGGTCGACACGCTGTCGAACGTCGAGGAGATCCGCTTCCTCGACAAGACCGTGCGCGTGATCGGTGCAGGCGGCTACGCCAGCCTGAACGCGGCGCTGACGGGCGCGGGCCCGAACGTGCTGTTCGTGGGCGCGAGCTACCAGATCGACAACAGCACGCCGTCGGACTACTCGTTCCTCTCGCGCCTGGTGGCGGCGACGGGCTCGAGCCTGTCGGTGAACGTGAGCTCGCTGTCCTCGACGCAGCTTGCCGCGCTGCAGGGCCGGATCGACCTGGTCGCGCCGAACGGCATCGTCGCCGGCGCGATGGAGCTCGGTTCGACGATCAACGGCTGGGAATCCCTGCTGGCGAAGTCCGCGACGGCGGCCACGGTGCGCGTGAACGCGGGCGGCATGGGCTCCGACGCCCGTGCGGTGCTGCTGACGAACATCGCGCGGATCGACACGATCTACGGGCTGACGCTCGACTCGAGCGACCCGGCGGCGCGCATCGCGGGCCTGCTGGGCAAGGCCGATGCGGGCAGCGCGGTGGTCGATGCGACGGGCATGGGCTATGGCGCTGGCAACGACCAGATGAACGCGGTCGCGAACGCGCTGGGCAACGTGTCGTCGATCCGCGGCGCGGTGTCGGTGACGAACGCGCTGGACAACCTTGACCTGTTCCTGGAGAAGTGCGCGGTGAACGCGGTGGTGTCCATCGACACCACTGGCATGAACGCCGCGAAGCTGGCGATCCTGGTGAACCGCGACACGCTGGTCGACGGCGTCTCGGGCCTGGTGTTCAACAGCACGCACGACGTGCCGACGATCAACAGCCTGCTGGCGCGCAGCACGGCGGCGACGGTGAACGCCGCGGGCATGTTGCCGGAGCAGCTGGCGGCGGTGGCTGGCCTGGCCGGCAAGGTCGGCACGCTCACGAACCTCTCGCTCGCGAGCACGACGTCCGACGCCAACATCGGCATCCTGGCTGGGCTGGCCGCCGATGGTGCGGTCGCCGTGGACCTGCTCAACATGAACGCTGACCAGGTGAACGCGGTGAACGGCGTGCTGGCCAAGCTCGGCACCGTGACCAACTACACGGTCCGCAACATGCGCGGCCAGGTGCCGGCGGTCGTGCGCTACGACAACCGTCTCGAGAACGCCGCCGCGGCGGCGGTCTCCGGTGACACGGTGCAGCTGAATGCCAGCACGAACTACGCGCTGCAGACCTGGATCACCGTCGGTGCAGGCGTGAAGCTGAAGGGCGTGGGCGCGACCTCGGTGGTCGATGCCTCGCGTGCCCCGATGAACACGGCCCAGGGCCAGCGTGAGCAGGCGATCCTGCTGGGCGGCGCCGGCTCCGAGGTCAGCGACCTGAAGCTCGTCTCGCCGATCGGCACCCGCGTGTCGGGCGCCGGCGCGGCGTACGGCATCAAGGCGAACTACGTCGCCTCGAACGTCGCGATCCGCGACGTCGTGGTCGAGGGCGTGGCCATGTCGGCGATCGACCTGAACGGGGTCGACGGCGTGGTGATCGAGCGCGTGAGCGTCAACGGCGTCGGCGCCGGCTGGGGCATCGCGCTGTCGGGTGCATGCCGCAACGTGAGCATCAGCGACATCTTCGTGGCGAACGCCGCCTGGGGCGAGGTTGCGCTGCAGGCGTACGGTTCCCCGCTGGCGGTGCCGTCGGACGTGACGTTCGGTGGCAACCTTGGCATCTCGGCGATCACCGCCCAGGCTGCGGGCGTTCCCTTCGTCATCGGGACCGGTGACGCGAGCGACGACGGCTATGTCGCGGGCGCCAACGTCAAGGTGCCGGCCGCCTTCAACCGCACGATGTCGTTCGGTGCCGGTGCAGGCGCGACCGTCCTGGCCGTGCGTCAGGGCAGCGTGGCCGGCATCACGGCGGTGCTGGGTGCGTCCCCCTACAACATCCCCTCGAACGCGATCACCGTCGCGAACCTGCTGGGCGAGGTCGAGATCGTGCGCGGCGAGGTGGCCGTCGCGGGCCGTGCCGGCCTCAGCGACGCGGTCGTGGCCGAACTGGCCGCGGGCGACGTCGTGCAGATGAACATGGGCGGCGCCACGGGCGGCACGGTGGTGCTGTCGGCGGCGTTCCCGTCGTCGGCTTCGATCGTTGGCTCGTTCCAGCTTGGTTCGGGCAGCTTCACGACCGGCACGGTGCTGAACAGCATCCTGGACCGTGCGTCGGGCGCGTCGGTGCGCGGCGTGGACCTGTCGGGCATGAGCTCGGCGCAGGTGAGCGCCGCCGGTGCCCGCAAGGCCGACTTCACGGCCGTTGCCGGCCAGCTGTCCGCGATCAACGCGGTGGACGCCACGGCGATCGTGGCGGCGCTGGACCTGGCGAACGTGGACCTGACCGCCTACGGCACGCGCCGTGAGGCGAACCGCGGCTTCATCGCCACGGACATGATCTCGATCCGTCCGTCGTCGGGCGGCTTCGCCGACGTCGCGGCCGCGACGGACGCGCTGGGTCGTCTGGTGACGTTCCGCGCGAAGGTCGAGGCGATCATCGACGCGAACGGCGTGGTGAACCTGGGCGACGCTGACCTGCGCAATGCGGGCGACGTGGCGCACCGCTTCCTCGAGGCGCGTGACGCTCGCCTGGCGATCGGCCTGCTGGCCCTTGCCGGCAGCGAGACGGTCACTGCCGCGGACCTCACCGCGACGATCACTGCCTATGCGGCACGCGGCACGCAGGCCGCCCCGGAGAACGTGACTCCTTCGGGCCGCCAGTACCTGCTGAACGCGATGAACGCGGGCACCAGCACGACGCTGACCGAGGTGAACGCCAAGGCCGTGGCCGCTGGCCCCGGTTCGGAGGCGATGGACATCCTGGCGCTGGGCACGCTGACGAACGGCAACGCTTCGCAGGCCGGCCTTGAGCTGGCGCTGCAGTTCGCTGCCGTCGGCCAGATCACCGTGGACGCCAGCAGCATGGGCGCCGCGAAGCTGAACGCGATCGGCGCGAGCGCCTCGACGCTCTCGAAGATCGGCAGCATCACCGGCACGCTGCGCATGGACAAGGACGTGGCGAACTACGCCGCGCTGGCCAACAAGGCCGCGCAGGGCGCGACGGTCACCGTCGACGCCGCCGGCATGTCGGACACGCAGCTGAGCGCCGTTGCGCTGGTGTCGCGCGTGAACTCGGTCACGAACCTGACGGTGACGCGGAACCAGACCGATGCTGAACTGACCGCGCTGCTTTCGCGCTGCACCCCGGACGCCGGCTTCCCGGTGGTCTTCATGGCGGGCTCGGCTGGCGACATGTCGTCGCAGCAGATCGCCGCGGTGAACGGCCAGCTGGAGCACCTGGGCACGGTGAACGGCTACAAGGCCCGCGTGCTGAACGGCGCGTCGGTGCTGCACTACAACCTGAAGCTGGACGGCGCGGACGGCGCGCTGGCCGCCGCGCAGATGGGCCAGGAGGTTCGCCTGGAGGCTGCGACGTTCGTGATCGGCTCCAAGCTGCAGCCGTACCGCGTGACGATCCGCGGCGCCGGCACGGGCATCGTCGTCAACGGCGCGGTCCAGGGCGGCACGATCATCGACTTCTCGGGTGTCACGATGGGCAACTCGGAGGCGGCGATCCAGATGCTGGGCGCCGACACGGCGGTGCGTGACCTCTCGATCACGTCGCCGACGCGCACCGGCACGGCCGGCCGCGGCTACGCGATCGCGGGCAGCGGCCCGCAGGCGGACCCGAACTCGCTGGGCGCGGACCTCGTGATCAGCAACGTTCGCGTCCACAACGTCGGCCGCACGGCGCTCGACCTGAACACGGTCGTGGGCGGCACGGTCTCG
>JBIKJV010000130.1:0-7849 GCA_044360755.1 Phycisphaerales bacterium
GGGATGAGCGCGGCGGACAGCAGCGCGTAGGCGCTGACGCTGAGCGTGCCCAGCATCATCGGGCCCACGGCGCCGGTCGGGACCTGCGCGCCCTGCGCCAGCCACGTGGCCACCATGATCGCGGTGAAGATGGCGGGGAAGACCGACGCGATGCCGCCCGCGATCGGGTCGCCGCTGCGCGCCAGCACCAGCGCCACCGCGATGGCCGCGCCCGCGGCGACGCCGCGCAGCGCCAGCACGGCGGGCCCGACGCGCCGGCGCCCGGCCGGCGCGGGGTGCGGCACGCGATTGGCCGCGATGCCCAGCAGCGCGCCCGCCACGAACGCCGCCAGGCCGATCGCCAGCGACTGCCCCGCGTCCGGCGCCCACGCGTGGTGCGCCCACACGGCCGCCGAGGCCGCCGCAAGCCATGCGGCGAGCGCCAGCGTGACGGTGGTGGCCAGCAGGTGCCGGTGCGACCGCATGCCGATGCGCGCGGGAATGATGCGCCAGAGCAGCAGGTACCCGGCGTTCAGCAGGATGCCGACCGGCACGAAGCACATCGCGCACCGGAACGCCTCGTCGTCAGCGGCCGAGGCGTGCAGCCCGATCGCCGCGGGGACGATCGTGGTGGGCACCGTGGACAGGATGCCGCCCGCCACGCCGCCCAGGCGCTCGACGACCACCGTCGCCAGCACGGCGACCACGCACGCGCCGAGCGCGGGCAGCAGGATGGCGAGCACGGGGTGGGCGGCGGGATCCATCGGACGGGCGCGGCGCATGCCGCGGGCCGACCACCTTACACCGCACCCGCCGGGATACGCTGCCCGCCGATGCCCACGTGCCGGACCATCGTTCGCGCGGCCGCGATCCTGGCCGCGATCGCGCCCACTGCCCTGCCGCTGCCGTGCGCCACGGCGCAGGAGCCGGGCACGCGCGGCGCCGTCGCGCCGACGGCCGTACCCGCGCAGGCCGCGCCGCCCAAGGCCCGCGTCGCGCTCCGCTACGGCGCGCAGCGCCAGGGACGCCGCGACGACCCCGCGATGAACCGCTGGCGCGAGGACCGCCTGGGCGCGATCTTCCACTTCGGGCTGTACTCGCTGGCCGCCGGCAGCTGGGGAGGCAAGGAGTGCGACTGCACCGCCGAGTTCATCAAGACCGGCATGCAGGTGCCCGACGCCGACTACGACGCGCTGATGTCCCGCTTCGACCCCGCGAAGGAATCGCCCGCGCGCTGGGTGGCGATGGCCAAGGAGATGGGCGCGCGCTACGTCATCCTGACGGCCAAGCACCACGACGGCTTCTGCCTGTGGCCCAGCGACGAGACGGACTACGACGTCGCTTCGACGCCATACCGCGAGGACCTGGTCGGCCAGTTCGTGCAGGCCGCGAAGGACGCCGGGCTGGACGTGCTCCTCTACTACTCGATCCTGGACTGGCACCACCCCGACTGGCGCGGCGACCTGCGCACCGACGGCGACCGCGCCGCGTTCGCACGCTACTGGGGCTACGCCACGCGGCAGTGCGAGGAACTGCTGCGGCGCTACCCGTCGGTCATGGGCCTCTGGTTCGACGGCACGTGGGACGACTCGGTGAAGTCGAACGGCCAGCTGACCCTGGCACTCGAGCAGCGCCTGCGCGCCATCAAGCCCGACGTGCTGGTCGGCAGCCGCCTGCGCGCCGACGACAAGGGCGCGCGGCACTTCGACAGCAACGGACTGCTGATGGGCGACTGGGAACAGGGCTGGGAACGCAAGCTGCCGCGCACGCCGCCCGCCAACGACTGGGAATGCGTGATGACCGTGCCGGAGAACGGCTGGGGCTACCAGGCCAACTGGAAGGGCCACCTGAAGGACACGCACGAGGTGCTGGAGATGGCCGCGCGCTGCGTGGCGATGGGCGGCAACTTCGTGCTGAACTTCGGGCCGATGGGCAACGGCGGCATCCGACCCGAGGAGCAGGCGCTCGCGCGCGGCATCGGCGACTGGATGCGCGCCAACGGCGACGCGATCGCCGGCTGCGGGCTCTCGGGCCTGCCGAAGATCGACTGGGGCTGGTGGACCAAGAAGCCCGGCTCGACGGACCTGAACGCGATCGTCTTCAACCTGCCGCTCTCGGGCGCGCTGCCGGTGGTGCTGCCCCGGAACCAGGCGCCGGAGTCGGCCACCATCGTGGGCGGCGACGGTGCGCCGCTGCGCATCGAGGCCACGCGGCCCGGCGAGTGGCTGGTGCACCTGGGCGGACGGACCTTCACGCAGCCGTTCACGGTGCGGGTGAAGGTGAAGCAGGCGGGCTGACCGGGGATTCCGGTACATTCCCCGCCCCATGGCCACTTCCGCCCTGCCCACGCTCGAGTTCGTCGCCCGCAACTACCGCAACTTCAACGCCCGCGCCACGCGCGACGCGCTGTACGCGTACTGGGACCACGTCGGCGGCGGCGGCAGGATGTACTGGGCCGTGGCGGGCGCGATGAGCAGCGCGCAGCTGGGCATCAGCCTGGCGCCCGCCATCCGCGCGGGCCTGGTGCACGGCCTGAGCGTGACCGGCGCCAACCTGGAGGAGTCGCTCTTCCGCCTGGTGGCGCACCACAGCTACAAGGACTTCCCCGACTACCGCTACTTCACCAAGCAGGACGACACCAAGATCCTGAAGCAGCGGATGCGCCGCGTCACCGACACCAGCATCCCCGAGGACGAGGCGTTCCGCAGCGTCGAGAAGATCCTGGTGCCGATGTGGAAGCGCGCCACCAAGAACGGCGAGCGCCGCTTCTGGCACGAGTACTTCTACGAGCTCGTCCTGAGCATCCCGAAGTCGAAGTACGAGGGCAACCCCGACGAGTGCTGGCTGCTGGCCGCCGCCAAGGCGAAGCTGCCCATCGTCGTCCCGGGCCACGAGGACTCGACCTTCGGCAACATCTTCGCGTCGCACGTGAAGTTCGGCGAGTGCAGCGCAAGCATCGTGAAGAGCGGCATCGAGTACATGGCCGCCTTCTACGACGACTACAAGCAGCTCTCGAAGGGCAAGGGCATCGGCTTCTTCCAGATCGGCGGCGGCATCGCCGGCGACTTCCCGATCTGCGTGGTGCCCAGCATCAAGTACGACCTGCAGGAGCCCGTGAAGCCCTGGGCGTACTTCTGCCAGATCAGCGACAGCACCACCAGCTACGGCAGCTACTCGGGCGCCACGCCCAACGAGAAGATCACGTGGGACAAGCTCACGGAGAAGACGCCGATGTTCGTGGTCGAGAGCGACGCGACCATCGTCGCGCCGCTGATGCTGCAGGCGCTGCTGGAGTGCAAGGCGAACCCGGCGAAGGCCGCGGCGATCATCAAGGCCTCGCGCGCCGAGACGGCGAAGTTCCGCGCGAAGCGCTGAGGCGCGCCGCGGTCACTTCGACGAGTCGTCTTCCTTCTTCTTCTCGGCCTTCGCGCCGGGTTCCTTGTCCGCCACCACCGGCGGGAAGCCGTTCAGCTGGCGCCAGATCTCCTGCCACAGCGGCACGGTGCGCAGGAGCACCCATGCCTTGGCGCGCACGCCCTGTCGCAGGAAGCGGGTGCCTGGCCAGGGCTCGTCGCCCGGGTCCGCAGCCACCACGATGCGGAAACGGCCCAGGCCGTCGTCCGTGGCGTCCACGGTGATGACCTCGCCGCCGAAGGTGCCGACCGCCACGCTGGGCCAGCCGACGAACTGGATGGCGGGCCAGCCCTCGAACTGCAGGCGCACCCGGCTGCCGGGGATGACCGTGCCGTCGGCCTGGACGATGCGGGGCGCGAGGAGCGGCATGTCCATGCCGTCGATCCAGGCCTCGACGAAGCGCGCGTCGGTGTCGGGGATGACCACGCAGATCGCGCTGCCGGGCTTCAGGTACGCGCCCTCGGTGGCCGAGACGCTGAGCACGATGCCGTCCCGCGGGGCGACGACCACCTGCTGCTGCGTCTTGGAGATCTGGATGTCGACCGCGGCCAGGTCCCGGTCGGCGGCGGCCACCTCGCCCTCGGCCGTGCGGCGGCTTGCGTTGGTCGCGGACACCATCGCGTCGTACTCGGGGCCGGTGCGCTCCAGCACGGCCTTCGCCGCGGCCAGGTTGGCGCGCGAGCTGTCGAGCGCCAGCTTCGCCAGCTCATAGTCGCGCCGCGAGCGGTCGCCGGTCTCGACGAGCTGCGCGAAGCGGCGCTCGTTGATCGCGTTGGTGTCGTAGGTGAACTGCTCGGCGTGCACGCGCTGCTGCGCCGCGTCCAGGGCCTGGGCGCGCGCGACCTGCTGGCTGGCGGCCTGCTGCTCCAGGTCCTTGATGCGCTGCACGGCGGCCGCACGCCGCGCGATGGCGGCGTCGTGCTGGAGGCGGAGGTTCGCCAGGAGGTTGGGGTCGTTGTCCTGGATCTCGGCGATCAGGTCGCCCTGCTTGACGGCCTGGTTCTCGACGACCAGCATGCGGCGCACGCGCCCCTCGACGGGCGCCTCGATGTTGACGCGGCGGTCCAGCGGGTTGAACGCGATGACGCGGCCGGTGCCGCGCACGGACTGCTGCCACGGCAGGAAGACGATGCCCAGCACCAGCAGCACCGCGAACACCGCGAGGGCGCGCGCCAGGATGCGCGTGCGACGCGCGCTGCCGGCCAGCGCGAGCGCGGGGAGCGGCGGCGGACGGAACGCCGGCCACTCTTCGGGCCGGGCGTCGGCATGGGCGTGGTCATGGTCATGCATGGCGGGCATCCTCGCGACCCAGTTCGATGGTGCGCCCGCAGCGCGCGGCGACGCGGCGGTCGTGCGTGACGACGATCACGGTCCACGGGATGGGCGCATCCAGCAGCGCCCGCGCCAGCACGTCGAGCGTGCCCTCGTGGCCGTCCAGCACCTCGTCCAGCAGCAGGAGCCGTGGGCGCGCGGCCAGCGCACGGGCGCCCAGGAGGCGCGCCCGCTGCCGGCCGGTCAGCGGCATGCCGCCCGTGACGAGCTGCGTGTGGATGCCCTCGGGGAGCGCACGCACGGTCTCGGACAGGCCCACCGCGTCGATCGCCCGCTGCACGTCGGTGGCGGGGATCTCGGGCCGACCGACACGGATGTTCTCGGCGATCGTCCCGGCGATCAGGTCGCCGCTGCGCAGGATGCAGGCCTGCGCGCGCAGCGCGTCCAGGTCCCAGGTGCGCACGTCCATCCCGTCCACCGAGAGGAATCCGGCCGCGGGCGTGCGCATGCCCAGCAGCATCTCGAGGATCGAGCTGGAACCCATGCCGCGCGAGGCGAGCAGTGCAACGCGCTCGCCGGGCTCGACGCTGAAGGTGACGTCCTCGAAGGACGGCGCACGGCCCAGGCGGGCGTACGCCAGGCCCTGCACCTGCACGCGCGCGCCGCCGCCGTGCGGCGGGACGGTCTCGCCGCCGCGGCGCTCCATCCGCAGGTCCACCAGGTGGCCCAGCTTGTCCATCGCCGCGATGGCGTCGTACCAGGATTCGAACTGCTTCCCCAGCTTCGAGATCGATGCGACGATCATCGAGAGGATGATCTCGCTGGCGACCAGCTGCCCGAGCGTGAGCTGCGCCCCGATGACGAGCCATCCGCCGACGCCCAGGAGCAACGCCGCCGCGAAGACCTCGAGCGCCAGCAGGCTGGAAACCTGGCGCATCAGGACGCGGAAGTGGTCGCGGCGGGCGTTCAGGTAGCCGCGCATCAGCTCGTCGGCGCGCGCCGTGGCCAGCGTGACGCCGCCCGGCCCCTTGAAGACGCGCGGATGGCGCGCCAGCTCCTCGAGCCAGTCGACCATCGCGTACTTGCGACGCGATTCGTCCACCGCGGTGCGGACCGCGCCGCGGCCAAGCACGAACACGATGAACGCGACGGCGGTCAGCAGCACCAGCGACAACGCCAGCAGGAACGGGTGGTAGAAGGCCAGCACGGTGAGGCCGATCGTGGCGCCCAGCACCAGGTTGATGCCGGTCAGCATCAGCATGGCGCCGGCCTTCTGGACCGTGATCACGTCCAGGAAGCGGTTGACCAGCTCGGGCGCATGCAGCGCATCGATCGACTCGACGTCGACGCGCGGCAGGCGGTTCGCCAGGTCCGTGCCCAGGCGCACGAAGATCCGCCGCTGGATCACCTCGGCCGCCACGTGCTGCAGGTAGCGGAGCGCCGCGGCGATCGAGAGGCACAGGAACAGCACGACGGCGATCGCCACCAGTCCCTGCACGAATGGCCCGCTGCGCGTGCCGAAGCTCAGGTTGCTGATGAAGGCGTTGACCGCGAGCGGGAGCGCCAGGTAGAGGACGCCGGTGATCGCGCTGAAGATCGTGATGGTCCAGAGCTCCGGCGCCTCGGGCCGCAGCAACTGCATCAGCCGGCGCGTGGGGGTCGGCCCCCCATGATCGTGGCCGTGGCCGTCGCCATGCGCCCCGCCGCCGCCGGCATGCTCCGGGAGCCGCGCGGAGATGAAGACGAAGTCGTGCATCGCTTCGGGGCCGTCCAGGCCAAGGCGCTGCGCCAGCTCGCCGCGGCCCATCGCGTGCGGCCGCTCGTCTGCGTCGGCGCTGGACCACACGCGTGCGCGCAGGAAGCCGTGCCTGACGATGCACAGCCATTCGGACGAGCGCGCGGACCACGCGACCACCGGCATCGCGTCGTCAGCCAGCCAGACCGCGTCGGCCAGCCGCAGGCGCCGGGGCTCCGCGGCCAACCCATGCAGGTCGGCAAGTCGGACCAGGGCCTGGAGCGGCTCCTCGCTTCCGGTGCCGCCACCGTGCCGCCGGAGCGACTGCACCTCGCAGGGCACCCCGAGCGCGGCCGTGACGACCGTCAGGAGGCGAAGCAGCCCGTCCGAGGCGTCATTGCTTCCGCTGCGGCCTTGGTTGTCGGGAGGAGACGCGAGTGGCGCTGACATGGGGCGGAGAAGATTAGGCGCAGCGAGTGCTCCGCGGAAGGAGTTCCCGGATATCCGGACGAACAGTTCGGCGATGGGGCGCCGCCCGGCTTTAGACTCGCGCCATGGCCCCAGAGCCCGCCCAGCATGCACATTCGCCCCGCCCAGGGCACCGGACCGCCGGTGCCGTCCTGCTGACGCTGTGCGCCGGAGCAGGGCTCGACCTGGCCACCGTGACGACCCTGCGCCTGACCGATTCCGCGCCCTCGACCGCGGTGCTGGTGTTCCGGCTCCTGGACCAGTGGTCCAGCCCGGCCGCCCTGACGGCCAGCGTGCTGGCGTTCGCCGCGTGGCTGCGCGGCGCCGAGCGCGGCTTCCTGCGCATCTTCGACATCGCGCTGTGGCTCTCGGTGCTGGCGTTGCTGGTGAACCTCGTGGGCCTGGTGGCGTGCCTCTTCGACAAGCAGGACGACCCGGGCTGGCTGCTCCTCTCGGCGGCGCTGGTGTACCTGGAGAACATCGCCGTCTTCACCGGCTTCTACTGGCGCTACGACCACCGCCACCAGCTGGACGCGATCAGCCGCGCCGGCGCGCACCCGGGGCTGCTGTTCCCGCACACCACGCTGGACTACTCGTCGCTGCGCGGGTGGCTGCCGGGTTACGTCGACTACCTGTTCCTCTCGTTCAACACCTCGAGCACCTTCGGGCCGACGCTGCCGGTGCCGCTGCGATCGTCGATCCAGATCGGCATGATGATCCAGGTGACGGTGGCGATGGCGGTGCTGGTGATGCTGGCGGCGCGCGCGATCGGGATGATCGGGTGATCGCCAGTCCGCTCACGGATTCCGCGGCTTGCGCGGTGCGTTCCCGCCGGGCGCTGCACCGGGCCTGGGACGGTCGCTGCGCTTCGGCGCAGCCGGCACGTCGGTGAGCAGCGCGTCCATCGCGGCACCCAGGCGCGCGGCGGTCGCGGGATCCTTGGCCAGCAGGTCGGTGCGCTCCGACGGGTCGTCCTTCAGG
>JBIKJV010000268.1:0-7835 GCA_044360755.1 Phycisphaerales bacterium
AATAAGCGAGTTCGAACTCCAAGAGTAAATAGTGTGGTCTCTCTAATCTCAAGCTCCGCAAGGGTTTTGGAGGAAAATGAGAAAGGCTACCTCGTTAGAAGTAGCCTTGATTCTCGTTTCGTAGCCTCAATAGGAACCAATTTGGAAGAATTTGCTGGGGATATTAAGGCTGTTTTGGAGCTGAAAATTAAAAGTAGTTAATAGTGTTACCTATTTTGATAGAGGGAATTGGGATGAAGGCTCCACATTTGGTTGGAATGTAGTAAAATGCTGGCTATATAAAAACAAAGGACTTGCGTTAAATCGTTGGTCCTTTATTGTGTTAAGAAAATTAAGCTCTAAATTAGATCTAAATATTTATTTCATAACTAGTAGACCTACCTACTCCCTTAATTAGAAGCACATTCATTTCTGACAATTCTTGTAAGTCTCTTGTTGCTGTTGCTTTAGATGTATCTGTAATGCTTATATATTTTTTTACATTCATACCGCCCTTGAATCCATTAACGCCCTCTTCTAGCATTCTATTGATAACCTTTCTTTGACGGTTATTAAAACTTTTATTATGCTTGTCAAAGAATTTTACTTTTTTGATAGTGAACTGAATTGTTTTTTCTGCGTCGTTCTGTGCAATTATTATAATTGAAGCAAACCATTCTACCCAATTTATAATTTCTAATCTTTGTTGTGCATGTTGCAATTCTTTGTAGTAAGCCATCCTATTTTCTTCAATAGATTTTGAGATGCTAAACATAATTGGGCTATCAATTGCTTGAGATAGTGCTTTCTCTGCAATGGCCCTACCAATCCTTCCGTTTCCATCTTCAAAAGGATGAATGGATTCAAAATAAAGATATGCCACTGCAGCTTTAATAATGGGGGAGCTAATTTCACTTTTATTGTACCATTCTATAAATCGCTTCATATTTTTTGGAACAGCTTCAGAAGGGGGAGCTTCAAAATGAACTTTGGGGTCAGAAGCTGAACCTGATATTATTTGCATTGCTGCAGTGCCTTTTCTCCATTGGCCAGCATTAATACGTTTGTTATTTACCATTAGAAGTTTATGCCATTCCAGTATCTTGCTTTCAGTTAGTGGTTGTTTATAAGTATTTCTTACATCAATCAATAATTGACTTAATCCAATGGCATTTTTATCTTTTGGTTCTTGTGAGATATCTAATCCAAGGTTTTTTCTAATAGCAGATATTACATCTATTCTGTTTATTGTCTCGCCTTCAATTTCAGATGTTTTAATTGCTTCAGAGACCATTATCTGTATAATAGTTTCTTTACTTATGGCTTCTGGTAATGCAGAGATGATACCTTTTAGTTCTCCTGCTTTTAACATGAACTTCATCAATTCATCATCTATTGATGAGCTATCAAATTTAAAAATAGGCCAATTTCTGTGTTGCCAATTATACATAATGAGCTGATCAGGTTATTTTATCGGCTCAAATATACAAAAAAAATGAGCCGAATATTATTAATTTGCGGCTCAAAATTGCATAAATATCAATATTTTCTCTGCCTTTGGAAAACACCCCTCAATGCTGATTATGAATATTACACCAGTTTTACACAAAGCGCCCTTAAATCATTCAACGAAAAAATGAATGATTTGAACTATTGGTTAGCTTAGAATTGGTGCTGCAAATCATAATAGATCTTTTCAAATACTTTATCACCTCTCCTTTTGTTGTCATCACTAATCCTGCTTCTTTTGGAGGACTTTTCAAGTTCAAATGTTTCATTTTGCCTTCCAGACCCAAGAAACCGTTGGTTACATTTTTTAAGGAAGTAGTGTTTGATGCGGTAGCAAACAACATGGACACCAAATGATCCCAAGTTGAAAACCGCTTGGTAAACTTATCGGATGGGTATTTATTTACTGCTTTTTGATCTTGTGACTTGGATATTAAGAAATCAACTATCCGAAAACTGAATTACCAGAAAAATTTGTGCTATTTTTCATATAGTTAGGTTGTGGTAAACTTGATATATATATATATATTGGGCCATATCGTAAAATATATGGTCCATTTTTTTTATCTTCCTTTTTTATCTCGGACTAAAATGATAGTAAAACCTTTTTTGATTTTTTTATGAAAACGCAAATTTCTATTTATACAATGGTTATAAAAAAACCTGGCATATCAAAATTTATCATAGTGCTAAATTGCTTATTGATACTAAACTCTTTGGTGCCAGCCCAGAATAATAATATTGAAACAGGAAACTTTTTTGTAACCAATTACAGTAGGTCTTTTTTAAATTCTATTGCTAGTAACTGGGCATTGTTACAAGACCCTGACGGTGTTATCTATATTGCAAACACTTATAATGGTGTATCAACATACGATGGTCAAAAAGTTAGGCGCGTTTGCAATGCTCAAGGTCAGCCGAAATTAGGACTAGCAAGAGCGCTGGTTTTGGATTCTAAGCACAATATCTATGCAATTATTGGAAATGAATTTGGTTATATAGAAAAAAATAAATTTGGCGAAAGTATATTTTATTCACTCTCTAAAAATTTAGCTAATAAAGATCAAGTTAATTCAACTTTATGGTCTGCCGGCGTAATTAATGATACGGTGGTGTTTCAATCAGAAAAATCGGTGTACTTATATAAATACAAAGAACCAATCAATATTCAACATTTTGATGCTATACTCCACACAGTAAATATCAATAAAAATGGTGCTTTTCTAAGAATTTGGGACAAGGGATTGTTTAAATTGGTGGGAGGAAAATTTGTGCTATTGCCGACAACAAAAGAGCTCTTTGCCCAAAACCGAATAGATGAACAATACGCTTTAGAGCGGGGCGATAATTTAATTGTTTCAAGGAATCTTGGGATTTGGTATTTGAGAAAAGATGGCTCATTGCAAAAAGCCAAATCTGATGCCATAGACAAGTATGTTATTAAAAATGAATCATATCAGGGAGGTGATAAATTGAAAAATGGAATCATTCCAATTTCCACTACAAAGGGCGGACTACTATTTATAGATGATAAATTGCAAATCAAGTCATTTTTGACATCCAAAAATGGTCTTAGTTTTGATTACGTAACTTCCTTTTTAGAAGATCGTGCTGGAGATGTGTGGGGATCTAGTGATAATATATTTAGGGTAAGTTTTGATACTAGTTTAACTTATTTTTCTGCCATTAATAATTTACACGGCTTTGTTAATACTATTGATAGAATTGATGGGAGATTGTATGTCAGAACCAACAAGGATTTATATGACTTTGTGCCTAAAAAAAATATAAATGAAGAATCGGTATTTGAAAAAAATAGTATCGATGAATTGGGTAGTAAAGTTTTAAAATTTGATGATCAAATAATTACAACCAATAATTACACCATCAAAACAACAAAAAATCGGATCACAAAAAATTTAAGCTCTATTTATAGATCAAATGCTACAATCCGTTCAATGTTAAATCCTAGTATTATATTTTCGTCAAATTCGGCAGTTGGCTTATTGGCGCATCAATATAAAAATGGCTCATGGAAGCAATTGGTTTTAACGAATAAAGATACTGTTAAGTGCAGCAATGTTTTAGAAGTTATTCCCGGTACTATTATCCTTGAAACCCGAAAAGGTTTGTATAAGTATGTTTACAATTTAGATGGACAGGGTATTTATACCAAACTGTCTTTAGATAAAAGCTTTACCACAATCGGTAGGTTAAATGCTAAAACTTTTAATGGAAACATACATTTATTTGCAGATTCTCTCAATCATTTTTATAAACTTGATCTTGATAAAAATAAAGTGCTATACACAGGTTTTACTATTGATAGTTTTGTAAATAAATCTTATTGGTTTTATACCTATAATCCTGCATCAAAAAATGGCTGGATGGTTACCGAAAAGGGAATTTAT
Source organism: Phycisphaerales bacterium (assembly GCA_044360755.1). GTDB lineage: Bacteria > Planctomycetota > Phycisphaerae > Phycisphaerales > SM1A02 > UBA966. Next base: position 3,900 of record JBIKJV010000268.1, read on the forward strand.
AAAACCTTCTTTAATTTGAATAATGGATTTACTTTTAAGCAGTATCCATTTTACAAAGTAGATATAAGTGAATTAAGCCCCGGTTTATTTGCAGAAGGTGTTGGAGAAAACGAAGTTTTGTGGTTAGGGTCTCAAGATGAAAAACTTTATCGATATTTTCCTGAATTGGCAATCAAAGAAAAACATCAGAATTACAAAGCGCTAATCAGAGCTATCTACTTCAATAGTCAAAAAATGCCCCTTGATTTAGGAAAGCTTCCTTTTAGTAGTAATAATTTATTGTTTGAAGTGGCTTATCCTGTTTTTGGCAATGAGTCTAAAACTACTTTTAGCTATTGGTTAGAAGGGCAAGACAGTTCTTGGTCAAATTATATTACTGATTTTAAAAAAGAATATACTAATTTAAAAGAAGGCAAGTATAAATTCCATGTGAAAGCTAAAGATGCAAGTGGCGAAATTTCTGAAGAGGGCGTTTTAGAATTTAAGATAAGTCCACCATGGTATCGTTCTATTTGGGCCTATGGGTTGTATTTACTTCTATTAATTATCTCCTTCTTGCAATTTGGTAAGTACCAGGCTAAAAAATCTTTCTTAAAAGCAGAGAATGAGCGTAAAAACTCTGAGTTGGCTGCTGCTAAAGACTTACAAGAAAGATTGCTTCCTAAAACCTTGCCAGTTGTTCCAAATTTGGATATAGCAGGTTATTTAAGAACTTCAACTGAGGTTGGTGGCGACTATTACGACTTCTTTGAACAGCCCGATGGCTCTTTATATGCTATTTGTGGTGATGCTACTGGTCACGGAACACCTTCTGGTATGTTGGTGTCCATCACCAAAGCTGGTATTATTGGACTTCCTCAATTGAGCCCTAGCGATATGCTCCATGAACTTAACCGTGTAGTTAAAAAAGTGGATTTAGGTATCTTAAGAATGAGTTTAAATATCGCCTTAATTAAGGATAGCCAGATCACCTTGAGCTCCGCCGGCATGCCTCCTTATTACATTTATAGGGCGGCTTCAAATACCACCGAGGAAATTCAAATTTCTGGTGTTCCACTAGGTAGTTTTAAAGATGCTTATTTTGATCAAATAAATACAACTTTTGACACGGGTGATATTTTGGTAATTATTTCTGATGGTTTACCAGAAGCGCCAAATTTATCCGGAGATTTATTTGATTATCAAAAATTGCAAGATCTAATTGCAACCTATGGTAATTTAACAGCGCAAGAAGTAATTGATCAATTGATGGTAGAGGTAGACAATTGGTTGTCTGGCAAGCATAATCCGGATGATATTACATTAGTAGTTGTAAAACATAAATAAAATTCACATACATGGCCATAAAAATCAAATACCAACAATACGAAAAAAAAGTCTTTGCTATTTTATTTTTAATGCTTAGCGCAGCTTTTTCTTTTCAAGGAAACGCGCAAAAACTATCTGATTTTATTTTTGAAAAATATTCTATCAAGAATGGTTTGTCTCAGAGCGCATCAATATGTCTATATCAAGATAAGCTTGGCTATATATGGGTAGGTACGCAACAAGGAGTTGATAGGTTTGATGGATATACATTTAAGCAGTACAGCCATGATGTTAAAAATGATTTTTCACGATCGGCTGGATGGGTTATGGATATTCAAGAAGATGAAAAAGGAAATATTTGGACCTCTGATACCTATGGTCATATTTCATTTTTAAATATCAGTAACGATCGTTGGGAAAATATTACATTGCCAATACGAGATTCCTTATTTAAATTAAATAATAAATTACCTCCAAGATTTGGATTAGGTTTTAGTATTCACTTTGATAATAAAAACAAAACCCTGTGGATAGGCAGTAACGGAACAGGATTAATTGAATATAATATTCAGTCCAAAAAATTTAAACAATATTTAGTACATCCAAACGACCCAATTAAATTTGGCAAACAAGAAGTGGTAAACAAAGTTATAGGATGCAACGAAAACAACTTATTGGTTTCTACAGATATAGGTTTACAATACTTTAATACCCAGAAACATACGTTCAGTCCATTATTTAATTCCTCAGATTCAATGTTGATTACGCAGGCCAATGAATGTAAAATAATTGGAAAAAAAATATACACGGCAACTAAGTTTGGAGCATATATTTATGATCTTCAAACTAAACAAACTCAAGTATTTAAACACATTCCCAATAATCAAAATACAATAGCCGGCAACCTGGTTAAAAATATTCAATATAGTTCAAGTAGTAATTACCTATGGCTAACTATTTTGAATGTAGGAATCGATGTTATTAATTTATCTAATAATAAAATAGTACACATTAATAATGGCAACGCAAAAGAATATGGAATTGAATATCCCAATTACAGTTATATACTAGAGGACAAAGACAAAAATATTTGGCTTGGAGGTTTTGATATCACCAAATACGACCCCAATAAAAGAAAATTTGGTACGCTTAGCAAAAATTTCCCCAACGACTTTAATATTGGATTTTCAACTGTATGGGGAACTTTTGTAGATACTAAAGGACACTTATGGCTTGGTGAATATTCGCCACATATGGGAATTATGGAAGTTGATAGGTTAAAAAACTTTAAAAAGCGGTATTTAGAAGATGCAAGTCTAACAATCCTCCGAAATTGGAAATTCGGTGAAGATGTAAAGGGTAATATTTTAGCTGTTGGTAACTCTCCAAATGGATTGACTTTATACAAGAAAAAAAGCGGAGCAAATAATTTTATTAAGCAGGGCCTTGTTAAAGAGCTTACCAATATAAGTGATAATAGGTCACTGGGTGTAATGTATCTAAATAATAAAAATGAGGTAGTGTACACCGCCGAAAAACCTGTAGTAATAAGTAATGCCAATGGCGACACTGCTTACGAGCCTTTAGTGCTCCCAGCGAATTTAAAAGGTGGGATATTGATGGTGAAACGTAAATCCGCTAATGAGATATATGTACTCAATTACGATGGTATTTTTTTACTCAATGAAGCAAATAATACAGCAGTACCATTAACAAAAAATATTGCATTTGCTAGGGAAAATGATTTGTGGCAGTCAATGGAAATTGTCAATGATAAATTTGCCTATATAGCTACTTATGGGAATGGACTTATTGAAGTAGATTTTAAAAAAAATAAAAAAACGTTTTTGACTTTAGCAGATGGAATACCTTCTTTGTATTTATATAGTGTTGTTAAGAGTAAGGATAATAATCTTTGGTTAAGTTCTAATTTTGGAATTATTAGGTACAATCCATTTACAAAAAAGTATAGAAGTTTTGGAACTTCGGAGGGTGTACAAGACTTTGAATTTAATTCATTTAGTGTTTCTCAATCAAAAGAGGGCGAAATATTTTTTGGTGGCTTTAGAGGGCTTAATTTCTTTTTCCCTGATTCTATAAAAGATAATTCAAATCCTCCTATGGTAATTATCCAAAAATTTTCGAAAAAAGACACAACACTTCTTATTGAATCTGCAAATCCTACTGGCGAATTTGTTGTAAACAATTTTGAAAATAGTTTATCATTTGATTTTTTAGCTTTTAATTTTAGAGATGCCGAGCATAACCAATACGCGTATAAAATGGAAGGTTATGATGAAGATTGGATTTATTCGGGATCCAGACGTTTTGCTAGTTATACCAATTTAAGAGAAGGTACGTATACATTTAGGGTAAAAGCTGCAAATAACGATGGAATTTGGAATGAGGAAGGTGCCAAAATGGTCATTCATATCCTGCCTCCACCATGGAGAACTTGGTGGGCTTACTTGATTTATATTATTTCTTTGGTTGGTTTTATTTATGGGTTTTCTAAGTACAGAGAAAAGCAACAAATAAAAAAGATTGAGAATGAGCGTAAAAACTCTGAGTTGGCTGCTGCTAAAGACTTACAAGAAAGATTGCTTCCTAAAACCTTGCCAGTTGTTC
>JBIKJV010000386.1:0-7811 GCA_044360755.1 Phycisphaerales bacterium
AAGATGCCCGGGACTCGGTGCGCCGGGGCTTGTGCTCGTGTCGAATCTGTATTTCAGCCCAGCACGGTCACCTTGGATGCCTTGATCACCCTTGGGCAGGACTAGATTCAATTCTTGGCTTGGGGATGATCCGGTAATGTTCGCAAATGCGGAAGCACCACTCTCCACCGTTCCGATTGTAAGGATATTCGGCGGCCCAGATGGGCCTTGATTGATGGAAACAATTGATGGCTCATCAGATGATGATCTGATTTCTACGATTTCTATGCTCATGATCGAGATGCGATTTGACGGAATTTGATTGTGCCGCCAGCGATGTAAATCACCCCGCCAGATGGAGTATCCAGCACCAAATCCCATTGGTAAACGCCGGGCGGAACATTAGCAGTCTGCTCGTCGGTTTTCGATACGACAATGATACCATTAGCCGGGTTGGGGATTGTCGGGGTTAGATCGATCACCACAACGCTGGATGCGATTGTGGAACGAACCTTGGCCCGGGCGGAATATCCGGTTAGGTTGAATGCCGCGCCAGTCTCGTCCTTGCAGGAAAAGGATAAGCTCAATGTTTCTCCAGAATGGGCATCAAGGTTTGTGCCTGACATATAGCGGTTTAGGTAGCAGATTTAGCAAGATTTGTAAAGGACATTATCGCAGCAGAACAGGACCCTCCCATAGCTGCAATAGCTTGTTTGTCGTGCCGCCGATGAACTCGCCAATAGGAAGGTATTTATTGGTTGCGGAATTTGCTGGAAGGGAACTCAAGCTATACGGACCCTCGGCCCCGACAAAAAATCCGGAAGAATATTTCATGATATAAAAATAAACGGCAGGGATTGGATCCATGCTATCGTGAATGACCCCAATGAAGAAATCATCTGTCAGCCCATATTTTGTTTTTCCGTATTCCGTAGAAATATAAGATCCTGTTGGGTCTGTGAATATAGCATCATCGCTAGTATCTTTTACTGCTATAATTCCAGTAGAGTCCCTGAATTCAGCTTGAGTTTGCCCAATGACTATTTCATATGCCTTCCCGGTGGCATCATAAAATCTTTGATAATTATCAGAGTTGAAAACAAAGCTGGAACCGATAGATGTCTCCGCAGTTACGCTACAAGTCTTAATGTTTGCCGAATTCTCAAACAATGGATAAAGATTGAAAGCAATTCCTCCGTTTAAAGAATTTCCGTAGGCGGTAGAAGATGCAACAAATCCAATCCTTCCAGTTCCTAGCGCCGGGGGAGTATATGGTGCAGCGCCGCCACCCGGCACACCTAGATTAAATGTTGAAGATGCCCCATCTCCAATGGCAGAAACTTGCACGGTTGCGGTTGTCGGGCTTGCTAGATTTTTATTGAATGATGCAGTTCCGCTTCCTGATCCGCTAAATCTGCTTACTCCGTTCCATATAACATTAAAGTTCGTGTTTCCGGTGACGGATGTATATGTGAAATTTGTCGTTCCCGTTGCGGATCCAAGATCGATTGTAATGATTTGAGACCCCGGGCCGGAATGACCAACCGTTGCGCTTGCTGGTGCGCGGTTGTTTATAGCTATTGATCCTAGAGGAGCTGTTGCAATAGTTCCTGTTGCGTTCTTAAAATCAAGATTCCCCGTTGATTGGTTAAACTCAATATAAAAACCTCCCGGCATCGAATCATTTATCCACTTGTAATCAGATATCGGTCTAAATACTCCAAATGGCAAATTTGGATTCCCGGTAAAACTCATTAAGATATTTCTTCCGCTCCCCCCAGCAAGAACCGGGGCAGGATTGAATGAATCAGATTCCCCTGTTGGGATTCCATCTATATCATATGACAAGATATAGGCGGCAGAAGTTGGGCTTGTTAAATCAATAAAAATACCGCCTTGAATATAGACATCACCATTATTTTGTTTAGATAGGTTAAATTGTGTTATTGCACTCATACATAAACAATATTATCTTGTGATGTCTTGCGGATCTTATCAACCAGCGTCCGGTAATCATTCCGAGCCGGAGCGCCAAGGTTGATTGTTGTTCTACCTGTTTCGATTTCTAGAGACTCACCAGACACCAACGCGCTCATGGTTGAGAATGCGGCTAGTGAGTTTGAAATGTTGACCTTTGTTCCTCTGTATCTATTTCCGCCAACATCCTCCTGCTCTAATTGAATTGATCCCTCATATGGAAGCCAATTTTGAGCCGCAAGCAAATTCCCTGCAAGACCCTCTGGTGGATACATGAATGAATAATCCGATGGTCTATAAACTGTGGTTTCAGTTGCGAAATTTGCCGTTGATATTATCACGGGGACTGAAAAAGATTTCCAGCCCTGATATCTTACTTGATTAGAACCTTTAAAATACCCACCAAGCGCCGTGACTGTATCAAATCCAGCAGTATAGAAATATTGAGATTCAGCAAAACTTTTAGTTGTAGGTCCCCATCTATAGTGACCAGAAAAAGTTGCTTCTCTAATATTGTACCCCAATCCTCTCAACCAATCAGGGATTGCTCCGGTAGAAAGAAATATATAATTTGTGCTTGTGCTAACAACGGTATTATCTCTTAAAGTTAATCTAGGGGCGGCAATGGTCGTTATTTGTGACGCATTTCTAAACGCAACATCTGAATATTCAGTATAAGTCCCGCCGGGATCTATAACTGCCGGAACTCTTGTCAATCCATGAACCTTTGCAGCATTTACCATCGAATTATCGCTGTCGTGAACAAAATTATAAACATCTGTTCCAGTAATTCCCTGTGTCTTGATTGAGTATGATTCGAACAAATCATTAGGCAGGAAGGTATCAAGCTCCGGTCCAGATATAGTTATGACCTGCCTTTGTGATAGATAATTAGTCCCAGAAGACTGCGATTGAAATCTAGTCAACCCTGTGGCGCTTCTATCAACATAAGGAAGTGTAACCTGTGATACTTGAAGATCGATCCTCGGATTTATATCAATAGATACAATCGGAGATGATAAAGCATCAAGAGCGGTTACAGGGGCGTTTCCTCTTCTGGTTATTCTGATTCTTACTGGTTTTGTTGAATAATCAAACCATACCATTGTGTCGGGGCAAATCCGAACAAGCTCCGAAATAACTTGACCGCAGGTGGATTGATTCAATGTTATCCTTGGGAAAGCAAACATATTATCAACAGACGAACCCTGCGCTATGGTGGCGATTGGGACACCTAAAGCTGCTGATCTATTTATTGCATTCTCAAGGCTAGTTTTTAAATTCTGCCCGGCAGTTGCGCTTCCGAAGACGATTGAAATTCTCTCCCCTGAAGTTCCAGCACCATCATTCCAAACCGCAGTCATTGGGACTTTATCAAGCCACCACCAAGTTCCTGATACGGTGACTTGGACGGATTGATTGAGGGAATCAATCATTGTTCTGATGTCGGTAACATATCCAACGAAGAATTGAACCCCGTTACGATAAAGTATCATTTCCTGTACAAGATCAGGGAATATAGCACCGGTCGGTGATGGTGAAATTGTAAATGTAAGAATATCAGCCTCAAGATTCTTAAATTCAACCTTTGCAGCACTAATAGATGCAGCTTCAAGCGTCCTTGCAGTCGCATCAAAATTTCTCCCGGTTTGCCCGGCGATTGTCCAGCTTACAGGCATATTATTCTTCCGCTACCTCTTGAGTTTGAATATCAACAGTAAATCCAATATTATAAGTAATAACCAATGATGTGACGGATCCGGTAGAGTTTTCAATTCCGGTTGTCCTTCCAACTGTCATCTTCGCTGGAGCGGTTCCAGCAGCGGAATATTGAAAGTATTTTTGATAAACCTGTTCGCATAACCCGATCAATACCCTGCGAATGTCTCCAGATGAAACCTTGCCAGTCGTCCCGGATGCTGATTGAGCAGATGCCGTGAATGATGTTCCAGCAACCGCTCCGGACGGAGCGCCAACGGATTGCCAATTAGTATCTCCAAGAGTGGTGATTGTATAGCTCAATCCGACAACAAGCCCGACAGGATCGATGTTTGCGGCTTGCCCAATTTCCGGCTTGGATAAATTTGACGAGGATACAAAATCATCGATATCAAATGAAACAACACCAGTTGATGTATCGCCATTATAATTTGATCCTAAATATTCTGTTGGTAAGATTTTGGTTGGCATAATTGTTTCTGTTATCTTGCTGGATATGCTAGGTTATTTACCCTGTTTTGTAAATTATTTAAAGCATTGATCGCTCCATTTAGCTTCGTTGTTATCTGATTATTTATAGAAGTTATCTGATTAAGCGCCTGAACATTTTGGGAATTTTGAGACTGAAGCCCGCTCAAAACCTTGCTATTAAATTGATTTTGGGAATTTTTAAGTTGTTCGAAAGCCGTGTTGAGCTTTGCAATTTCCTCTGGCTTTATCTGACCATCCGCCATTACCGCAGCGAATCCCTCAAGCGCACTCTTCATGGAAGAACTTGCACTAGCTCCTTGCTTGTCGATCTCCGCTTGCAATTCTGTTTGAATTGCAGCAACTCCGGCAGTCCATTGTGCCGTAGTCTGCTCCGTTATTTTGTCAACTTGAGCTTGGGCCTCGGCAACAATCTCCGCAGTTTTAGCGGTAGATATATCTTGTATATCTTGGAAATCTTTTTCGAGTTGAGCCTTTAATTCTTCCGCTGCTTTTAGCTTTGCTTCCGCTGCTATTGCAGATTCTCCTCCCGGACCCTCTCTGTGGACTGCCTCTTTTAGAGCAAGGTTAGCTATCTCAACATTTCTTGTTGCTGCCGCCAAAGTATCTCCGGCAAGCGCCACTTGCCTGTCGATCTCCGCAAGTTTAGCGGTCGTCTCTGAATTTACTCTAGCGGCTTCAGCCACCCCGAGATCCGCTCCACCCGGGGCAGCAGCCCCGCCAACCGCAGATTGAGCGGAGGCAATAGCAGATTGAACTTTGCTCCGCCTCTCTAGCGCGTCAATCTGCTCATTTACGGCATCGGTTTCCTTTTGGAAAAATTCAGCCATTTTCTCGGCTTTAACTTTTGCGAGGATCTCCGACCGTATGGTCGCCATCGATTGAGCGTGTTCCTTTTGGGACTTGTCTAATTCCTTGGCCTGATTGTTAGCGTCAATCATTGCGCTCACCACTCCGCCAACAGCAGTTGCGACAACTCCAAGTGAAGCCTTTACCGGATCCCCAGTATTTGCTAATATATTAAGGAAATTTTTAACCCCGGAAATAGCAAGATCAGCCTCCGGGGATAGGTCCCCGAACGCTTTGGAAATCTTCCCTACCGCATCGGCAAGATTAGCCGCTACAATTCTCTCGGTCGCTGACCTGATCTCTTCTAGTTGCCTTTCATATGATTCCGCAGCCGCAGCCGCAGCATCAAGAGATTGCTTATTTTTTACTGCGGCAACATCTGAAGCAGCAAGCGCCTGTTCGGAAGCGGTCTGAACCTTAAAGAAGCTCTTCGATAATTCATCGGTTGAATTCAATATACCATCTAGCGAGCCGGATACTTTGCTTGATGTCGATTCAGCGGTAGAGGCTACATTTTTATTAGCCTCGGCTAATTTATCCATTGACCCGGCAGCTTGATCCGCTCCGGATGTATTAGCCGTTGTGCTGATATCGATATTGACCTTTTTTGATGCCATATATTATGGGGCGACTAATCGTCCGGTTACGGATGTATTAAGCAGAACGGATGTGCCTACTTGCGATGCGGCAACGGATACATTGGCATCGTAGAATATTTGTTCGCTCATTGCAGCAAGCGGAACTGCTGCAGTTGTTCCCGATGAAATTAAAGACGGAGTTATTCCGGTAGCAGTCGTCCCCGGGCCGCCTATTGATATATTAAGAGTGTTGTCTTGCGCGGCATATGGACTCCGCCTAGTAAGAACAACATTTGCCCCGGATCCAGATACTGAAAAATACATCTGGACCTGTGCTATTGTTAAAAGCCAATATCTAACTCTATCCATCCATACTGTAGCAGTTTCTCCAGCATATACTGGAACAGAAAGATCCCATCCATTAGCATCCATTCCGGGAGAAGTTATAATAAGGGCGACATTACCAGACCCAGTTACAGTTCCGACTCCAGTAGCCGTTTCAACTTGTCTAGTTCCATAATTGGGCCAAGGGGTGGTCAGTTTAAAGATGCAAGATGTTTGGTTGGAAAAATATCCCGGCAACGCCGACAGGAAATATGTAGACCATCTTTGATATGTATCATAATCAGGAAAATTAAATCTACTATCAAATGAAGCGCTCGCCATTGATCCCGAGCGGAAAAACTGCCGCCCCCAAGTCCCTCCGATATAATTAACGGATTGGAATTGATTGCTGTATGATATGGAAAGATTCGATGTTTCGGCGGATGGTCCTTGGTCCCAGCCAGCGAGATCGATTATCTTATCCCCGATGAATGCGGCTGCATACATGAATTATGCTACTGCAAGGACTGTGAACAATGGGTTAGGTGATCCAGATGTGAATGTGCGCCGAGCCGCCATGGTAAGCTGACCGACTCGATTGTCAGTTGGACTGAATCGTTTCTGAATATCGATCACTTGCACAGCAAGGCAGTCGAAATTCAATCCGCCAGATGTGCTAGTGCTGATATCGAGCGTTGAGTTTGCGAGATCCTCACCAACATCCAACGATCCGAAATAGGTATCGAATGAATTAGCTAAAGCCCCAGTCGGAATGCAGGTGATGTTCACGCCGAGATTCTGGAGCGACATATCAACCGTGCCCATGCCATCAACAGTTACGGGGTTAAGACTTAAGTCGAATGCGATCTCAAATCCAGCCTCGGAGTAGAAAGGCCCGACTGCGCCTAGCGTTGCTTGGTATGGAGCAGTAACGATCAAAGACGGACTGAATGCCGAGCCAATCGCTGCGCCAGCAGTAGCAGAATAATAATCAGCTAATGAACTTGGGTCGCCGCTCTTATCCACTAATCCGGTGAATTGAACCGATCCGAATGCGGTGTTGTTAGCTGTGCATCGAATCGAGGGCATCTGCGTCACGGCAGCATTGTTGATCGTGTAAGTCTGATCAACGGATGTGATCACAAGCGCCTTGTCGGCTGATCCATAAATCGATCCACCGATTGCTGTGCTGCCATATGGGAAAAGCGTAGTTAATGCCTCGATCTCGCCAACTGGTTCAAACTCAACAACAACTTGGAAGTCTGTCTTTGCCTTGCCAACAATGCCATAGGCATCGGTTTCCTTGTCAAAGGTCGAGTTGGTCATGGTCAGCGAAACGCCGCCCTTGGAGTAGAATGTTGCTCCATCATAACCGATCTTACATGGGCCTCGAACGATTGTTGCTCTATCAAATGTTGCCATAATTTTATCTTTCTGGGTCTGTGTTGGTTAAACCGATTGGTATTGTGAATGTAATGACTTGCTGAAGCATCGACTCATTCGCCTGTTGAGACATTGAATCGAACAATAAAACCCCGCCGGACAATGCAAGCCCATTGGCATCCAGCGGTTGGTGATGATGAATTAGTCTGCAAATCGCCTCAGCGATCTCTGTGCAGGATGGTTGGTGATTTCCACGTGATCGCCACAATGATGGAATCTCAGATATGGTGACTTTAAATGAGGAATTGTTAAGATATGGGCCGGGTGTATCCGGGGAGTCGGCATCTGCGGAATCGAAATTGATCAGAACGAATGCCCCTGCGGTCTGCATCGCGTTCAAGATCGACTTCTCAACGTCCTTTTGATCCTCGACCAGCACAGGAATCTTTGGAACTGTGCGGAAATAATCATGGTCAGCCAATCTCTTGGCTATGCTTTCCACGATCTGACGAA
>JBIKJV010000355.1:0-3304 GCA_044360755.1 Phycisphaerales bacterium
CTAATACTCTTCATTTTGAGAGCAATACTAACTATACAAATTACGGTAGTAATCTTAAGATAAGAATAATGGGAGTATTCTTTGAAAACATAATTTATCCAAAAGATAATTATGGAGAAGACATCCCTGGTATTGTAGGTTATGAAATTTTAAGAGGATCTAGAGAAGGTAACAAAAGTGTTGTCGCTAAGGGTATGATTAACAACTTTAGGAGTTATGAGATAAAAGGTAATGCTAAAAGAAACAGAACAGGTCTCTATGCTAACTATCCCTTTAACACAATCAAACCAATTAGTAATACCAATAATCTTGCTGACTTAAATTATAATCTTAATGATCCTTATATTAAAGCAGGTTCTCCGCAAAACATACCAAGGGAAATTGTTTCTTTCCATTCACCAGACACAATGTTTAGGACTCCGTTCTTATCATTTACAGAACTAAAGCTTTATGGTCATTTGCTTGGTGTATCAGATCAACAATTCAAAGAACCAGATAGACATCCTAAATGGAAGCTTTTGTCTAATGAGACAAAAACCATAATGTACATTTTAGGTATAGCTGAGGCTGTTTATTCATTTCAAGGAAAGTATATTATAAATGAACCTCCTCCACAACCTGCTACAACAAACGCAGGGTCTATAGCAGGTGGTCCTGTTTATAATGCTGCTGTTACAGCCTATAATACAGCAGCTGGTTTATATACTACACAGCTTGGAGGATATTTTAATGGTTTGGGTACACCACCGTTTTTTCCATTAGTACCTCCTGCAGGTTTGCTTATTGATACAATATCAACTATTTTTACAGGAGTTAGACCTGTTTTCTCAGGTATACAAGGTGTTTGGGATGGTGCTACGGCTACAGCAGCAAGTGCAGGCTTGATAACCACCAATGCACCAGAATACCAAAGAGAGATGCCTAAGTCTGCTTATATGGATCCATACTCAAGACTTGTTGGTGGACTAAATCAATTTATATTTTACTTTAGTGAGGGTGTAGACATTGCACTAAGAGGTGTATATGCATGTGTTAAGTGGGATCAGTATGCATTGCAAATGATTGCCCATGGTTTTTATGGAGCCTTTGGTGCAAATAAAAGTACTGACACAGTTAGATTTAGAATTGAAGATAGTACATATCTTAGAGATAATACACTTGAATTACCTAGATATCAAATTACACTGCCTGTTATTGGAACAACAACCCGTAATTACAGTATTAATAATCTTAAAAGATCTGACACAGTTGTATTAAGAACAGACTGTGGTGTACAACAAAATAACCAAAATAAAGGTCCTTCTTTTATACAAGATGCTTCAGGTAACTATATTGATCAAAGTTTACAAACACTTGGTACAATAGTTCATGGACCTTTTCCAGCAGTTCCCAGTAATACAAATTTACCAGACTATAAAGATTATACACTACCTTTTTCAACAAGGATTGCAAGTCATTATGCTTCTGTCAAAGTAAGACTAGGTAATCAGTATGGACAGTTACAATCTACATATCAAGGAATAAAACAAATAGTAATAACACCTTGTGAACAAAAAATAGGTACAGGAAGTAACATATTTAATTCTCATGTAACAAGTGGTATATGTTATGATGAACAAGTAACACAACGTAAACTAACAACAACTCCTGTTTTATTTGGTGGTGACATTTTTATAAATAGATATACAGAAAAGAATTCTATGTTCTTTTTCTATGACTGGTTATATGGACAGCCTGATGGGTTTGAATATAATTATGCTATAAGAAACATGATTCCATATGCAAGATTCTATGCAAACTCTGAAAGGTTTGATTCATCTGATCTTTTGGGTTTTTCTGGATCTGGTGTAACAGCAGTCCCTACGGCAACAGGAACAAGTCCTGAAGACTTTTATTATTTAGATAACCCTTTTTATAGTTTATCAAATGGTATAATTCCACCAACTCCATTTGGTCTTATTCAAGGTCCACCAGGATATCCAGGTAAGTTTAGACCTAAAGACTCTTTCTTTTATTTAGCTAACTCTTCTGTAAGAGATTTCTTTGTGGAGTCTGAAGTACTTGTAGACTTTAGAATTGATGGAGACTATGAATGGGAAAAAAGTTATAACCCATATAAATACACAGACCTAGTGTCTATGTTTAACATGGATCCTCAGATTATAACCAGAGGCAATGAATATAGATATGATTATTCACTAAGTATATCCAAACTATTTACTAATTACTTTTCATATGGTACTTTACAAAGTAGATACTATGATCCTAAAGTAGCATCACTATGTTATACTTATAATCCAAACAGAATCATTTATTCACTACAACAATCTGACACAAGCTATAGAGGAGATAACTGGATCATATTCCTTGCTAATAACTACAAAGATTTTATTAGTGAAGTAAGTGGTATAAAACAAGTAAACAAGAGTGGTTTATTCATTACATTCAAGAATGACAGCCCATTAATGTTCCAAGGTATTGATCAATTACAAACTGAACTTGGTACTAAACTTACTATAGGTGACGGAGGTTTGTTCAGCCAACCTGGGCAATCTGTAACTAATGCGGATAGAACATATGAGTATGGTTCATCACAGAACAGACTTTCTGTAATATCATCTCCTGCAGGAATATATTATATATCTCAGAACCAAGGTAAGATATTTAGCTATGGTGATGGTATAAAAGAAATATCACAGAATGGCTTGAAGTGGTGGTTTAATAATTTCTTACCGTATAAGTTAACTGTAGACTTCCCTGACTATCCATGGAATGATAATCCTGTGGCTGGTATTGGTTGTCAAACATTATATGATAATGAAAACTCTGTACTATACTTTACTAAAAAAGACTATAAGTTAAGAGATATATTCAAAGGTAGAGTTGAGTACATACCACTTAATAATGAGCCAAAAAGACCAGCTCCTTTTGGAACTCTTTATAGAAGACAAGGTGACTTCTTTTTATTAGATGGTCAAGCCAAGTATTTGCTAGGAGATCCTTTCTTATTTGAAGATGCTTCTTGGACAGTAAGCTTTGACCCTAAGAATAATTTCTTTATCTCATTCCATGACTGGCATCCTGATTTAACTTTACCAACTAAAGTAAACTATCTTACAACTAAAACTGTAAGAGAGACCTTTAATGGTACTCAACAGTTGATGGCTAATATATGGAAGCATGATACTAACCCAGGTGGAACATGTGGAACTTACTGTAACTTCTATGGTGTAGATTACCCATTTGAAATAGAGATACCTGTATCAACAGGACAAACAGTAACTACAATTAAATCTGTAGAGTA
>JBIKJV010000264.1:0-4440 GCA_044360755.1 Phycisphaerales bacterium
GTGTTATAAAAGATCTGAGTACAATTGCTTTGACCAGTATCATGTTCTTGACTTTAATTTTGACAGAGCCTTGGTATATAACTCAGAGCAAGTTTCCGGATACTTAAACCTAAATATATTCCCTAAGAATAATGTAGCTTTAAGTTTACAATACCCAAGACCTAATCCATCTTTATCTGTAGACCCAACATACTTACCAGTTCCAGGATATGATATCTTATTCTCTAAAGAAGAAAACAAATACAGACTAAACCAATTCTGGGATATAACAAAAGATAGAGCTGAGTTTCCGATAGGATCAAGTTATCCTCCACAAGGACCACTTATTCCAGGAACTACACAACTATTAGGTAACTATGATGAGAGACAGATATGGGAGACAGGACCTAGCGGTTACAAGAGACTCCTTAATCAAGCTAACTTAGATTATGTAAAACCACTTTTGCAAAGAAAGAAGTTTAGACATTATTTAAATTTCTTAAGTTTGTCAAGAATGGTATCAGGTGATGTAAACATGATATTCAAAATATCCAATATTAAAAACCAAGTATCCTTAAGGTAATGAAGTATAAAGTATCTAAATCTAAAATCCCAAATGCAGATAAAGGTTTATTTGCAAAGAACCCAATTAAGCAAGGTGAAAGAATAGGTCTTGCTCATAGACAAGGTCAGCCTGTAGGTACACTAGGTAAAATGCATAATCATTCTGATGAACCAACTATGTACAGTGTTAAGGTTGGTGACAAAAGATATGTGTATGCCAAAAGAGATCTTAAACCTGGGGAAGAGCTAACTACTAATTACAGAATGCAGCCAGAGTTAGAACAACCTGAAGACTTCATGCGTAAGGGTGGTGGAACAAGAAGTGATATTCCAGTTATTGAAGATGCTGGTTCATATAATGAAGAAGGTTTTTGGATTCCTAATTGGGAATCTATGAAAGCACAAGCAAAAGAATTAAATGCAAAAACTGTAAAAACCAAACATGGTTCCATGATTTACTTTGATGATAATTGGAATGTTCAAAGTGTAGATGATAATCCACAAATGAAAAGAGGAGGTTATACAAGAGGTCTTATACCAATGCCTAAGCCAAGTAAGAAAGGTTTAGCTTCTAAGAAGTATTCAAGAAGTCTTGATGCAACAAACAGATTGTTTACAGAAAACAGATTGTTTAAAAAACCCAAGTCTAAAAAGAATAAAGTATTTGATCCTAATGCCAAGTATTATCAAGAGGGTGGTCCTCCTAACTTTAACATAAAGCCTAGGTTGTATACAAATTCAAACAGACCAGGTTCTCAGATTATTGGTGCTAATGTAGATATGTCACATAAATCTGGATTACACGGTAACATAAATGCAGAAGTTCCATTCATGAATAGAAACACTGCACCTAGATCAACTCAAGACATAGGTATAAGAAAAAAATACAGAAACATATATGGTGATGCTACATTAAGTAATTATTCAGAACCAGGAAAGTTATTTAATCCAAGTGCAAATCTGGAACTTGGTTATGAAAAAAAGCTAGGTAAAAACTTTGTAGCAAATGCCGGTATACAAAACACTATGATGCCTGGTAGTTATTTTAATCCAAGAGTAACAGCAGGTATAAAATATGGTTTTGAAGATGGTGGTTATATAGATCTTGAACTTGATGATACTCAAATAGCTCAGTATGTTAAAGGTGGTTATATAGTAGAAGAAGTAAATGATCCTGCTATACCTGCATTAACAAGAGCTCAAGATGGTGTAATTGTAGACAACTTACCTAAACCAGAGTTAGTACAAGTACCCCGTATAAAAATTAATGTTGATCCCGATCTTGATAGACAGTCTAATGCTGCAATTAAAAAGTCTGAATATAAACCAGTTGCAGCTGAATATAAAGGAATAGCAAGACCTGCTGCAAACTTTATACCTGCAGAAGAAGCTTCTGATGAAATGATAGCAGAACTAAGAAATTCTGGTTACTATCCAGTAAAAAATGAATCTGGTGATTATGAAGTATTTAATAATAAAGATATATCAAATGCAATACTTCAAAAAGGATTATCTCCTGAAGAGATAAGTGCTAACTTAAAATTAGGGCAAGCTCCAGATATCAAATCAAATTTCCAAGATGTATATAATTATGCTAATGCTGCTCATGCTAAAAGAAACAAAGATAAAATTGATGCACTTATTAACTCAGGAAAAACAAAAGATCAGGCATTTGCTCTTTTAGCAAGTCAAGGTGAAGGTGATGTAAAAGGTCTTCAACAGTTATATGGTAATTATGCTGATGCAGTTTATCAGAATGCAGTTAATAGTTATAACCAATTTCTTTCTAAAAAAAGTGAAAAGAAAAAGGATAACAATGACTTAGCAAATATGGAAAAAAATATTGATGCATCAATTGCTGAACAGGAAAGAAAAGCTGCAGAATATGATGCATCCTATCAACCTTTCTTTGAAAATTTTGCACAAGATATTGACTGGGGTAAGTCATTAACACCATCTGAAACCACACAGCAAGTTGCTGGAACAACTAGTGCTTATGATATAAATGAAGGAAAAAAATATAATTATTTTAAAGCAAAAGAGGAAGTAAATGCTGGTAAACCAACTATATCTTATACTGAAGCTGAGTTAGCCAAATTAATATTAAAAAGTGATAGGCTAACACCTGAACAAAAAAAACAATTCTTAAGTGATCCAGAGAAGTTTGATTCTATATATAAAAAATATGCGGAGTATAAAGCAGAACCAGATATAATTGATGACAAAGAATTTGGAAAAACAAGAATTCCTAAAGGTCCGTTTACAATACTTGAGAATGGTAACGCTTCATGGTTAAAAGGTGAACAATTAGATATTAATATGGGTCAACCTAGATATCAGTCTGGAAGAATAAACATGTTAGATAAGGACTATATTAAAGTTCTAGTAGCTGCTCTTGGTTTACCTACAGCAGCATCTGTTGTTCAATCTGTGTTAACAACTGCACCTGTTGCATCTCTACCATGGTTAACCACGGGGAATGTGTTAGTAGGAAAAGGTTTTTATGATGTGATAAATAAACATGGACCCAATCTTGTCAATACAATTGAAGAAGCAAATTCAGATGAACAAGGATGGACAGATGACAGGATACGTAGTGCAGCATATAGTGGAACAAAAATAGGTTTAAGTGGTGTTACACCATTCACTCCACTCCGAGACATTGAAGGTTTTCAAAATCTTAAAAGAAGTTTTGATCTTTTTGATTCTGGTATACACCTAAATAAGGAAGAAGAAATAGATCCTCTTGCACATGTATCATTTTTAAGTTCTGTTGCTGGATTAAAGGGATATAAAAAAGGTGGCTCTAAAAAGAACCATATTGAAACAACTTTATCAAACAAGGAAATTCAAGATTATATAAAGAGAGGTTACATAGTAGAAGAGCTAGATTAAACTTAATAAGTTTAGTAGTTTAATTAGAATTTATTATATTTAATATATGAAGAAAAAAGTAAGAATTTACAAAGCCCCGGATGGTAAAGGAAAGTTTGTAAACAAAACTGCAAAGTTTTTACGTAAAGCCCAAGAGGGTGGTCAGCAAGATCAGCAAGCACAGATATCTGATTATGTTTATAAAACATTAGCTAACACTGATGAGCTTGACATAGACATGATGAAAGATTCACTCATAGGTGAGTTAGTGGCTGCTAAAATTCCTATGGATCAAGCTGAGCAGATGGTAGAAAACATTGCTGCTAATTTTGAAAGTCAAGAACCAGTTCAAGAACAAGAAGAAGAAACTGATACATATGATGAAGGCTTAGCAGAATTAGAACGTCAAGAGCAAGAAGCTGAAGAAGAAAGACAAGCTGGTCTAGCTGATGACTATGGTTACTATGATGATACAGCTGCTGATGGTGAGGATGAAGAGGATGAAGATGATGATGACATACCTGAAGAAGCTTACATGCAACAAGGTGGTGATATAATTCCTGAAGACAATGCAGTAAGCTTTACTGGATATGATCCTTATGAATACAATCAAGACAAACAAAATTTTTATAAACAAGGTGGTATTACAAAAAGAAAGTACATAGGTCAAGTAATGAAATTACTTAAGAAACAAGCTGGAGGTGAAGAAGAAAAGCCTTCTGCTGGTTTTGATCCTATGGACACCATGGATAATAAAAAGAAAAATAAGAAAGATGAGTTTGTTGCAGCACTAGCAAGTTCAGCTCAAGAAGCTAAAATGAAAGAGAAAGCTGAAGCTATGTGGGAACAACAGCAACAAGCTATGATGCAGCAACAAGTTCCTATGCAACCTCCTATGGAACAAGTACCAATGGCTCAACGTGGTATGTCAGTAAGACAAATGCGTAGAATGATGCCAAGAGGTTTTGGTAGAAACCAAATGCAATCATTTGCAGGCATGGTTCCACAGGGTGGATTCTTTCC
>JBIKJV010000387.1:0-7745 GCA_044360755.1 Phycisphaerales bacterium
TACTACTTTTCCACTTGGAATTATTCCACAGAAAGAAGGTTGGGATGAATTTACTGTAATGTACTATGCAGATGCTCATGGTTACTTATTTATAGATGAAACTAATCCTCAAGCATTACAAGCTTTACAGTACATTAAAGTATTAGATATGTCTTTAACCTCTTATATAAAAGAGCTATACGATATATTAAGAGCTATTAAAGAAGACTACGATGAAGCTATTGGATTTAATAGGCAACGTAAAGGTGCTACAATGGCATCCGATGGAAAAGCTGTTACTGAAGAAGCTTTATATAGAAGTAGTACAGCTACAGAAGAATTATTTAGACAGCATGAAGAAACTATTCTTGTTGACCTTAATGGATTATTACCTCTTACACAGGTAGCTTGGCGTAAAGGTAAAAAAGGTGTTTACCTTTCACCTAAACAAAAAGAGGTAGAATATGAATTAAATCCAGAAATATTTCCTTGGATAGAATACGGTGTAGTAGCTGAAAATAGTGCTAAAACACAAAGAGACCTTGAAATGATGAAAGGTCAATTAGGTAATATAGCACAACAAACAGAACAGATTGGAATGTTACCACGTATAGTACAGGCTGTTAATATAGCTGAACTTATAACTGATTTAGATGAATTAGAAGCTAAATACTTAGAGCGTCAACAAGCACAATCTCAAGCAGAGCAAGAACTTAAACAGGCCGAATTAGCAGAAAAAGAAGCTGATAGAGAACTAAAACGCTACGAGATAGATGTTAATAATGAAACTAAAAAAGATATTAAGTTAATGGAAGTTGAAAGTGCTTTATTAGGTTCAGATTTAAATAATAACGGTATTCCAGATGCTACTGAAGTAGCTAAACTTCAAGCTAAAAGAGAAGAAGCTTTTGCTAAAATACAACTTGAAAAAGAAAAATTAATGGAACAAAGAGCTAAAAGAGAAAGCGATGAACGTATAGCTAAAGAAAAGATTGGAGTTGAACGTATAAAAGCAAACAAACCCGCAGGAACAAAGAAATAAGTAGATAATTGTTGTTTTTGTCTGTTATTACAGATTTAGAAATAATAGATAAATAATTGTATCTTTGTTCTGTTTTATTGAATTAAATTTTACACACTCAAAATAAAACAAGAAAAATGACAGATTTAACATTAAGTGATGAAGCGGTACAAGGTATAGCTTCAAAGTACGCCTTAGAAGAAATTGAAGGCGAGAAAACAGCAGAAGAATTAGCAGCAGAAGAAACGGCAGCAGCAGCAGCGGAGGCAACTAAGTTAGCAGAAGCTGAAGCAGCAGCAAAAAGAAGTGAAGATGGTGGAGATAATCAAAAAGATGAAGATGAAGATGAAGATGAACCTACACCAATATCACATTTGATTAAACAGTACGGTTATAAACCAGAAGATTTTGAAGACATTGACATTAAAGATGATAGTGTTGAAGGAATTAAAAAGTTCTATGATAAGCGTGATGAATTAGTTAAAGAAGCAGCTAAAAAAGAATTTCTATCTACTGACCCAGACATTGAAGATTTAATTAAACATAAACAAGAAGGCGGAAGTATAGAAACATGGAAAGCCAAAAAACAAGCAGCAGAATTTAATTTAGAGTTTAAAGCTGACGATATTGATGGTAAATCTAATTTCTTAGTTGATGTTTATAAGCAAAAAGGACTATCAGAAAAAAGAGCTAAACTTTTAGTAGAAGGTCTTAAAGACGATGATGAATTAGATGCTGAAGTAGAAAAAGAAGCTGGTGCAATTAAAGTTTATCTTCAACAACAAGCTGACCAAAGAATTGCAGCTGAAAAAGAAGTTGCTAGAATAGAACAAGAAGAAATAACTAAAACTGTAACTCAAGTAAATTCAATAATTAAAGAAGGTAATTTACAGAATTTAGTTATTCCAGAAACAGATAGAAAGGCTTTTAATGAATTTGTACTTAGCGAAAAGCTAACTGAAAAGCATGAAAAGTTAACTTTACAACAAAGATTATTTATAGACTATTTAGTTTATAAAGATTTTAAAGTAAAGGGAATTGAAAAACAAGTCGCAACTAGTAGTAATAAGCAAACACCTAGAGTAAGGATGTCTGCAACTACTGGAGGTGATGGTGGCACAGAAGGAAAAGAATGGACTTTAGATGAACTAAGGGCCAAGACAAATAAAACACAGTAAATAAAAACAAATAAACATCTAAAACTATGGCAGCAAAAATAGCACCAGAACTAAAACTCTATCAAGATACATATCGTGATAAAGAGTACAGCTCTATTACAGAGTTATCAAGAGCATTACAAAGTGATGCTACTTTACTTTCACCTATTGTTACTCACATGTTGTATAACGACAAAGAGTACGGTAAGAAAAACTTTCCAGTATTAGCTTATACAGAAGGTAACTTAGAAGCACAATCTAAAAAAGTTAAAACTATCAGTAGAGTTAAACTAGATAACGCTAACTTTGAATATAAATACCCTGTAATGGGCGCACCTAAAAAGACATCTATTGTAGTACGTAGTACTTATGTAGCTGGACAAAGGCCAGGTCTTGCAGGTGGTTTATTTAAAGTAGTATTTGCTGACCGTTGGTTCTATCGTCAACAGTTGTTATACCCACCACATATTCAAGCAGCACAATTACAATCACAAGTTGTAAGTGACCCAGTTGCGGTAGCAGATGGTTGGGAATACACTTTGAAGATTTTTGCTTCTACAAATAGTTTATTTATGCCTCTTAGCTGTTTAACAGCAGGACAAGCTTGGTCAGGTGGTGTAGCTAAAGTACCTTTTGAAAAATCTAAAGGTGTTGAAAGCCGTAGCCAATTACCTAGCATGGCTACTAATATGATTTCGTTAATGCGTAGTTCATATAAGTATGCTGGTAACGTAGCTAAAAAAACCATGATGTTTCAAATACCTATTGATGGTAAGTTGTTTAAATCATACATGGATTATGAGTTATACATGTCAATGTTGACATTTAACGAACAAAGAGAAAACGATATTTGGTGGTCACAATACGGAAAAGCAACTACTGGTGATTTTTATACAGTAGATAGCGAAACTCAAATACCTATTACTTCTGGTGCAGGTATTGACCAACAAATTCCACCAAGTAATAGTGATACTTATTCATTGTTATCTTATAACAAGTTCTTTAATTTAGTACGTGATATTACTTTTAATATTACAGATGAACTTGCTGACATTCATATCTATACAGGCCGTGGTGGTATGGCTGATTTTGATAGAATGATTAAGAACGAATTAAAAGGATTTACTCAATTTATTTCTTCTGAACAATATTCTAGTGGAAGTAATTCACATGAAATGGTTTATGGTAGCTTCTTTACAAGCTTTAGACATGTTGACGGTCAAATGTTAACTGTACATTACCATCCAATGTTTGATAGAGGTCTTATTGCTCAATCAGCTCCAAGACATCCACTTACAGGATTACCTATTACTTCTCACCACTTCTACTTTGTAGACCAAACTGTTTATCAAGGAGAATCTAATCTTCAATATATAGTTGAAGAAGGACGTGAAAACATCAACTTCGTAGTTGCTGGTGTTCATACTCCGCTAGGTTATCCAGAATCAGTTTACCGTTCTACAGATAGAGATGAAACATCTATCGAGAATGTTAGAACTGGAGGTATCCAAATTAAGAGACCTAGTTCTTGCTACAAGTTACTATGTACACTTGGACAATAATCGGTTAGTTGATTTATTAAAATACTACGCTACTGTAAAAGGTAGCGTAGTTAAATCGCAGGATAGAGCAGAGGTAGCTCATTGGACTCATAATCCAAAGGTCGTAGGTTCGATTCCTTCTCCTGCAACAAAACTTTAAAATTAAAATTCAATTTAAACAAAGTATGGAAAATAAAACAACAGTAGTTAGTGATGCTAAACCAGCAACAACTACAGCTACAGCTAAAAAGCCTGTAGTAATCGAACAAAAGTATCATTTAGTAGGTAATGAACGTAAAGGAGGTTATCATCCATTACCAACAAAATTAAGAGCTGAAACTACATCAGCAGGACAAATAGGTAGTCAATTTGTAAATAATACAGGTGCTATTGCAAGAGGATTAAGTACAGACCAAGAAAGATATTTTGCATCAAAACTAATTAACAAAAATCCTAAAGACCAAGGGTTTGATGAAGCGATGACTATGTATTGGGCAGATTTTACTGTAAGTGTTCCTAAAACAGGAGGTGTTAAACTTAACGCTAATTATACAGTACAAGAAGTTAAACTTGATGGCGAAACAGTAGAAATACAAATACCTGAAAATTTGCATGAATATATTAAAGCTAATTTTGTTAAACAAAGTTCAAGAGTAGCTTTTACGACAGAACAAAAAGCTTCTTTAGATTTATACGATTTTATTTTAAACGATTTATCTATTGAAAAACGTGAAGAAGATACAATGTTTAAACTTAAACTAGAGGCTAATAAAAATTATATTGACCTTATTAGTAAGTCAACTGAAAAAGACCACGCTAAAGTTGATTGGGTATTAGACCTATTAAAAGAACCTACAGAGTTATTCTACAACTCTGATTATATTGATAAGTGTAAGCGTTTAGATGAACTTAAAGAAACTAAACCAGCTACATTTGTAAAAGTATACAATGATAATAACTTAGAAAGTAAGTCATTATTATTTAGGTTAAAACAATCAGCTGTTGTTACTGTAGAAGGTAAAGCTATATTCTTTGGTGATGAAGTTATTGGTTCTACAGATGAAGAAGCTATACTTTATTTAAAAGACCAAACTAAATCAGGTATGGTTAATAAAATGAAAGCACAGCTTAACGAAATAGTGAAAGTACGAGTAGTCTAATAGACTACTCTTATTATATATACAATCTAAACAATCTAAAAACAAAAAAAATGAACAAATTATTAATTGCAACAGGAGCTACCACACAAGAGTATGCTTCTATTACAGGTGCTTTAACAGGCAAAGATGCGGCTACTAATGCTGGATTATTGGCTAGTGGTTCTGTAGGTATCTACGGTATTGTAGAACTAAATGCTACAGGTACAGCTGCTTTAAATCTAGAATCTCTTATTACTGAAGCTGCTGCTACAGATACAGCAGGTAAGGTACTTTATTCTGGATTTGATGATACTGCCGCTAACCGTACTATTCGTATTGCACAAGGAGGAACTTTTCCAGTATCTACTGGTAGTTTTGACCGTTTTGGTGTAACTAAAATTACTAGACAAGCTTATGTTGCTCCTGTAAAAGAAGTATCTTTTGTAGGATTTAACGGTGTTAGTGGTAGTTTAGGTTTACCAACAATTACTGCTGGTAGTGAGGCTGCTATTATTGCAGTACAAAAAGAAGGTACTACTAAAGACCAAATGCGTGAACAAGAAAATTATAGTACTGGAGGTTTATTAGCTTCTACAGCTGCTTATGATATTTTATCACCTATTGTAACTAACATAAACACTCAACAAGGTTTAAGTAAATCTCATACTGCGTTTGTAGTAAGTAATGGTAGTTATACTAATACAACTACTACAGGTAATGTTACAGTAACTAAAGGTTCTACTTTAGTTTCTTTTACAGCTATTCCTGCTGCTGGTTGGGCTGCTGCTGTAGGTCAGTTTATTTCTATCAACAATACTGCTGCTGGTGTTACTACAATAAATGCTGCTGCAACAAATGTAAACGGTGTTGTTTATAAAATTGTAAGTATATCTGGTAACGATGTTACTTTAGACAGACCTTATGAAGGTACTACTGCAACTATTACAGGTATTCAAACAGGAGGTGCTGGTGCTGGCGCAATGGCGTTATTAACAGGTACTACTGAATGGGGTGTTAAATTAGTAGTTGACGAGTTTGGTGCATCTTATGATTATGCTAAACAAGGAGTTCTTGAAAATGCTACTTTAACTGCTTCTGTAGCACCAGTAAAAGGATTAGGTTATGGTCCAGATATGGTTAAAATTGAGCAAGGTTTAATTGCATATCGTGGTCAGTTTGATACTTATAGCAAATGGGCTGTACAATTGCCTACTTATGCTAGTGCCTCTACTAACTATGATGTTTATACAATTCAAATGACTCAAGGAACAACTGCTACTGGCGCACCTCATAATAAAACTGCTAACAGCACTATTATGATTGCTTTCCCAACTACTCAAGCAGCTAGTACTTCTTTTGGAGTTATTATGAAAGCATTATGTCCTAACGCTGGAACTAACTACTAATCAGTAAAAAAAACCTTTTACTAAGTATGTTATTACACGAAGCTTATATTCATGTACAACAAGGGCTGCAAAATATTGCAGCCTTTGTTTACAGGAATGTTGAATTACCAGAGTTAGATTACTTCTGGAATAAAGGTACAGATAAATTTATACATTTAGCTATACCTAATTTAGATGATGATGTTAGAGATGAAAGATTTTCTAGCATACAAGCTTCTTTAGACGACTTACGTGTATTAACTGTAAGAAATGCATCATTAGTTTCATTAAGTAATGAAATTACTACTGGCGGATATACTTACAAACAAGGTATTTTACCTACTGAATATAGACACTTATTAAACGACAGAACTATTGTAAGTCCTGTAGTTCCATGTAATCCTGCTAAAACAGCAGAAGTCCCAAACAGACTAACTAAGCAAGATAATCTTTTTAACATTTTAGAAAACAGCTTGCACAAAACATCTATAAATAGTCCAGTATCTAAAATAGATGGTAATATTTTAACTGTTTATAATACCTATAAAGGTCAAAAACAGTTTAATATAGAAAATGTTTTAATAGACTACATTAAAGCTCCTGTTAAAGTAGCTTATTCTACCCCAACTAATCCTACATTAGAGTTTCCAGATAATGTATGTTTTAAAATAATAGATACTACGTTATTATATATAATGAAAGTATCTGAACAAAATCCTAACAAAATACAATTTTTAAGTAAATCTTGATAACAATAATATGGCTTTAATACCTAAAGGAACAGCAACTGTAAATCAAAAAGGAGATATAATAACTTATACAGATATTACAAGTGTGTATAATGGTAGTACTAATCCTACAGGATATGGTACTCCTAATAGAGGTAACGCTAACCATATAACAGATTTTGTTATTACTAAACCTGATGGTAGTGTTGTAACTATTAGAAATAATGAAGCTTTAACAAATCCTACACAAGCAGCTTTACCTGTACTTGTACCAGCTAATGCTTTATCAAAAACTTTTACACCAGCTAATTTAGGATATAGCACATCTACGTTAAAATTTCCTGATGGTATATACAAAATGGAGTGTTGGATGTGGTATAGAATAACTGGAGTAGGTGAAGTAAGTTCAGCATCTTCTGCTTATTTATCGGGCGCAAATTTTAATTCTATAACAGTAGGTTTTGGAGATACTTCTTGGGTTAAAATCATAGACCAGCAACTTAAAGAATCTAATAGATATGCGACAATAGTAGATGGAGAAAACATTACTGTTAGCGAACCTTGGGGAAGTGATTTTACTGTTAGCGAATCAATTAGTATATATGCTGGTTATGTGACTACAATATATATAAAAGTAATAAATGGTTTATTATCTTGTATTCAACCTAAAATGGCTAAAATAAGCATGACTGAAAAATCATGTTGTAAACTGTGTGGTTCTAGCGATATAGATAAGGCAATGGAAGTATTTTTTGGTGTATTTTCTGTAGATTCTCAATTTAAAGTAGGTCTTTA
>JBIKJV010000047.1:0-16715 GCA_044360755.1 Phycisphaerales bacterium
CCGGGGCGGCCGCACCGAGGGCTTCGGCCCGGCCGATGCACTGCTGGCCCCGGAGCGGTTGGGCAGCTTCCTGGGGCTGACCGTCGCGCTGGCGGAAGGCAGCCGGGGGCGGGCGATCCCCGTGCCTGACCTGCGTGCCGGGCGACCAACCCCGCGTCCCGAGACCTGAGATACCGACTTCCCGGCCGATCCCGGCACGATCCGCGCCCGTTCACCCCCGGATCGCGCAAGGGGCGATGGGTTATTCCGCACACGGCGCGTCTCCGCGCTACCATTCCGACCCCATGATCGACATTCGCAAGCTCAAGGAACTCGTCCGCCTCATGCAGACGAGCGACCTCACCGAACTCGACCTCCGGGACAAGGACGAGCAGGTCACGATTCGCCGCGCCTCGCCGCAGGTGGCCCCTCAGGTCGTGCACGCCGCCCCGGCGGTCGTGCACCATGCCGCGCCGGTCGCGGCTCCGTCCGCTCCGGCGGCGGCTCCCGCTGCGGCGCCGGCCGCGGCGCCGTCCGAGGACGCAGGCCTGGTCGCGATCGAGAGCCCCATGGTGGGCACCTTCTACGCCGCCGCCGGCCCCGACAAGCCGGCGTTCACCTCGGTGGGCGCCCAGATCGGTCCGGACAGCGTCGTCTGCCTGGTCGAGGCCATGAAGATCTTCAACGAGATCAAGGCCGAGCGCTCGGGCACCATCGCCAAGGTCCTGGTGAAGAGCGGGCAGGCCGTCGAGTTCGGCCAGCCGCTCTTCATGATCAAGCCGTCCTGACGCCCAGCACCCCGCACCTGCGCGCCCCGGATCCCCGCCCGGCGCACGGAGACCCCACATGTTCAAGCGTGTCCTGATCGCCAACCGCGGCGAGATCGCGCTCCGCATCATTCGCGCGTGCCGCGAGCTCGGCATCCAGACGGTCTGCGTCTATTCGACCGCCGATCGTGGTGGTCCGTGGCTCGAGCAGGCCGACCAGGCCATCTGCATCGGCCCCGGCCCCTCGAAGGAGTCGTACCTCAAGATCGAGCGGATCATCGCCGCGGCCGAGGTCAGCCACGCCGACGCGATCCACCCTGGCTACGGCTTCCTGAGCGAGAACTCGCACTTCGCCGAGGTCTGCCGATCGAGCGGCTTCGAGTTCATCGGCCCCAGCCCCGAGGCGATGCACGCGCTGGGCGACAAGGTCAACTGCAAGAAGCTGGCGAAGAAGACGGGCACGCCCATCTTCCCGGGCACCGAGGACGCGATCGAGGACATCGACGAGGCCGTCCGCGTGGCCCACGAGATCGGCTTCCCGGTCATCGTGAAGGCGCGCGCCGGCGGCGGCGGGCGCGGCATGCGCATCGCCCGTGACGAGGCCCAGCTGCGGGCCGGCATCGAGAGCGCGCGCCAGGAGGCCGCCGCGGCCTTCGGGGACGGCGGCGTCTACGTCGAGAAGTTCCTGGAGAACGCCCGCCACTTCGAGGTCCAGACGATCGGCGACAAGCACGGCCACGCCGTGCACCTGTATGAGCGCGACTGCTCCAGCCAGCGCCGCCACCAGAAGCTGGTCGAGGAGGCCCCGGCCCCCGGTGTGGACCCGAAGAAGCGCGACAAGGTCTGCGAGAGCGCCGCGGCGCTGATCCGCGAGGCCAAGTACTCGGGCGCGGCCACCGTCGAGTTCCTGATGGACCGCCACCAGGACTTCTACATGCTCGAGGTCAACACGCGCGTGCAGGTCGAGCACCCGGTGACCGAGATGATCACGGGCGTCGACATCGTGCAGACGGGCATCCGCGTCGCCGCCGGCGAGCCGCTGCCGTTCACGCAGAAGGACATCCACATCCACGGCCATGCGATCGAGGTCCGCATCAACGCCGAGGACCCGGACCGCAACTTCATGCCCCAGGCCGGCCTGATCGAGACCTACGCCGCGCCGGGCGGCCCGGGCGTCCGCCTGGACAGCCACGCGCGCGCCGGGTATCGCATCCCGCCGAACTACGACTCGATGATCGGCAAGCTGATCGTCCACGCCAAGGACCGCGACACGTGCATCGAGCGCCTGAAGGGCGCGCTGCGCGAGTTCCGCATCGGGCCGGTGAAGACCACCATCCCGCTCCACCTGAAGGTGCTGGACCACCCGGACTTCCGCAAGGCCACGCACGACATCCACTACGTCGAGCGCTGGCTGAAGGAGCAGGAAGCCGCGGCGAAGCGCTGACGGCCGCCCCCGGCCGTCAGTCCTGCGCGCCGCGCTTGGACGGGATCAGGCTGATCATCACGATCACCGCGAAGAACAGCGCCATGATGGCATAGCCGCCCACCGGGCTGATCAGGCTCTGGTTGCGGTCCGGCTGCGGCGGTGCGGCCACGTCCTGCAGCCGCGGGGCGGCGCTTGCCGCCGTCGAGATGGCAAGCGCGGACAGGGCGGCCAGCGAGGCACGGGCGGTCGTGGCGGGGCGTCGGGGCGTGTTCATCGCAGGGTCCTCTGTGCTCACTGGTTCATGCGCGGCACGGTCAGGCCGATCGTGTTGACGATGCGGTCCTCCGAACTGGTCGAAAGCATGAGGCCGCGGAGCTTCGTGTCGGGCGGGACGCGGAAGTAGAGCGAGAGCTTGTTCGCGCTGCCGAGGGGCTGGATCGGGATGTCGCTCAGGCGCAGCGGGCTGCCGCCCATGCTCTTGACGGTGACCCATGTGCCGTCGTCCTCCACGAGGCCGATGGCGTAATACTTGCCGCCCTTGTCGTCCACCAGGCAAACCTTGGCGTTCGACGCACCCGTGCCGGCCTCGCGGAGCCACTGGTTGACGTCCGGGAAGATGCGCGCGCCGTCGGTGGCCGCATGTGCGTCCAGGCGCAGGATCTTCTGCTCGCCGGCGGTCTGGAAGCCCTTGACGCGCAGCTCGGAGCCGACCGCGCTGTTGCCGCCCTTCGGGAACTTCTGCTCGCCGCCGATGATGTAGTTGTTCGAATCCAGGCGCAGATCGCCCTTGTCGTTCGAGCTGATGATCACGCCCTGGATGGCGTACTTCGGATCGGGGAAGTCGATCAGCGCATCGATGTTGGTGGCTCCCGGGTCCTCCACCACCGCGTTCGCCCCGCCGCCTGCCAGGGTCGCGGCATCGCCCGCCGTCGGCCTGCCGGTCGGGAAACGCACGCCCTTCAGCTCGATGTACTTGGGCACCTGGTTCCGAAGATCCGACTTGGGGAACAGGAGGACGAACGTGCCGTCGCCCTGGCTCAGCACGCTGGTGGCGTACGCCGAAGCGGAGTTGAAGTAGAACTGCGACGGCGCGCCGTCCCGATCCAGCTGGATCCATGCCATCGGGTACGAGACCGCCGCCGACCGCGTGTCGCCGATCAGCCGGGCCTGCGAAGCCGACAGGATGAACTGCTGGCCGCCGCCATCGAACGCGTCCTGGCTGACCTTGAACATCACGGCCCAGGCCGGTGCGGGCGCCACGCCCTGGCCTGCGCTCAGCGGCACTGCCGCGACGTCCATGAGCTTGATCCCCGAGATGGCCGCGGCAGGAAGCGACGTGCGGCCGAGGCCCTCGCCGTAGGAGTCCCGGTAGAGCGAACCCGCCGACTTCGCCAGTTCGGGCAGGTGCGATCCGAGCGTCCCGCCGCCGAACATCGGAGCGAACGCGCCGTTCGAGATGTACGAGAACCACTTTTCCGTGGCGTTGGTCAGGTGCAGCACCGGTGCGCGATCGGAACCGATGGTCGGGGCCTTCGGCTCGTCGCTCCGACGAGTCCAGCCGCTGAAGTCGTAGATGGTCACCGTCGACTGGATGTAGCCCGCTCCGATGCAGAAGATCCCCATCGTCAGGACGCCGCTGGCCAGGCCGAATGCCGCGCCCACCGTCAGGTCGACCGGCCGCGGGAAGGACAGGTTCGCCTTGATGGCGCGATCCAGGATGAGCCGCATCGGCAGGAGGAAGGCCACGAAGAGCGCCAGCAGCATGGTGCCCTTGGCGTAGTTGCCGAATCCGGACGCGAGCAGCGGGTAGGTCGCGGGCTCCCAGAGGGCGAAGGCGAACACGCCCGCGAAGATCACGCACAGCAGGTGCATGAAGGCGCTGAACGCGCCTGCGTTCGACCACCAGTAGGCGATCAGCAGCACGGCCGCGAAGACGATGAGCGACATGATCATTGGTCGGGTCCTTCCTTACTTCGCCTTGGCCGCACCGGCGGCAGGGGCCGCGGCAGCGGCCGGTGATGCGGCAGCGCCGGCGGCGGCCGGCGGCGCGAAGACGCGCTTGACCTCGTCGAAGCTGGTCTCGCCCGCGCGGACCTTGGCCAGCGCGGAATCCTGGAGCGACCAGCTCTTCGCCGCCCGGCGGGCGTGCAGGTAGGCGCCCTTGACGTCGCCGGCGGCCAGCAGGGCCTTGGCCTCGGCGTCGAACGGAAGCACCTCGAAGGCGCCCGTCACGCCGCGGAAGCCGGTGCCCTTGCACGTCGGGCAGTCGGTCGGCTGGTCCTTGACCAGGACCTTGCCGCTCTGGCGGTAGATCTGCACCTGCTTCCCGGCGGGAATGGCCAGCATCTTCGCCTCGTTCGGGCTTGGGGCCGCACCCACGCGGCACGCGGGGCACAGCGTGCGGACCAGCCGCTCGCAGACGATGCCCTTCAGGCCATCGGCCGCGGCCTTCGGGTCGCCCACGGCCTTGACCCACGCCGCGAGAAGCTCCAGCGGGTTGTCGCTGGGCAGCGTCGCGTAGAAGAGGACGCTCCGCGCGTTCTGCGAGACCATCACCTTGGCCGCACCGGCCTCCAAGGGGTCCGACACCAGCACGATGTCGGGTGCACGGCGGACGATCGTCTGCAGCTGGGCGGCATACTCGATCTGCCCCGGGGCGAATTCCTGCTGGGTGAGGCCGTCGACGGTTCGCTCGACACGCTTCTCGAGCGTGTTGATCGCCTGGAGGAAGACGTCGTGGCGACCCAGCATCGAGTACGCGAGGGCAGTCAGGCCGTTGGCCGGGCGCGCTCCCAGGAGCACGTTGCCGCCGCCCTCGGTCATCGCGCCGAGCGCATTCAACTGGGCGTCCGTCATGCCCAGCTTGTCGGCCGCCAGCGTCAGCTGCTTCTCGCGCTCGACGTCGATGCGGATGCTCTCGCCCTGCATCGAACCGATCGACGCGACCGTCAGCACGATCCGCTCGCCGTCGCGCAGGACGGGCACGGTCCCGCGCTGGAACTTCCGGCGCTCGTTCGTGTCCAGCCCAGCGAAGCCCTTGAGCAGGTCGACGACCTTGGTCGCGGCCTCGCCGGCGATCGGGTCGCGCTTGAAGCGCACCGAGTCGACCGTCTGCTGCAGCTGCGCGCCCTGCTTCGACAGCGCGATGTCCACGCGCGACGCCCGGGACTCCAGCGCAGGGAGGATGATCCCTTCAAGGGCACCGTAGACCTCGTACGCGGGATCCTTGCGGTCCGGGATCGGGTGCTCGGAGCGGTCCTTCTTCTGGAACTTCAGCGAAACGGACCCCGCGGCAGCCTTGGCTCGGCGAGCCGCCGCCATCGCGGCGAAGTCCATGTTCAGGAACTTGATCGCCGGCGCCTTGGTGCCCTTGAGCGCCTGGTTGCGGGCCTTCACGTACAGCCAGCAGGGCGTGACGTACGCGGCCAGCATGAGCGGGAAGCCCAGGAACCAGCCCCACGACCAGGGCAGCAGCATCGCCAGCAGCAGGCCGACCGCGCCGCACGCCAGGAAGATCGCCGACCAACGGGTGGGCTTGATGGCGTAGTACTGCGAGTCCTGCGAGAGCTTGCCCACGGCGACCGCCACGTAGGCGATGGTGGCCAGCAGGGTCAGCGCCGGCTTCGCGACGCTCATCAGGAACACGGGGGCCGGCGTTTCCGCCAGCATCACGAGTGCGGGGGAGGCGTTCACGTGCATCAGCCCTTTCCGACCATGGAGGCGCCCTGCGAGATGCCCTTGAGGCGCATGCGAAGCTCCTCGGGCTTGGGCGTCGACTGCAGCGCGACGCTCTGGTGGATGTATTCGCGCTCGACCAGGTCGACGAGCGAGCTGGTGAAGTCCACCATTCCCGCGTCGCGGCCCTTGATGATGTCGAGCAGCTCGCCCTCGCGGGCCTCCAGGATGTACTTCTGGACCGCGGGGGTGTTGACCAGGATCTCGAGCGCCGGGATGCGCGCGATGTTCTCGTGCAGCGTCGGCAGCAGCTTCTGGTAGATGATGGCCTGCAGGTTGTAGGCCAGCAGCTTGCGGATCTGCTCGCGCTCGTTCACCGGGAACAGGTCGTAGATGCGGCCGAAGGTCTGCCAGGCGCTGGAGGCGTGGATGGTCCCGAACACCAGGTGGCCCGTCTCGGCGGCGCGCACGGCGGCCTCGAACGTCTCGTAGTCGCGCATTTCGCCCACCAGCGCGATGTCGGGGTTCTCGCGGACCAGGGCGCGGAGGGCGTCATTGAAGTTGACGCAGTCGATGCCGATCTCGCGCTGGTTGATCGTCGCCTTGTCGTCCTTGAAGATGTACTCGATGGGGTCCTCGATCGTGACGATGTGCACCTTCTTGCGCTCGTTCACGAACTGCAGCATCGAGGCGATCGAGGTCGACTTGCCCGAGCCGGTCACGCCGGCGAACAGGATCAGGCCCTGTGCGCGCATCGCGATCTCGCCCAGGCTGGGCGGCAGGTACAGGTCCTCGAAGCGCTTGATGTTGCTGGTGATGAGACGCGCCGCGATCGACGGCTTGCCGCGCGCCATGAACAGGTTCACGCGGAAGCGGTTCTTCTCGTCGAAGTCGTAGGCGAAGTCCATCGACCCCTTCTTGCGGAAGACGTCCTGCTGGCCTTCGTCCAGGATGTCCTTGGCCACCTGGAACATCAGGTCGGCGGTGCAGACGTCCGTCTCCAGGTCCTTCAGCACGCCGCGGTGGCGGATGCGGGGCTTCAGGTCGGTCTTGACGATGAGGTCGCTGCCGCCGAACTTGATGATCGCGGCGAGCCAGAGGTGCCAGGCCTTCTTGCCGTCCCCGGGCTTGGTGCCACGGTTCTCGAGCTGGATGGGGCTGGTGAGGAATTGCTTTCCGTCGTGGCCTGACACGGCAGGAGACCTCCGCAGAATGCGGCCGTCCGGTTGCATGCCGCGGGGCACCATCCGGCGGCGGCGCCCACGAGGCGTCCGACACGGTGCCGCAGGGGGGCCTTGCGGCCCGCGCCCCGCGGGGGGTGCCCCCGGCCCGGCCGGGAGAGCCCGAAATCGTACACGAACCCGGGCGCCGGACCCGGCTTGGGGGCCTTCGCGGGCCGCGTTATGCTGCCCCGATGGAAGACAAGATCGTCCAGGACGGCATCACCTTCGACGACGTCCTGCTCATCCCGCGCTTCAGCGAGATCACCCCCGACGCGGCCGACACTCGCACGCAGCTGACCCGCCGGATCTCCCTGAACATCCCGCTGGTCTCGGCCCCGATGGACACCGTCACGGAGTCCACGCTTGCGATCGCGCTGGCACAGGAGGGCGGGCTGGGCGTCATCCACAAGAACATGCCTGCCGAGCGCCAGGCGCGCGAGGTCCAGAAGGTGAAGCGCACGGAGAACGGCGTGATCACCGACCCGGTGGTGCTCTCGCCGTCCGACACCGTGCACCGCGCGGCCCAGCTGATGGCGGAGCACGGCGTGAGTGGATTCCCGGTCACCGAGGACGGCACGCGCAAGACACGCGTCGTCGGCATCCTGACCCGCCGCGACACGCGCTTCGTCGACCGCCCCGAGGACACCCGGATCGACGAGGTCATGACCAAGGACGGCCTGGTCACCGCACCGCCCGAGACGACCCCCGCGCAGGCCGAGGCGATCCTGAACCGCGGTCGCGTCGAGAAGCTGCTCCTGGTGCACGGCGACGGCCGCCTGGCTGGGCTGATCACGATGCGCGACATCGACAACTTCACCAAGCACCCGCAGGGGTGCCGCGACTCGCGCGGCCGCCTGCGCGTGGGCGCGGCGATCGGCGTGATGCAGATCGAGCGCGCCGAGAAGCTGGTCGCCGCGGAGGTGGACGTGATCGTCGTGGACACGGCGCACGGCCACAGCCTGAACGTCCTGCGCACCGTGCAGGAGGTCAAGAAGCGCTTCAACATCGAGGTGATCGCCGGCAACATCGGCACCGCCGACGGCGCGCGCGCGCTGGTCGACGCGGGCGCCGATGCCGTGAAGGTGGGCATCGGCCCCGGATCGATCTGCACCACGCGCGTCGTCACCGGGGTGGGCATGCCGCAGGTGACCGCCGTGATGAACGCGGTGGAGGGCGTGCGAGGCCAGGTGCCCGTGATCGCCGACGGCGGCATCCGGCTGTCGGGAGACATCGCGAAGGCGATCGCCTCGGGCGCGCATGCGGTCATGCTGGGCAGCCTCTTCGCGGGGCTCGACGAGAGCCCGGGCGAGCTGGTGATCCACCGCGGCCGCCGCTTCAAGACCTACCGAGGCATGGGCAGCGAAGGCGCGATGTCGCTGGGCTCGTCCGACCGCTACGGCCAGGCCTCGATCCGCGACACCCGCAAGTTCGTCCCCGAAGGCGTCGAGGGCCGCGTGCCGTACCGTGGCCCGCTGGCCGAGTTCGTCTACCAGATGGTCGGCGGCCTGCGCTCATCGATGGGCTATTGCGGCTGCCGCACGCTGGAGGAGTTCCGGCGCGACACCCGGTTCGTGAAGGTGAGCGGGGCGACCGTGGTGGAGAACCACCCGCACGACATCCAGATCACGAAGGAGAGCCCGAACTACACCGTGGCCGCGGTGGGCAACGACTGACGGCCGACAACGACGGCCACACACGCCGGTGTGGCGGAACTGGCAGACGCAGCGGATTCAAAATCCGCCGGGCCCTAAACCCGTGCAGGTTCGATTCCTGTCACCGGCATTCCCCATCCCTTGGGGTCGGACGACGCGTCCGGGAACTGGGGTAGGAGCAGGCGCAAAGCCCGCCCGACCCCCTTGGCAGTGCGCGCGATCCCGGTTACACTCCGCGATCCGCCGCTTCGAAACGAGGCGGCCCACGAAGGAGCATTGACCGTGTACGCGATCATCGAGGACAGCGGAACCCAGATCAAGGTCAAGGTCGGCGACGAGGTCGACCTGGACTCGCGCGCCACCGAATCGAAGACCCTGTCGCTCGACAAGGTTCTCGCGGTCGGCACCGAGGACGGGAAGCCTGCGAAGCTGGGCATGCCGTACCTCGCCGGCGCGTCCGTCACCGCCGAGGTGATGGGCGAGGCCAAGGACGACAAGCTCCGCATCGGCAAGTACAAGCGTCGCAAGGGCTATCGCCGCCAGGCGGGCCACCGGCAGGAGTACCTGCGCGTCAAGATCACTGCGATCAACGCAGCCTGACGCAGCACATCCGTGAACTTCCGCGCGATCCGCACGCATGTGCGGATCGCGCTGCTTTTGCGGGGCAGTTGCCGACGCTTCGCCTACACTCGCGGAGCGGGCAGACAGCCGCTGCGCGTTTACGCGCAGAGGAAAGTCCGGACACGACAGGACGCGGTGGTGGCTAACGGCCACCCGTGCGCGTGGGTGCGCATGCGGGACAGTGCAACAGAGAGCAGACCGCCGAACGGCGCCGCAAGGCGTGCGTGGTAAGGGTGAAAGGGTGCGGTAAGAGCGCACCGCCCGCCTGGTGACAGGCGGGGCACGGCAAACCCCACCGAGTGCAAGCGCAAGCAGCCCCTGCCGCCGGGCAACCGACGGCACCCGCGGTCCGCGGGCAGCGGGGCGGGTCGCGTGCTCGAGCCCCCCGGCAACGGTGGGCCCAGAGAAATGGCTGTCCGCGGTTCGGCCGCCGACAGAATCCGGCTTATCGCCCGTACCACCCACTCATGCCCGGGCCCCGCCGATCGGGGCCCGGGCGCCTTTTTCGGTCTTCACTGTGCGAAGCGGTCCCCTTGCATGGCGCATAACCATTTAAGTTCCGCCTGCGCAGGGATTTATGGCACTCCATCGCGAGCGGAATTCGCTTTTTTGTACCCACGCGCTAGTTTCAGGGGTGGAAATCCCCTGGTGTCAGGGGTGTGAGGAGCGTTGTTGCATGTCGCTTGGTCGACGCAACCTTGGATCGATTGCCGTGGCCGCGATGACCGTCGCAGGCGCTGCGGTGTCGACCGCCCACGCTGATTCTCTGGGACTGGTGCTGCGCCCCGCGACGTCGCTGGTGACGACCGGACAGATCGTCGAAGTGCGGATGCTGGTGCGTCGCGAACTCACCGGGCCCTACGTTGCGCCCCAAGCGCAGTCGTTCCTCGCGCTTGACGTCATCCTCGAGTGGGATCCTGCGAAGCTGAGGTTCCTGGGACTCACGTCGACCGGATCGATCCCGATGCTCTTCTCGTACCTGCCGTCCCCGGCGCAGGACTACACCGGACTGAACGAGTTGAACCCGCCGCGCGACGGCGACCTGTTCTACACCGGTGCCACGCCGCTCGGGCAGCCGCGCAACGTCTCCGAGTCGGACGCGCAGGTGACATCGTTCCGATTCCAGGTGCTCGGATCGTGGAGCTCGACCCAGGTCCGCGTGGTACCCAGCAAGACGGTGGCGACGTACGCCGAGACGGTCGTGTACGACGGCACGGTGCCGGGCCTCGGCGTGACCGGGCCATTCACGCCAGCGCAGCTTCGCCAGTGCGTCGCCGACCTGGACCGGAACGGCACCGTCGACGGCGCGGACCTTGCGCTGCTGCTGGCCGCGTTCGGCCAGGCAAGTGCCACCGCGGACCTTGATCAAAGCGGCACCGTGGAGGGTGCCGACCTCGGACTCCTGCTTGCCGCATGGGGTCCATGCCAGTGATGGATGCACAACCGCCTCGTTGACGAAGGACGAAAACCATGAAGTTCCACGCAGTTTCCATCCTCGCCCTCGCCGTCACCGCATCCGCCGGAGCGGCGCCCCCGAACACGATGACCTTCGAGTCGGCCCCGTGCCTGCAGCCCGGTGACGTCTTCACCGTCAACGTGACGCTCGGCACGCTGCCCACCGCGGTGGTGGGGGCCCAGGCACTCCTGCGCTACAACACTTCGGCGCTCCAGCTGATCGGGCAGCAGCCCGGCGATGCCCCGTGGACCGACCTGATCTACTTCGCGCAGAACGCCTCGCTGGGCACCATCGACCTCGCGGTCGGCATGCAGTCCGGCTCGACGACGCAAGGCGTGATCCGCAAGCTGGTGTTCCGCGCGCTCAGCGGAGCGACCTCGTGCTCGGCCTCCGGCCTCGTGCAGTTCCGCACCGTCCCCGGCATCCCGACGCGCTGCACCACCAGCGGCGGCGATCCGGTCGTGCCCACGCTGGTCAACATGGGTACGGTCAACATCGCAGCGGCGCCGTCGATCAATGCCCCCGCCGACGTCTCGACGAACCTGGTCGGTGGGCAGGGCGTCGCGTGCCTCTCCCTGAGCCCTGCGACCGGCACCACCGGGTGCGGCACGGCCGCGGCGATCGGCTTCGTGCGCAGCGACGGGGCCACTGACCTGAACGCGCCCTTCGCGGTCAACGTCGATCACACGATCACCTGGACCGCGACCGACGACTGCGGTCGCGCCAACACCGCGGTGCAGCGCGTTCGCGCGAACAGCCGCATCGCGGACTTCAACGCCGACGGCCGCGTCGACGGATTCGACCTGGCCACGATCCTGGCGGCGTGGGGCCCTGGGGCTCAGTGCCTGGCGGCCGACCTCGACGGCGATGGGTTCGTGAACGGCGCCGACTTGGCCATGCTGCTGGCTCGGTGGGGCGCCAATCCCTGACGGACGGGCGGCACGCCGCCCTGGCATCCAAGGACCGCATTCCATGGGCATCGCGACGCTTCGTCGCGGTGCCCGTGCGCTTCCGTGGGCATTTGGTGCGAAAATGGCGGTTTGGGGGGTTGAGTCCCTGCGGGAACCGTGGACAATCCCTTCTTCCAGCC
This sequence comes from Phycisphaerales bacterium, assembly GCA_044360755.1. Classification (GTDB taxonomy): domain Bacteria; phylum Planctomycetota; class Phycisphaerae; order Phycisphaerales; family SM1A02; genus UBA966. The sequence continues at coordinate 11,890 of JBIKJV010000047.1, forward strand.
ACCCCACACACGACATGCACGACCCACTCGAATCGAACCTGAACACGTCCAAGAGCTCCAGCCTCCAGAGCTACGCGATGCTGCTTTACCGTCGCGCGGTTCATCCGGAGTTCTTCGGGATCGAGGCCCGGAAGAAGATCCAGCACGGCGAACACGAGTTCGAGGGCTGGATCTTCCGGGGCGGTCATTGCGTGCGGTTCCAGTACGGCAACGTCACCTTCTGCGAGGTCGTGGTGGATAACCCCACCTCGCTGCCCGACCGGGGCTTGGCCGGGACGCTTCCCTGCGCTGGCGAGCATGATCACGAAGAGAAGGTCACCGAGCAGATCGCCTACATGACGACGATCCAGACGGAGACCCTGAGCGACCACCTGTACCTGGGCACCTACAAGGAAATGCTCCAGCACGGGCGGAACCCAGACTCGCTGATGACCGTGTGGACCGATGCCGCCGGGAAGCACAACCTCTCGCTGATCGAGATGCAGCGCTACCGCAACGAGTTCCACGTGCAGGGCTACCACCTGCGCAGCGACTGTGGCCTGGTGCTGCGGACGCAGTCGATGATTCAGCTGCCAGCGGCCGCGGGCAAGCCGGCCGAGGACGGCCGCGGTCGTTCGCGTTGAGGCGTTCGGTCGCCCAGGTCCTGGCGCGGTTCGACGAGGCGCTCGGCTTGGAGCGCGTGCCGGTCGCATCCGCGCCCCACGGTCGTGTGCCGGTGCCGCTCGCCGAGCCGTCGCGGACCGAGCCGCCCCTGCGGCCCACGCCTGAGGCCGCGCCTGCGACGGATGCCCGGGCACCCCGGCTTGACCCTTCCGCCATCACGCTGCTGCCGGCGCCCGCCGATGCCGCGGAAAAGGCCCGTCGGCTGGACGAGATCCGCGAGCGCCATGCCGCGACCTGTCCGCACTGCACCCGGTCGCGGAGCCACCGGAACGTGGTCTTCGGCGAGGGCAACCCTGATGCCGAACTGGTGTTCGTCGGCGAGGCACCGGGCGAGGCAGAGGACGAGACGGGACGTCCCTTCGTCGGGCCCGCGGGACAGAAGCTGGACGAGATGATCCGCGCGATGGGCCTGCGTCGCGAGGACGTGTACATCGCGAACGTGCTGAAGTCGCGCCCGCCGGACAATCGCACGCCGCTCCCTGAAGAGGTGGAGCGCTGCGGCCCGTTCCTGATCGAGCAATTGCTCGCGGTGCGCCCCAAGGCGATCGTCGCGCTGGGCGGGCCCGCCGCCAAGCTCGTGGTGGGCACCGACCAGGGCATCACGCGACTGCGCGGCACCTGGCAGTCGTGGCAGCCGCCGGCTGGCGCAGGCTGCGCGGCGATCCCGGTGATGCCGACCTACCACCCTTCGTACGTCCTGCGCAACTACACCCCGAAGGTGCGCGGCGAGGTCTGGGGCGACCTCAAGCGCGTGCTGGAGCTGCTGGGTCGCCGTCCGGGCGGGGCGAACGCATCGGAATCGTGACCGGGCCGTCATTCACCAGCTCGACCTCCATCGAGGTCTGGAAGCGCCCGGTCTGGACGACGACGCCGGCCTCGCGGAGCAGGGCAACCACTCGCTCGTAGAGGGGTTCGGCCTCCTCCGGCCTTGCGGCAGAGACGAAGCTCGGTCGATTGCCGCCCGAGACGTCGGCGGCGAGCGTGAACTGGCTGACCAGCAGCACGGCGCCTCCCACGTCCCGCAGCGAACGGTTCATCCGACCATCGTCATCGTCGAACACGCGCAGCGAGGCCACCTTGCGGGCGATCCATTCGGCGGCGGCGGGGGAATCGCCGACCTCGACGCCGAGCAGCACCAGGAAACCTCGGCCGATCGCGCCCACCTCCTGCGTACCCGTGGCCGAGCGCACCCGCACCGAGGCGCGCTGCACACGCTGGACGACCGCGCGCATGGACGGAATCAGCCCGCGAGGAGGGCGACCGCCGCGGTGCTGACCAGCGCGGAACCCTGGGGATCGACGACCTGCTCGTAGCGCACCATCTCGGCGCCGGCGTGGGGAGCGGCCACCAGCGACGTCCACAGGCTGCCGACGCAGTTCCAGCGGTTCGCGTTGCCCTTCTCGAACTGCGAGAGGAACTGGTTCGCGCCGGCCATGTACTCGCCCAGCATCTCGCGGTCGTAGCCCTCCACCTCGTTCCGCATCGCTGCATCGACCGGCTTCTGGTCGCCGAACTGCGGTCCACGGCGGCTCAGGTCGGCGCATGCCAGGAAGACCGTGCGGCCGCCGGCCTGCTCGACGAAGCGGCGCAAGGCCGGGGCGAATTCGCGCGTGCCGATGCGCGCTCCGTCGTCCTCGATCAGCGCCGCGCCCGGATCGGGGACGAGCGCTGCCACGACGGGTACGTCACCCCAGATGCGCTGGATCCAGGGCAGCTGGTGCGCGATCGAGTGCTCGCCGCTGAAGTCCAGCTGGTCCTTGAAGAGCTTGTCGCCGAAGGCGTCACGGACCCGCTCCAGGACGTGCGCATCCTGGCGCACCACGCCGAAGGGCGTCTCGAAGCCGAACTCGGTCATCACGACACCGTCGCCGAGGCCGAAATGGTTCGTCCCCAGGATCACGACGCGATCGGGCCGCGGTCCCTTGTCCATCCTGGCGCACTTGTACGCCGCGCCATAGGTCGCCTTGCACATGCCGTAGACCAGCTGCGGCACCACGATCCCGGCGATCGGACGCTCGAGTTCCGGGTCGTCGGCCTCGGACAGGCAGCCGTCGATGAACGCACCGAGCTGGGCCGCCACTTCGGGCGCACGCGCCTCGTCCGGCATGGTGAACCGACCGGCGGCGCGGATGGCGTCCAGGCGCGCACGTTCGAGCGCCTCGCTGGTCGGTCCCCACACGTAGCCCATCTCGTCGAGCTTCTTGACCATCTCGACCAGTTGCGGCCGGACGTTTGCCGGAACCTGCATGCGCTCGAACAGCTCGGCGAGTTCCATCTCTCCCTGGAGCGATCGCAGGAAGCCCATCCAGCTGTTGACCTGCTGCTGGATCTGCTGCTGGGCGGTTCCCTGGAGCGGCATGGCGAACGGCTGCCCCGAAAGCCGGAGGGGATCATGCAGCACCAGAAGCACGGCGTCCTGCTCGTTTCCGGACTGGTCCTTCATCTTCGCCGGGGCGAGGGCCGGCTGGAAAGGACGCATGTGCGGACGCTGGAGATGGGCCGGCAGGTTGTGGAGTTCGTTGGCCATGGGAGGGACGGAGTCTATCGCGCCGCCGGGGCAGGGCACTTGCGGGCCAATTGGGGGAAATCGCGCGAACACGCCCCCGATCTGTCCGATACCACCACACGCGCTGCCTCGGTGCCGCGCAGGTAGGATTCTCCTCGCCCGGGCTCGCACGCCCGGGGTTTCGACCGCCCCCACACACACCTGGTCCGCATGAACCCGAACAGCCACATCGTCGCCACCCGCCTTGCGCTCGGCGTGCTCGCGCTCGGCATCGCATTCCCCGTGCTCGCGCAGGATGCGCAGCAGACGCCCGTCACGGAAAAGGCTCCGGCCCGCCAGACCCCGACCACGAAGGGCGGCAACGAGACGGGAACCCAGATGAGCACCGCGACGCGCGACGCGTACCGCGCGCAGAAGGCCGCGGAGCAGGAGAAGGACCGCCAGGCGAAGCTCGAGGCCGCCGCACAGCAGGCCCAAGCCGAGAAGGGCGCGCCAATCCAGAAGGTCGACCCGAACGCGGTCATGCCCTCGCTGGCCCCCACGGCCGCCCAGGCAGGCGGCGCTCCGGCTCCGGCGGCCCCGATGGACAACCGCCCGGCGATCAAGTTCGAGCCCGAGGTCCTCGACCTGGGCGAGATGATCGCGGACGTTGCGAAGACCGGCACGGTCAAGATCGTCAACATCCTTGACACCCCGATCAAGGTCACGAAGATCACCCCGGGCTGCGGCTGCACCACCAGCAGCGCGCCCCCCGGCGAGATCGCGCCCGGGGGGTCGGCCAACGTCGACATCACCCTGAAGCCCGGGTCCAAGGCCGGCGTTCAGCTGACCAAGCAGGTCACGTTCATGATCGACGGCCACCCGCCCCAGATCATGACCGTGCGCGGCGACGTCAAGGCGTTCGTCGCGATCAGCCAGGACATGATCGACGGCCCGTCCTCGCCGGATGCACCGCCGACGTCGATCAAGCTGACCGGGATGGACAACACGCCGTTCAAGGTGACCGGTGCGCTGCCGGACGTGCTGGTGGCGCTCCCCGAGGGCTCCAAGCTGGAACACGAGATCCAGATCGACTGGAAGAAGTGGGAGGCGAACGGCAGCTCCGTGAAGGTCGCGATCATGACCGACCATCCCAAGGCGCCGCAGCTCTCGGTCCTGGTGAAGCGTGCGCTGAAGCCGGGCGTGGTCCCGCCGCCGGCGACGGCGGCAGGCGAGGCCGTTCCCGCCACCGTGACCGCCGTGCGTGCCAACGACATGGCCGCCCTCAAGAAGGCGCTGGACACGGGCACCAAGGTGGATGACCCCGAGCGCATGTCGAAGCGCACGGCCCTGCACTTCGCGGCCGAAGCCGGCAGCGGTGACGCTGTGAAGGCCCTGCTTGCCGCGAAGGCGAGCCCGAACGCCCAGGACCGCACGGGCAAGACCCCGGTCACGCTGGCGGCCGAGAAGGGCAAGGCGGATGTGCTGAAGCAGCTCCTCGCGGCCGGAGGCGACGCCAACGCGCGCGACCAGGTCCAGGGCTCGCCTCTCCTGTGGGCTTCCGGCCTGGGCACCGTGGAATGCGTGCAGGTGCTGCTGGATGCCGGCGCGAATCCGAACATCTCGGACGTCAACGGCATGACCCCGCTGATGTGGGCCGCAGGCGTCGGCAAGCCCG
>JBIKJV010000180.1:0-4889 GCA_044360755.1 Phycisphaerales bacterium
CTACAACATGCACGTCATGATCCGCTTTGAGCTGGAGCGGGCGATGATCAGCCGCGACATGGACCTGGCGGACCTGCCCGCCGAGTGGAACCGCCTGTACAAGGACTACCTGGGCCTGACCGTGCCGGATGACCGCCGTGGCTGCCTGCAGGACGTCCACTGGTCGGGCGGCATGATCGGCTACTTCCCGACGTATACCCTTGGCACGCTGTACGCCGCGCAGCTCTTCGAGGCCGCACGCAAGGCCATCCCCGGCATGGAGGAGGGCTTCGCGCGCGGCGAGTTCGCGCCGCTGCGCACGTGGCTGAACGAGCACGTGCACCGGCAGGGGCGGCGGCACCTGAGCGCCGACCTGTGCAAGGCGGTCACGGGTGCGCCGCTCAGCGCGGACCCCTTGATGCGCCACCTCGAGGTGAAGCTGCTGCCGATGTACGGCCTGTAATCGCGCCGCGGGCCGGGGCCGCCACGCAATCCGATCGGAATGCAAGCACGGTCCTGACTGGGGCTTGGTTACACTGCGGGGCTCCCCATGCCGCCTGGCAGGGGTGGCCCCACGGACGGGGCGCCACGTACCCAAGGACCCCGCATGAGCCTCCGCAACGTCGCCATCATCGCCCACGTCGACCACGGCAAGACCACCCTGGTCGATGCCCTCCTGAAGCAGGCCGGCACGTTCAAGCAGAACGAGGTCGCGCAGGAGTGCGTGATGGACTCGAACCCGCTGGAGCGCGAGCGCGGCATCACCATCCTGGCCAAGAACTGCGCGGTGGAGTACACGTTCGCGCCGGACGCCGGCACGCACGCCGGGCAGAAGTTCCGCATCAACATCCTGGACACGCCGGGCCACGCCGACTTCGGCGGCGAGGTCGAGCGCGTGCTCCGCATGGCGGACGGCTGCCTGCTGCTGGTGGACGCGCTGGAAGGTCCGATGCCCCAGACGCGCTTCGTGCTGGGCAAGGCGCTGGAGCTGGGCCTGAAGCCGATCGTCGTCATCAACAAGTGCGACCGCCCGGACGGCCGTGCGCAGGACGTCATCAACGAGGTCTTCGACCTGCTGGTCGACCTGGGCGCCGACGACATCGCGCTGGACTTCCCCGTGGTCTACGCCTCGGGCCGCAGCGGCTGGGCGAACCGCGACATCGACGTCCGCGACAAGGGCGTGCACGACCTGTTCCGCGTCATCGCCGAGCGCGTGCCCCAGCCCGAGCAGGACGTCGAGGCGCCGCTGCAGGCGCTGGTCACCAACCTGGACTACAACGGCTACGTCGGCCGCATCGCGATCGCGCGCGTCTTCAAGGGCATCCTGAAGCCCGGCCAGCCGATCGTGATGTGCAAGGCGGACGGGTCGCTGAAGAAGGGCAAGGTGCTCAAGGTCAACCGCTTCGAGGGCCTGGGACGCCGCGAATCCGAGGAGATCCGCGCCGGTGACCTGTGCGCGATCGAGGGCCTGGCGGACATCGAGATCGGCGACACGATCGCGAGCCCCGAGAACCCCATTCCGATGGCGCGCGTGCAGGTCGACGAGCCCACGCTGCACATGGTCTTCCGCATCAACGACGGCCCCATGGTCGGCAAGGAGGGCAAGTTCGTCACCAGCCGCCAGATCGCCGAGCGCCTGGAGCGCGAGCTGCGCGGGAACGTCGCGCTGCGCGTCTCGCCCGGCGAGAGCGCCGACGAGTTCAAGGTGTCCGGCCGCGGCCTGCTGCACCTGGGCGTGCTGCTGGAGAACATGCGCCGCGAGGGCTTCGAGCTGACCGTCGGCAAGCCCGAGGTCATCGAGAAGGAGATCGACGGCGTCCGCCACGAGCCGTACGAGCGCGTCACCCTGGACACCGACAGCGGCAGCATGGGCGCGGCACTGGAGCTCCTGGGCATGCGCGGCGGCGAGATCCTGAAGGTCGACCAGCGCGGCAGCCGCATGCACATCGAGGCCGACATCCCGGCCCGCGGCCTGATCGGCTTCCGCACGCGCCTGCTGAACGCAACCGCCGGCGAGGCGGTGATGCACCACTCGTTCATCGGGTATCGCCCGACGACGAGCACGGTCAAGAAGCGCCAGAACGGCGTGATGGTGGCCAATGAGCCGGGCACCGCGACCACCTACGCGCTGCTCTCCCTGTGCGAGCGCGGCATGATGTTCGTGCAGCCGAGTGACCCGATCTATGAGGGCATGATCGTGGGCGAGAACGCCCGCGACAACGACCTGGTCGTCAACCCCGTGAAGGCGAAGCCGTTCTCGAACGTGCGCGACAACAAGGAAGCCACGGTCGTCCTGAAGGCCCCGCGCCTGATGAGCCTGGAGATGGCGCTCGAGTACATCGAGGACGACGAACTGGTCGAGATCACGCCTGGCGCGGTGCGTCTGCGCAAGCGCATCCTGCGCGAGGCCGAGCGCCGCCGCCAGGAGCGCCAGACGCGCGACCGCGAGGCCGCGCTGGCCGGCCGCGACGACTGAACCGACGGGCCCCGAACCCGTGCGACCCGAGCACGCCGAGCTCCTGACCGAAGCCGTTCGGGAGGAGTGCATGCGCCTGCGGGGCGCCGCACGCGGTGCGTGGATCGAGGCGCTTGCAGGCGCCTACGAAGGCGCGAAGCGCGCGGCGGAACGAGGGGGCGCCGTGCGAGCCGCGGGAACGTGGTACACGCCCGATGGGCTGGTCCGGTGGATCCTGGACGAGGCGATGCCCGCGCGGCCAAGGCGCGGGTTCCGGGCCGTCGATCCGGCGTGCGGGACGGGGAACTTCCTGCTGGCGATCGCGCGGCGACTGCGTGCGGCGGGCGTGCCTGCCGCGCAGGTGGCACGTGCGGTGCACGGCATGGACCTGGATCCCATGGCCGTGGCGATCGCACGCGTCCGGATGGAGGTGCAGGTGGGCGGGGGGGGCGCGGCGTGGCGTACGGCGATCCGGTCCGGCGATGCGCTGGGCGCCGGGGCGTGGAAGGGGGGCTGGACCGCCGACCTGGTGGCGGGAAACCCCCCTTTCCTGGGACAGCTTTCCGCGGCCACGGCTCGAGGGGGGGACGCGCGTGCGGCGCTCCGGGACCGGTTCGGGGGCGTGCTGACGCGCTATGCCGACCAGGCAGCGGCGTTCCTCCTTCTGGGGTCCGAACTTGCCGGCGCGCGCGGCGTGGTGGCGATGGTGCAGCCGGTCTCGGTGCTGGCGGCGACCGACGCCGAACCCGTGCGTGCGGCATGCATGCGCGGCGGCGCGCTGGCGGCGGTGTTGTTCCCCGCATCGGGCGCATTCGGGGCGGCGGTCCACACCTGCGTGCCGATCCTGCGGCGCGGGCGTCGGCCGGGCGCCGTGCAGGCATCGACGCCGGACGGAAGGGCGATCCGGGTGCCAACGATCCGTGGCAGCGCGTGGTCTGCCGCGCTTGCCGCGGTCCGCGGCGTGCCGGATGCCGGAGCAGCCCGGGCGCACGGCACGATCGGCGACCACGCGCGCGCGACGGCGGACTTCCGGCAGCACTACTACGGGTTGCGTGGCCGTGTCCGCGAGGCGGCCGGCGCCGGGCTGCACAGCGACGAACATGCGCTGGTCACCGTCGGTGCCATCGATGCCGCGACATGTGCCTGGGGCCGCGTCCCGGTTCGGCTGCATGGGCGTGCCTATGACGCCCCGGTCGTGCGTGCCGCCGACTTGGCGGGAGACGCGATCCTCGGTCCATGGCTGGAGGCCCGCCGCGGCCGCAAGATCCTGGTGGCCACGCAGACCCGTGCGATCGAGGCCGTCGTCGACACCGCGGGCAGATTCCTCCCTTCGACGCCCGTGATCACGGTCATGCCGCGGCGGGCAACCGCACTGTGGCGCGTGGGCGCGGCGCTGCTGGCACCCTCGACGGCCGCGCTCGCCTGGCAGCGTCACGGCGGCGCCGCGCTCTCGCCGGGTGCGCTGCGGGTCTCTGCGCGCCAGCTGATGGAGCTGCCGGCACCGGGCGATGCCCCCGCGTGGGCCCGAGGCGCAACGGCGCTCCGTGCGTGGCAGCGAGCCCCGGAGTCTGCTGACGCGGCCACCCGATTCGCCACGGCGATGTGCGATGCCTATGGCGTGCCGGCCGGCGCCCGAGCCGGGCTGGTGGACTGGTGGCTGCGCGCTGCCACGCGCAGACCGGCGCACGGCGGCGCGCGCTAGACTCGCGGCCTGCGCCCGCGCGGCGCCAAGGAGATCGACGGCAGGATGCCAACCATCGTCCAGAAGTTCGGCGGCACCAGCGTGTCCGACCCCGCGCGGATCATGCGCTGTGCCCAACGCGTGGTCGACGCGCGTCGTGCGGGGAACGACGTCGTCGTGGTCGTCAGCGCCATGGGCCACACGACGGATGAGCTCATCGACCTGGCGGGCAGGATCAGCGCGACGCCCAGTCCGCGGGAGATGGACATGCTGATGGCCACCGGCGAGCAGGTGTCCGTGGCGCTCATGGCGATGGCGCTGCATTCGCTGGGCTGCGACGCGGTGAGCATGACCGGCTGGCAGGCCGGCATGGAGACCGACGGCGCGCATCGCAAGGCCCGGATCACGCACATCGACCGCGCCGCGCTGGACAAGGCGCTGCGTGCTGGCGCGATCCCGGTGGTCTGCGGTTTCCAGGGCGTCGGTCCGGACGGCGCGATCACGACCCTCGGGCGCGGCGGCAGCGACACCACGGCGGTTGCGCTCGCGTCCGCGCTGGACGTGGCCGCCTCCGGCGGTGCGTGCGAGATCTTCACTGACGTGGACGGCGTCTACACGGCGGATCCGCGCGTGGTGCCGTCCGCCGCCAAGCTGCGGCAGATCAGCTACGAGGAGATGCTGGAGCTGGCCGCGCTTGGCGCGGCGGTCATGCACCCGCGTGCCGTGCTGTTCGGCGAGAAGTTCGGCGTCCCGATCCACGTCCGCCACAGCCAG
>JBIKJV010000131.1:0-7717 GCA_044360755.1 Phycisphaerales bacterium
ATGGTCGGCTGGCTGGTCCGCCGCTGGTGGGTGGCGCTGGGCATCTTCGCCGCCGCGATCGCCGCGGGCATGCTGCTCCTGGTCAGCACGCCCACGGCGTTCATCCCCGACGAGGACAACGGCTACTTCTTCGTGGCGTACCAGCTGCCCGCGGGCGCCACGCTGGAGCGCACCGACACGGTGGCCTCCGAGGCCCGCGCCATCCTGCAGGCGCAGCCCGAGGTCGAGACCATCATCGAGATCAACGGCCTGAACTTCCTGGCGAACGCGCCGCAGTCGAACGCGGGCGTGCTGATCCCCGTGCTCAAGGAGTGGAAGGCGCGCCCGGGCAAGGACCACACCACGACGGCCATCGTGCAGCGCCTGCAGCCCATGCTGTGGACGATCGCGGGCGCGAACTGCTTCGCGTTCAATCCGCCGGCCATCCCCGGCCTGGGAAACGTCGGCGGCTTCCAGCTGCAGGTGAACGACCGCGCCGGCCTGGGCGTCGATGCGCTGGCCAAGGCGGTGGAACGCGTGATCCAGGAGGCCGCGCTGCACCCGGACAAGGTGATGGGCGTGAGCACCTTCTTCCAGCGCTCGGTGCCGCAGCTGTGGCTGGAGGTCGATCGCGTCAAGCTGCAGTCGCTGGGCGTGACCGTGGCCGACGCATTCGCCGCGCTGCAGCTGAACTTCGGCAGCGCGTACGTCAACCAGTTCAACCGCTTCAACCAGGTCTACCAGGTGTACGTGCAGGCCGACGCGCGCTCGCGCATGAGGCCCGAGGACATCGGCCGGCTGTACGTGATGAACAACCGCGGCGGCCAGGTTCCCTTCGACGCGTTCAGCACGGTGCGCACCACCGTCGGCCCGGACAACATCACGCACTACAACGTCACCGACACCATCGCCATCAACGGCGCCGGCGCGCCGGGCGTCAGCTCGGGCCAGGCGGTGGCCGCGATGGAGGAGATCTGCGACCGCGTCCTGCCGGCAGGCACCAGCTACGACTGGACGGGCATCGTCTACCAGGAGCTGAAGTCGGCGAACGCCGCGCCGATCGTCTTCACGCTGGCGATCGTGGCGGTGTTCCTGTTCCTGGCCGCGCAGTACGAGAGCTGGACGCTGCCGATCCTGGTGGTGATCTGCGTGCCCTTCGCCGCGCTGGGCGCGCTGGCCGGCCTGAACGCGATGGGCATGCCGCTGGACGTGTACGCGCAGATCGGCCTGGTGATGCTGATCGGCCTGGCGGCGAAGAACGCCATCCTGATCGTCGAGTTCGCCAAGCAGGGCAGCGAGGAAGGCAAGCCGCCGCTGAAGGCCGCGATGGACTCGGCGCGCCTGCGCCTGCGGCCCATCCTGATGACCGCGTTCAGCTTCGTGCTGGGCGTGGTGCCGCTGGTCGTGGCCAGCGGCGCCGGCGCCAACGCACGGCGGTCGATCGGCGTGACGGTCTTCGTGGGCCTGAGCGTGGCGACGTTCCTGACGCTGGTGATCGTGCCCGTCTTCTACGCGCTGCTGGAGACCATCCGCGAGCGCATGTGGGGCGTCGAGGCCGGACCGGGCGGCGAAGGAACGCCACCGGGCGGCGGAGCGGCCGGCACGGGCACGGACGCGCATACGATGGGCGCATGACGACGCCCGCCGCCGCCCCGACCATCACGCACGACGAGTACCGCGCCCGCCGCGAGCGCCTCCTGGCGGCCCTCGAGGGCAGCGTCGGCCTGGTGCTGGCGGGCGAGGCCGATCCCTCGCTGCACCACCCCTGGCACCCGCACGCGCACTTCTCGTACCTGACCGGCGTCGTCGACGAGCCGGGGGCGATGCTGCTGCTGGACCCGCGCAACCCGGTTCCGTCCAAGCGCGCCACCCTGCTGCTGCGCCCGCTGAACCCCGAGGTCGAGAAGTGGGACGGCCTGCGCGACGAGATCGGCAGCGCGCTGCGCAAGCGCACCGGCGTGGACACCGTGCTGCGCACCGGCATGCTGCCGCGCCTGCTCCTGGAGGCCACCAAGCGCTCGCGCAGCCTGGCGTGCCTGATGCCGCTCTCGGCCTACAGCGCGCCCGTCAGCGGCGACCTGGAGATCCTGCGCCGCCAGGCCGAGCGCGTGCCCGGCACCGTCATCACCGACCGCTCCGAGCTGCTCCCGCGCATGCGCGCCGCCAAGAGCGCGGCCGAGGTCGCGTGCATCGCCGAGGCCGGGCGCATCACGGCGCTGGGCTTCGCGGCGGCCATGCGCCACCTGAAGGCCGGGATGAACGAGTTCGACCTGCAGGAGTGCGTCGAGCACGCGTACCGCACCGGCGGCGCGCGCGAGCTGGCATTCCGCACGATCGCGGGCGGCGGCCTGAACGCCACCGTGCTGCACTACCACGCCAACGACCAGCCGCTGCGCGAGGGCGAGCTGGTGGTGCTGGACAGCGGCGCCAAGTTCAACGGCTACTCGGCCGACGTCACGCGGACGCTGCCCGTTGGCGGGAAGTTCAGCACGCGCCAGCGCGAGCTGTACGACATCGTGCTGGCCTCGCAGGCCGCGGCGATCGCCGCCCTGCGCCCGGGCGCCACGCTGGCCGACATGGACGCCGCGGGCCGCAAGGTGATCGCGGACGCGGGCTACGGCGACTACCTGATCCACGGTCTGGGCCACCACCTGGGCCTGGACACGCACGACGCCTCCCCGGACGCGCCGCTCGAGGCGGGCGCCGTGGTCACCGTCGAGCCAGGCATCTACATCGCGGCCGAGCGCATCGGCATCCGCATCGAGGACGACGTCGAGGTCACCCCGAGCGGCCCGCGCATCCTGACGCCCGGCATCCCGCGCACCGCGGACGAGGTCGAGCGCGCGATGGCCGCGCGGTGAACGCCCGCGCGGTCACGCGGGCACGCTTCGTTCCCGGCCGCCCGGCAGACCGCTCCATGAAGGTTCGGTGAGGGTTTGATTCGCTCACCGCCCTGGAACCCCGCGCGCACGCGCGTTGCTGCGGCACGCCCGCGCATCATCCGTGCAGGCGTCGCATGGATGCGCTGCCTGCCAAGGGGCCCGGCCAGCGGCCCCGGAGGGCATCGACCGTGTTCCACTACCGGACCGTCTTCGTCAGCGACGTGCACCTGGGCTTCCGCGGCGCGCGCGCCGAGGAGTTCGCGGCGTTCCTGAAGCGCCTGCAGTGCGAGCGGCTCTACCTGGTCGGCGACATCGTCGACATGTGGGCGCTGCGGCAGCGGTGGAGCTGGCCGGCCACGCACAACCAGGTGGTGCGGAGGATCCTGAAGCACGCGAAGCGCGGCGCGACGGTCATCTACGTGCCAGGCAACCACGACGAATCGCTCCGCCCGTACGCGGGCATCGAGCTGGCCGGCATCCGCGTGGCGCGGCAGGCCGTCCATGCCACCGCCGACGGGCGCCAGTTCCTGGTGACGCACGGCGACGAGTACGACCTGGTCGTGCAGAACTCGCGCCTGCTCTCGCTCATCGGCACCTGGGCGTACGACCGCCTGGTCGGCCTGAACCGGCTGGTCGATGGCGCGCGCGGGCTGGTCGGCCTGCCGCGCTGGAGCTTCAGCGCCACCATCAAGAAGCGCGTCAAGGGCGCGTGCACGTTCATCTCGCGGTTCGAGGACGCGCTGGCCGCCGAAGCGCGGCGGCGCGGACTCGACGGCGTGATCTGCGGCCACATCCACGAGCCGCGCATCTCGCACCACGCGGCCACGGGCACCACCTACGCCAACTGCGGCGACTGGATCGAGCGCGCCAGCGCGCTGGTCGAGCACGCGGACGGAACGCTCGAGATCGTCGACGTCGCCGCGCTGCTGAAGGCAGCCGGCTGGCAGCCCGACCCGTCCGAGCCGCAGGAGGCGCTCGAGCTCCCGGAGGTCCCGGCCCATGCATGACGGCGCGCAGGGAAGGGATCGCCGCCCGCTCCGCGTGGTCCTGGTGGCCGCATCAGTCGGCTGCGGCCACAAGCGCGCCGCGCTGGCGGTGGCCGAGTCGCTCGGCGCGCGCGGCAGGCCCGTCGAGGCGCCCATGCTGGAGGTGCTGGACGACGCGCCCGCGTGGTTCCGCCTGCTCTACCACGACGGCTACCTGCGCGCGGTGCGCCACGCGCCGTGGCTGGTGGGCGCGATGTACGACGCGGCCGACGTGCCCGCGCGCGACCGCCGCATGCTGGCCGGCATCTTCGACCGCGTCGAGGACGCGGTGACGCGCCGCTTCCGCGCCCGGCCCGAGCTGCACGGTGCCGACGTGGTGCTCTCGACGCACTTCCTGACCACCGCCGTGCTGGGCCGCATGCGCCTGCGCGGCGATCTGCGCGCGCCCCTGGTGACCGTGGTCACCGACGAGCACCCGCACGCGGCGTGGATCCACCCGGGCTCGGACGCCACCTGCGTCGCGTCGCCCGCCGCACGCGAGTCGGCGATCGCAGCCGGCCTGCGCCCCGAGACCGTGCACACCACCGGCATCCCGATCGATCCGCGCTTCTGCATGGTGCAGCCCACCTGCGCGCCCGACGGGCGCCCGAAGGTGCTGGTCTGCGGCGGCGGCTACGGCCTGGGCGGCATGGACCGCGCGGTCGCTTCGCTGCTGGCGATGCAGGCCGATGCCGACGTCACGGTGGTCTGCGGCAAGAACGCCGCGCTGCAGCAGGCGCTGACCGCGCTGGCGGAAGGCCGCCGCGCCGTGCCGGGCCGGCCCTCGCTGCGCGTGATCGGGCTGACCGGCCGCATGCACGACCTGATGGCCGAGTCGGACCTGATGGTCGGCAAGCCCGGAGGGCTGACCACGTCCGAGGCGCGTGCGCTCGGACTGCCGATGGTGCTGATGCGCCCGATCCCCGGCCAGGAGGAACGCAACGCGCAGGCGCTGGTCGCGGCCGGCGCGGCCGTGCGCGTGCCCCGTCCCGGCGACGTCGGGACCGCGGTGGCCGCGATCCTTGCTTCGCCCGATCGGCTGCGCGCCATGCGCGCGGCCGCGGCATCGCTGGGCCGTCCGCGCGCGGCGTTCGACGTCGCGACGCGCATCGAGGCCATCGCCCGCGCCGGTTCGCGCCCGCCTACTGCAGTTGCACGCCCTGCTGCTGCAGGTGGCCCCAGTGGGTGGCCAGCAGCACCAGCGACCACGTGACCGGCGTCGCGTTGATCAGTACGCACGCCAGCGCCAGCCGGCGGCCGGTGGCATGCCGCCGCCGCCCCACCAGTTCGCAGGCGACGATCGCGAAGAGCACCAGCGCGAACTTGAACGCGCTGGCGCCGGCCATGCCCCACTCGCCGATCACCAGCCGCGCCAGCGGGTTCACCTCGTCGCCGGAGCGCGAGAGGATCAGCCACGTCAGCATCACGTCCATCGCCGCCAGGAACACGGTCCAGACGTACAGCTCCTGGTAGAGCATCGGCGGCGCCTCGAGGAATCGCGGCGTCGTGCCGGCAGGTGGCGGCGCGTCGGGCTGCACGGCTGCAGCGTAGCGCGGGGCGTCGGCCGGCCCACCGTCAGATCACCGGGTCGTGGCTCGGCAGGTTGTGGGCCGGCGCGGTGTTCAGCTGCACCAGGCGGTCGCCCTGCACGGTGCGGGCCGTGTCCGGGTCCACGTAGTCGCTGTGGCAGCTGGCCTTGCCTTCCTCGGCGCCCACGGCCTTGCGCGTCTTGGACGCCAGGCGGTGGATCTCGTCGGGGCTCAGCACGCCGCGCTTGGCCAGGATCTCCTGCTGCTCGGCGGTGAGCGCCGCACTGCGCACGGGCTTGCCGCGCTCGAAGCCCTCGGCCTTGCCGCTGGCGAACTCCTGGATCTCCTTGCTGATGCGCACGCTGCACCAGTCGTGCCCGCACATCGCGCAGAAGTCGGTGTCGACGTCCAGGTCCTCGTCGTGGTACGCGCGGGCCGTGTCGGGGTCGAAGCTCAGCTCGAAGTGCCGCTCCCAGTTCAGCGCGGCGCGGGCCTTGGTCAGCTCGTCGTCGCGATCGCGCGTGCCGGGGATGCCCAGCGCCACGTCGGCCGCGTGCGCGGCGATCTTGTACGCGATGCAGCCCTGCTTGACGTCGTCCTTCTTCGGCAGGCCCAGGTGCTCCTTCGGCGTGACGTAGCACAGCATGCTGGCACCGTGGTACGCGGCGGCGGTGGCGCCGATGCATGACGTGATGTGGTCGTAGCCGGGGAAGATGTCGGTCACCAGCGGGCCCAACACGTAGAAGGGCGCGCCGTGGCACAGCGCGCGCTGCAGCTTCATGTTGAACTCGATCTGGTCGAACGGCACGTGGCCGGGGCCCTCGATCATCACCTGCACGCCCTTGCGCCAGGCGCGCTCGGTCAGCTCGCCCAGCGTGGCCAGCTCGGCCAGCTGCGCCTGGTCGGTGGCGTCGGCCAGGCCGCCCGGGCGCAGGCCGTCGCCGATCGAGAACGTCACGTCCCAGCGGCGCATGACGTCGCAGATGCGCTCCCAGCCCTCGTACATCGGGTTCTGCTTGTTGTGCACCAGCATCCACTTGGCCAGCAGGCTGCCGCCGCGGCTCACGATGCCGATCAGGCGCTTCCGGATGAACGGCAGGTGCTCGCGCAGCACGCCCGCGTGGATCGTGAAGTAGTCGACGCCCTGGCGCGCCTGGTGCTCCAGCGTCTCCAGGATCATGCGCTCGTCCAGGTCCTCGATCTTGCGGCCGATGATCATCGAGTAGATCGGCACCGTGCCGATGGGCACCGTGCTGTTGCGGATGATCGCGTCGCGGCATTCGTCCAGGTTGCCGCCGGTGGAGAGGTCCATCACCGTGTCGGCGCCCCACTTTTCGGCCCACTTCAGCTTCTCGACCTCCTCGTGCGTGCCGCTCGAGACCGGCGAGGCGCCCATGTTCGCGTTGATCTTGGTCTTGGACGCGCGGCCGATCGCCATCGGCTGCAGCTTGTAGCCCAGGTGCACCGTGTTCGCGGGGATCACCAAGCGGCCGGCGGCGACCTCGTCGCGCACCTGCTCGGCGGTGAGGTGCGGCTCGCGCTCGGCGACGGTCCGCATGGCCGGCGTGATCATGCCCAGGCGCGCCCACTCGAGCTGCGTGATCGGCTGGAAGCCGGCAGGTGCCACGGCGCGGATCCACGTTCCCACGCGGGACTGGTTGTGGCCCGCGCAACCGTCGGCGTGCGACGGCGCGGCTTCGACACGCCAGCCCTCGGGCAGGAAGTCCCACGCGGTCTTGGTGCTCGGCACCGGCATTCCGGGCGTGTCGGGGGAACTGAACGCAAATGGACCGCCGACATCGGCGCGCCGGGCGAAACTGCCGGGCGTGGTGCCTTCGGCACCCGACGACGGGTTGAACGCCCCCTGCATCGGGAGGCGGAAGGAATGTCCGATATTCACGTGTTCCATTGCGTGCAAAGCCTCTCGAAAGCAAGGATCCGGCCTCGGATCGGCGCAACGGGGCTTGGGCAGCGCGTTGGCCCGCCAAGGGGCCCTGCCTGCACGCTGTCCGCTTCCCTACGCCGGTGCAAACCGGATCAGGTTCCACGGGTGCTTCTCAGCGGCGGAATTGCCGCGCCCCGAGCGAACGGGCCAAGTGTAGCCAGCGGATGCATCGGTCGCGAACCCGCGCCTGCGCGGTCCTGAAACAAACGGTGCAAACTTCCGCGGAATTGGAGCCGCGGCCACAACTCGGACGAACAGAGCCTCTGTAGAGAACCCACGGGCAACGCCCCACGAGTATCACCCCGGCTTCACCGTTTCCTTGCTCGACCGAGCCCACCCCCCCAGCGCGCGGGGGCC
>JBIKJV010000026.1:0-22720 GCA_044360755.1 Phycisphaerales bacterium
GTCGGTGTGGTCCGCCTGCGACCCAGCGCGACCTGGACCACACCGACCGCCTGATCATCCGGCAGCTCCAGGCGGACGGCCGCATGAGCTTCA
Organism: Phycisphaerales bacterium; assembly: GCA_044360755.1. Lineage (GTDB taxonomy): Bacteria > Planctomycetota > Phycisphaerae > Phycisphaerales > SM1A02 > UBA966. The sequence continues at coordinate 94 of JBIKJV010000026.1, forward strand.
CGGACATCGCGACCAACACCGGCATCAGCGCGACCAGCGCGGCGGATCGCTTCCGCCGGCTGGTCGCCGACGGCGTCGTCCGCATCATGACGCTGCCGGACCCCACGCGCATCGGACTGCACCTGAGCGGCCTGGCGCAGCTCCAGCTGGATCGGCCCACGCGGGAGGTCGTCCAGGAGCTGCGGGCCTTCCCCGAGCTTGACTTCCTGACGATCATGTCCGGGACCTTCCCCGTGGGATGCGAGTTCTACGTCCGGGATGGCATGCACTTCGACTCGCTGCGCGCCAAGCTGCTGGCGATCCGGGGCGTGCGCGACATCCGGCTGATGGTGCACCGCAAGCTGTACCGCCAGACCTTCGAATGGGGCACGGTGGGCGTCGAGGCGCCGACCCAGGCCGCAGCACGCTGACGCGCCCGCCGCGGCTATCGTGGCGCGCATGGAAGACCGGACGATTCGTGACGCGCACGCGTGGCTCCGCTGGTTGACGCACCGCAGCGTGGATGCCTGCCGCGCGCTGCCCGAGGAGGAGCTGCACCGCACCTTCCCGATCGGGCTGGGGAGCGTGTGGAACACCCTGCTGCACATGCACGGCGCCGAGCGCATCTGGATCGCCGCGCTGGAGGGCACCGAGGTGCGCCCCATGCCCACCCGTGACGAGATCCCCGACTTCGCGCGCCTGGACGCCGATTGGGCCGAGGTGCGCGCCCGCTGGGACCGCTACCTGGCCGCGCTGACCGCCGCCGAGACCGCCCGCGTCATGGAACGCCACCGCGACGGCAAGGTGTTCCGGCAGGTGGTGCGCGACGTGCTGATGCAGGTGCCGACGCACGCGCTCTACCACAACGCGCAGCTCTCGTTCATGTGCCGCAGCATGGGTCGGCCGTTCCCCGACTCGTCGTGGGTGCTGTGGGGGCGCGACCGCCTGGCGTCCGGGAGTGCCTGACGTGCCCACCACGCTGCCCGTCACGCTGGCCGACGTGCAGGCCGCGGCGGCGCGGATCGCGCCGTTCGTGCGGGGCACGCCGCTGCTGCCTGCGGGCGCGATCGCGCGCGATGCGCGGCGCCCGTCGCTCTGCTTCAAGTGCGAGAACCTGCAGCTGACGGGGAGCTTCAAGATCCGCGGCGCCACCAACGCGGTGCAGCGGCTTGCGGCGGCCGACGCGCCGCGCGGCGTGGTGACGCACAGCAGCGGCAACCACGCGCTGGCGCTGGTGGCCGCGGCCGGCGCGCGCGGGATCCCGGCGTACGTCGTGATGCCGGCGAACGCTTCGCCCGTGAAGCGCGCCGCGGTCGAGGCCGCGGGCGGCATCGTCGAGACCAGCGGCAACACCGCCGCGGAGCGCGAGGCGCTGTGCGAGTCGATCCGCGCACGGACGGGCGCGACCGTGGTGCCGCCCTACGACCACGCGTGGACCATCGCGGGCCAGGGGACGATCGCGCTGGAGATCCTGGCCGACGCGCCCGACGCCGCGACGATCGTGGTGCCGGTGGGCGGTGGCGGCATGATCTCGGGCATCGCGATCGCCGCGAAGGCGCTGCGCCCGGACGTGCGCATCGTGGGCGCCGAGCCCGCGCTGGCCGACGACGCGGCGGAGTCGAAGCGCACCGGCACGCGCGCGGCGCAGCGGCCGCCGGTGACCATCGCCGACGGGCTGCGTGCGCCGCTGGGCGCGCTGACGTTCCCGGTGGTGCGCGACGTGGTGGACGAGATCGTCACCGTGGACGAGGCCGAGATCGCGGCCGCGATGCGGCGCGTCTTCGACGAAGCCAAGCTGGTGGTCGAGCCGAGCGCGGGAGTGGGCGTGGCGGCGGTGCTGACCGCCGCGATGCGCGACCGCGCCGCGGGGGACGAGGCGCGCGGCCGGACGGTCGTGGTGCTGTGCGGCGGGAACGCCGACCTTTCGGCGCTGCCCTGGTGACCGGCCGCCCGGGCGGTCAGGCGCTCCAGTTGGAGAGCAGGATCCCCAGGTCCAGGCCGTTCACGATGCCATCGTTGTTCAGGTCGACCGGGCCGCCGGACGCGCCCCATGCGGAGAGCATGAGGCCCAGGTCCAGCCCGTTGACGATGCCATCGCCGTTCAGGTCGCCCAGGATCGGGACGGGCACGCCGGGCGCACGGAGGTTCGCGCTGACGGTGGTGACGATGGTGCCTTCGGAGAAGGTGCCGTTGATCAGCAAGCGCGCGATGCCGCCCGCCGGGAGCACGGTCGGCAGGTCGAACGGCTGGTTGACCAGCGCGGGCGGCGCCGGCACGGGCTGGCTGTCCTGCTGCGAGACCTGGGCGGTGACGACCAGCGCGCCGTCGACGAACGCAAGGGTGCCGGCAAGTGCCATGAAGCCGGGCGACGGCGTGCCGCCGAACGGCTGGCCGAACGCGGACCCCTCGACCAGGATGTTCACCGGCACGCTGGCTGCGAAGGTCCACGTGGCGTCGGCGTTGGGCGTGGCCACGCCGGACGACGGGCCCGTCTGGACCGCGGTGGCCGTCGTGAGCGATCCGTTGTCGAGCGGGACGTTGACGTTGCTGACGCCCGGGAACAGCGAGGACGGGTTCGTCGTGCGGAACGTCGAATAGGTCAGCGTGATGTTCGTCGTGACGCCGCCCGTCTGGCCGTCCAGGACGTCGATGGCGAACCCGGTGATCGAGAACGCGCCGGTCGCGGGGTCGAACGCGACCTCCATGTCGCCCGCGGGGTGGGCGTTCTGGATGCCGACCGTCGGCTTCACGACCATCGAGAACGGGATCGGGTTGTTCCCCGACCCGCCGAAGAAGCCCGGGATGGTGGTGGTGCCCGTCGGGTTGGTCGTCGCGTCGTAGTTGCCGATCCACGTGCCGGCCAGCGGCAACTGGATCGCCGTGGTCTGCGTGTAGGTGCTGTCGGGCGCGATCGAGCACTGCCATCGGCGCGACGCCGCGTCCGCGGAGGAGGCGATGACCGTGGCGCCGAGGGCGGCGATGGCGAGGGTGGCGTTGAGGCGCATTGGGAGGAAATTAGCACGGGCACGGGCGGGTGCTAGGAAATGCCCGGGAACACGCGGCTTTGGGCGGCCGATCCCCTCTGCAAGCGGCAGGAGACGGGTTCGGTCCCGCTCAGCCGGACCAGCCGGCCAGCAGGATGCCCAGGTCCGCCCCGTTGACCACCCCGTCGCCGTTCAGGTCACCGGGGCCGGAGGTCGCGCCGAAACTGCCCAGCAGGATGCCCAGGTCCGCGCCGTTGACGACGCCGTCCCCGTTCAGGTCGCCGGTGGGGCCGCATGCAAGGCACGCAAGCGTGGCCGCGTAGCGGATGCCGTCGAAGCCCGGCACGATCGGCGGATCGTCGGGCCCGGGCGGGAAGTCCGGGTCGATCTCGGTGCACGGCTGGCCGCTGCGCGTGGCGCCGGCAGGCATGCCCAGCGTCACCACCGCGTACCACGGGCCGCCGTCGATGCAGCGGTCGATCGTGGCCTGCGCGCAGCCACCGCCGAAGACGGTCGCGACCGTCTCGAGCGGCCCGTCGAACGCGCCGCGCACCAGGTGGATCTCGCTGGGGAACTCGCTGTTCACGCTGAATTGGATCCGGCGTGGGCCGGCGCCGCCCAGCGCGTACCAGTCGGTGTCGCGCGGCGCTCCGGTGGTGCAGGTGCCGAGCACCACCTGACCGCACGCGATCGGCATGGACGCACCGTCGCGCGTCGGGCCGTCGTTCAGGCGGCGGTAGCAGATCTCGCCTTCGTCAGCGGCGCCGGCGGGCGGGACGATGGCGCACGGCGGCACGCCGCACAGGGCGACCGCGCGCGCGACGCACGGGGCATCCCATGTCGCGCCGTCGCAGTAGCCATCAAGCCGGGAGATGCGCTCGCAGCACGCGGGATCCTCGCAGCCCGGATCCCTGTGGACCTCGGTGCACGAGCCGTACGACGGGCAGACCAGGCCGTTGCACTCGCCGTCGGCGATGTCGACGCAGGCCTGGTCCCACGCCGTCTCGCAGCACGTGGGGCTGAGTGCGCAGACCGCCTCGCAGCACGGCGTGGTGAAGCATCCGGGGGTCAGGTGCGGTTCGTCGCAGCGCCCGCCGGGACCGCCCGGGCCGCACGCCGGCGAACCGTCCAGCGATTGCCACGCCACGGACGAGGGCCCCGGCCCGTAGCCGGCCAGCAAGAGTGCGATGGCACAGGCGTCGCCGGGAGGCACGGTGCCGGCGGGGATCGCGGGCGTGTCCGCGGCGGCGCGGTCGCGCGTGTCGCGCGTGCGCACCCGCGCAGGGGGCGCGCCCGTGGCGCCGCCTTCGCCTGCCCCGCCTGTCCCGCCCTGCGCGAACGACCCGCAGGTGCGCAGGTTGCGGAACAGCCAGAAGGAGCTGCCCGCGATGTCCACCGCGGCCAGGTCGGGCGCGCAGTCGCCGTCCAGGTCGACCACCGCCGTGTCGCGGAAGAACCCGCTGCTGTCGATGTTCACCGGATTGGCCCACGTGGGCGCGCCGCCCGGCGCCGTCGTGTTGCGCCACGCGTAGACGCCGCCCGGGATCGCCGACGTCGTCACCGCGTCCAGCCGGCCATCGCCGTCCAGGTCGGCAAGCATCACGCCCCAGTGGTAGCCGGTGCCGAACCCGGCGCGCACGACGCGCTGGCCGAGGCCGCCGCGGCCGTCGTTGCGGAACACCAGGAGCGGCTGGCTGGTGCCGGTCGAGAGCAGCGGCGCGACGACGTCCAGGTCGCCGTCGCCGTCCACGTCGCCCAGCGCGATCGTGGTGACGCCGGGGCTGTCGGTCGGGCCCAGCACCGGCGCGGCCCACGCCTCGGGGTTGCCGAAGGTGCCGTCGGGCCGCGCGCGCAGCAGGTTGATCCGCCGCGTGCCCAGCATCGAGACCACCAGGTCCGAGCGGCCGTCGGCGTCCATGTCGCCGGTGACGATCTCCTGCGGGCCGGGGATGCCGCCCGCCCACACGTCCAGCCGCACGCGCTGCACGGCGGCGAAGCGGCCGGCACCGTCGTTGCGCAGGATCGCGATCGACTCGCTGCCGTAGAAGGTCACCGCCAGGTCGGGGCGGCCGTCGCCGTCGAAGTCGCCGGCGCAGAAGGCGCGCGGGTCGCGGTCGAAGGACGCGTACTCCGCGGCGCCGAGCGTGCCATCCGCCTGCCGGCGCAGCACGCCGACGCGCCCCGTGTAGCCGCGCACCAGGAGCACCAGGTCCTCGCGGCCGTCGCCGTCCACGTCGGCACCCAGCGCGTCGTCGGTCTGGCCATCGACCAGGAACGTCTGCCGGTCGCCGAAGCCGCCGCCCGCCAGGCCGGGGAACCAGTCGAGCCGCTTCTCGCGGTCGCGGCCGGTCACCAGCGCGTCGCGGCGGCCGTCGCCATCGACGTCGAACAGCCGGATGCGCGTCGGGCCATGCTGCGGCGAGCATTCGCGCGTGTCGACGGTCTCGAACGCCAGCTGCGCATGCGCCGGAAGCACCACAAGCGCCGCGGCCGCGTACGCCGCGAGGGCGGCAAGCGGTCGGGCGACGGTGCGGATCGGGTTCATGGCTTCTTCGCGCGGATCAACTCATCGATGCGCGCCAGGCGCGCCTTGTGCCGCTCGACGTCGGGCTCCAGGACGACGAGCGCCTCCACGTGGACGCGCGCGCCGGCCAGGTCGCCGGACTCGGCTGCGATCGCCGCCGCGAACTCGCGCAGCGTCGCGTCATACGGGGATATCCGCACCGCGCGTTCGGCGTGTGTGCGGGCCCCGGGCAGATTGTGCGCCTTGCGCTGAAGGCGCGCCAGTTCGGTGGCGAAGGATGGGTCGTTATCGGTACGGGCGTCCAGGTATTCCAGGTGCCGGATCGCGGCCTCGGCGTCGCCGCGGTCGATCGCGTCCTTTGCCAGCAGCTTGTGCGGCCACGGGTCGACGGGGCGCGCGCGGGCGTAGGCCTCCAGGCGTTCGCGCACGGCGCCGTCGGGCGCGGCGCCGTCCTTCAGCGCGCGGCGCAGCGAAAGCTCCAGCAGGTCCGGGTGCGAGGGGTGCTTGGCCAGCAGCGAAGCGAGGGTCGCGTCGTCCAGTTCGGTGGGGCCCGCGTCGCCGCCGCCCTTCGCGGCACGCACCTCGGAGACCAGCTGCTCGAGCGGCGGGTCGACCACCATGCCCCATTCGCGCAGCTGCCCCTCGGCGAACGGGGTGAAGCGCTTCATGAACTCGTCGCGATCGACGCCCAGGATCGCGCGGAACGCATCGCGCTCGGGCGTGCCGTCGCGGTACGCGGCCAGCAGCTTCACGATCGCGTCGCGGCCCCAGGTGCGCTCGATGAACTCCACCATCCACGCGCCCTGCGCGTAGGCCTGCGACCGGTCGGTCTTCTTCTTGGGGCGGATGAAGGCCCAGTTGATCGACTCCAGGTCGAAGAGCGTGCCGCCGTCGAATGCCGCCGCCAGGAGCTGGGCCGCGTCGAAGGTGCGCGGCTTCGTCTCCAGGTACGTGGCCAGCGCCTCGGTGAACCAGTGCGGGATGCGGTTGCGCGTCTGCTCCAGCGTGACGGTGTGCACGTACTCGTGGCGCAGCACCTCCAGCCAGTCGAAGCGGCCCAGGTGCTTGGACGGTGCGCCCTCGCGGGGCGCCTCCAGCGCGATCAGCGGGCCGGTGCTGGCGGCGATCGTGTGGATCCACGGCATGCCGGTGATGCGCACGCCGAAGCTCTTGTGGTCGGGGTGCAGCTCGATGACGGTCTTGCGTGCCGGAACATGGCCCAGCCAGGCGCAGACGTCCTTGCTCATCGCGTCCAGCGCCGCGGGCATGGCACGTGCCACCACCTCATCCTCTCCCGGCTTGCAGCGCACCACGAAGCGGTCGCCCTCGAAGCGCTTCCAGCCCGCAAGCATGTCGACCAGCTTCAGGCTGAAGCGCGCGCGGTCGTCGAAGGGGTCCAGCTCGACGGCCTTGCGCAGTGCGGCCTGCGCCTCGTCGTCGCGGCCGGACTGCATCTCCAGAAGGCCAAGTTCCGCCACCGGCGCGCTCCAGCCCGGCGCGCGGCGCGCGGCCTCGGCCAGGATCGCGGCGGCGGCCTCGTACTGCCGCATGTTCGACTGGAAGCGCCCCACCTCGTAGGGCCCCAGCGGCGAGCCGGGCATCAGGTCGTCCAGCTCGGTCAGGCGGCGCGCGACGCCCGCGTTGTCGAAGCGCACCGCGTCGGCCGCGGCGCGCAAGGCCAGCGCCAGGCGGTGCTTGGGGAAGCGCGCCAGCAGCGCGTCCAGCGCCGCCGCGGATTCGTCGGGCAGGCGCGCCTGGAGGTTGGATTCGCCCTCCAGGAGTGGCGCCAGCGGGTGCTGCGGGTTGATCGCGCGCAGGTGCTTCGCGGCCAGGCGTGCGCCGTCGAAGTCGAAGGTGCGCAGCGCCACCTGGCCAAGCAGCCAGAGCGCCTCGCCGTTGCGCAGGTCCAGGGCGAGCGCCTCGCGCAGCGCGGACACGCCGTCCTGGTAGCGGTCCTTCTCGACCAGCAGCCGGCCCTCCAGGACGCGGGGGCGCGGGTCCAGGCGGTCGGCGTCGCGCAGCGTGCCCAGCGTGTCCAGCATCGACTGCCAGTCGCGCGCGGGGCGGCCCTCGACGCGCGCCAGCAGCGCGGTGGCCTCGACCGCGTCCATGCGCTCGTCGCGCGTGGCGCCGTCACGTTCGCCGCGTTCCTTGCAGAGCAGCGCGGCCTTCGCGGCGTCGGCGGCGCGGCCCAGGTCCTCCAGCGCCATCGCGCGCACCAGGAACGCGCGCGACCCGTCGGGCACGGCAAGCAGCGGAAGCGCCTCGTCGGCGCGGCCCGCGCGCACCAGCGCTTCCGCGCGCAGGGCGGCGGGCGCGGCGGCGTCGGCCAGCGCGGGTGCGTCCAGCGTCCACGTGGCCAGCGCGCCGCGGGCACGCGCGTCGGGCGTGGTCAGGTCGCCGTCGTCGAAGGTGCCGTGGCGCAGTCGCAGCGCGGCGCGTTCGGCGTCGGAGAGCGCGGCGCTCTGCAGCGCCATGCGCGCGGCGGGCGAGAGCTCCAGCGTGTCGGGCACGGCCTGCGCGGCGGCGCGCGGCACGGGCAGCGCCACGAGCGCGGCGAAGGCAAGCGCAAGCGCCGCGGCCAGCGTGCGGACGCGGCGCGGGGTCACGGGGCGCGCTCCGTGGGCGTGGCGGGGGCGGCGGGCGAAGCGGGTGCCGACGCCGGTGCCGCAGGAACGGGCGCGGCCGGCACCGGTGCCAGCGGGCGTTCGTCGATGCGCCAGCCGGCGGTGGTGCCGTCGGCAAGCGCAAGCAGCGCGCGGTGCGCGTCATCCAGGCCGGCGTTCACCTGCGGCGTGCGCAGCAGCACCGTCGTGCGGCCGTTGGTGCGCTTCGCCTCGACGCCGATCGGCGCCAGGGTCTTCGCGTCGTACCAGACGGTCGCCTCCACCAAATCGCGGTCGGCCATGCCGGGCTTCGGCTTCAGGCGGACGCCGGCGATCGGTCGCGCCAGCTTGCGCAGCCCGGGCGCGGTGGGTTCGGCGGCGAGCGACGCGTCGAAGCGCGCCTCGACGTCGGCGCGGCGCTGGCCGATGGGAAGCGGCACGGGGCCCTCGCCGGGCTTCAGCGGGTCGTACTGCTCGCCGGGCCGCGCCAGCTGGCGGCGGATCAGCGTGCGCTGCGTGAAGTCGGCCTCGGTCAGCCAGCCGTCGGCATACAGGTAGCGCACGGGCTTCGCGTCCATGCGGCCGGAGCCGTCGATGAACTGCTCGAAGACGACGGCGAAGCGGCGCGTCGCGGGCTTGCCCTCGTCCTGCACGAAGACCACCTGGCCCAGGCGGCGCTCGGTGTCGCCGGTGACGTCGTCCGTGGTCTCCAGCGTGACGGCGGACTGGAAGTCGCGCAGCGTGGCGCTGGTGCGCTCGACGGCGTCCAACAGCGCGGGGGCGGTTTCGAAGCGTGGGGTCGCGGGCGCGGGCGTCGCGGGAACGGCGGGCGCGGGAACGGCGGGCGCGGGCACGGCGCCCGGCTCCGTCGGCGCGGCCTGCGGCGCAGCGGCGCACACGGCACCCGCCAGTACGACGGACGCAAGCGCGGCGGCAACCAGGATCGGCTTCACGTTCGTCACGCCTCCGGTACGCGGCGGGGTCATGCGTGGATCGGCACGCTTTCCACGATGTCCAGGCCGAACCCGTGCAGGCCGGGCATCGGCTTGGGGTGGTTCGTCAGGATGCGCAGCTTGGTCAGGCCCAGGTCGCGCAGGATCTGCCCGCCGACGCCGAACAGGCGCGCATCCATCGGTTGGCCGCCGGAGCCAAGGCCGTCGACGCGCGTCAGGTCGGGCGCGTTGACGTCGTCGCGCTCGGGGCGGCGGATCTGCGCCAGGCGGCTGGAGAGGTCCAGACCCGTGCCCTCGGTGCGCAGGTAGACCAGCGCGCCCTCGCCGGCACGGGCGATCGCGCGCAGGCTGGCGCGGACGGTGTCCTGGCCCGCGGGTTCGGTCGGGTTCCAGCGCGCGCCGAAGACGTCGGACAGGATCTCGCGCCGCTGCATGCGCACCAGGACGGGCTCGACCCACGTCTTCGCGCGGCCGCTGGCGTCGCGCGTCCCGATGCCACCCGCGGTCAGCGCGACGTGCGGCATCGCGTCGATCGGGCTCTCCCACGCGAACAGGCGGAAGCGGCCCTCGGGCAGCTCGATCTCGGTGCCGTCGAGCGGCTCGATGCGGCGCACCAGCGCCTCGCGCGCCAGCCGGTGCCGGATGATCTGCTCGACGCTGCACATGCGGATGCCGTGCTCGGCGCACAGCGGCTCCAGGTCGGGGACGCGCGCCATCTCGCCGTCGGGCTTCACGATCTCGATGATCGCGGCCGCGGGGTGCAGGCCCGCCATGCGGCAGAGGTCGACGCTGCCCTCGGTCTGGCCGGTGCGCACCAGCACGCCACCGTCGCGCGCGCGCAGCGGGTTGATGTGGCCCGGGCGCACGAAGTCGTCGGCGCGGATCGCGGGGTCCACCAGCATCTGGATCGTCTTGGCGCGGTCGCGGGCGCTGATGCCGGTGCCCACGCCGTGGCGCGGGTGGCCGTCCACCGTGACCGTGAACGGCGTGCCGCGGACGCTGGTGTTCGAAGCGACCTGCGCGTGCAGGTCCAGGCGGTCGCACGTGGCGCCGTCCAGCGCCACGCACAGGTAGCCGCCACCGACGCGCGTGAGGAAGTTCACCGTCTCGGGCGTGACGAACTGCGCCGCGACGACGAAGTCACCCTCGTTCTCGCGGTCCTCGTCGTCGACGAGCACGATGACCTTGCCGGCGCGGAGGTCGTCCAGGATCTCGGGGATCGGGCTGAGGGGCATGCGAGGGGTGAAGGGTAGGCGAAGGAGCGCGCCCGGGCTGATCGCCGGGGCGGCACGGCCAATAGCATGGAGTGTCCCACGCCCCGAGCCACGGATCACGCCCATGAACGCACACGGCCCCCTGTCCATGATCGCTCCCGCCACCGCCGACCGCCTCCGCGCCCGCGAGGCGCTGCTGCTGGCGCTCACGCAGATCCCCACCGCCGCGGGTCACGAGGACCGCGTGATGGCGTTCATCGACGCGTGGCTGGCGCGCTTCGCGGACCGCGTGAAGGTGGCGCGCGACGACGTCGGGAACTACCTGGTGACGCAGCGCCGGCACGACGGCGCACGGCCGCTGCTGCTTGCGACGGCGCACCTGGACCACCCGGCGTTCGTGGTCACGAAGGTGGACGCGGACGGCACGCTGCACCTGGAATTCCGCGGCGGCGTCAATGACCCGTACTTCGTGGGCGCCGCGCTGGAGCTGGTCGGCCCCGGCGAGGCACGCGCCGAGGCGGTGATCGCGACGCTGGACGGCAAGGCGACGCCGTTCAAGACCGTGACCGCGCGCGTGAAGGGCGCGGCGCCGTCGTGGGTGGCCGCGGGCTGCATCGCGCGCTGGGCGTTCCCCCGCGCCGAGATCAAGGACGGCTGCATCCTGACCGACGCCTGCGACGACCTGGCCGCGGGCGCCGCCGCGCTGTGCGCGTTCGAGGAACTGCTGGACGAGCCGGGCTGCGCGCACTTCGGCCTGCTGCTCACGGTGGCCGAGGAAGTGGGCTTCCTGGGCACGATTCACGCCGCGCGCAACGGCTGGGTGCCGAAGGACGCGGTGCTGCTGTGCCTGGAGAATTCGCGCAGCTTCCCGCACGACTCGCCGATCGGCGCCGGCGCGATCCTGCGCGTGGGCGACCGGATCAGCGTGTTCACGCCCGAGATCACCAACCGGCTGACCGAGGTGTTCTGGTTCGTGACGAAGCAGGACCCCACGTTCCGCTGGCAGCGCAAGCTGATGCCGGGCGGCGCGTGCGAGGCCACGGCGTTCGCCGCGTACGGGTACCGGTCGACGTGCCTGTGCCTGCCGCTGGGCAACTACCACAACATGGTGGACATCGACGGCGTGGCCGCCGGCACCGCCGACGCGAAGGTCGGCCGCGAATTCGTCAGCGTCGAGGATTTCCACTCGCTGGTGCGGATGCTGCACGTGGCCGCCACGCTGATGGACGCGCCCGCCGGCGAACGGACGCCGGACCTGATGGAACGCCTGTACCGCGAGAAGTCGTTCGTGATGAGGAAATAGGGGACGGGTGGGCCCGTCCCCAATCTCGATATCCTTCGCGCAATGCACGCCGCCGCGACGACGTCCGCCGATCCCGCACAGCGCCTGGACCACGCGTTGCGCGCGGCGATCGCCGCGGTGACCGGCGCCGCGCCCGCCGAGTGCGACCCGCAGATCCGCCCCAGCGGCAACCCGCAGTTCGGCGACTTCCAGGCGAACTTCGCGATGGCGCTGGCCAAGCAGCGCGGCACCAACCCGCGGCAGCTGGCCGCCGACGTGCTGGCGAAGGCCGACCTGGCCGGCATCGCGTCGAAGGCCGAGGTCGCGGGCCCGGGCTTCATCAACATCCACCTGTCGGGCGACGCGTTGGCCGCGGCGCTGGACGCCTTCGACACGCCGGCGCTGGGCATCGCGCCCGCGCAGGCCGCGCACGCCGTCACCATCGACCTGTGCGGCGTCAACGTCGCGAAGCAGATGCACGTCGGCCACCTGCGCGCGACGATCATCGGCGACACGCTGGCGCGCGTCCATGAACGCCTGGGCCGCAAGGTGTGGCGCGAGAACCACCTGGGCGACTGGGGCCTGCCCATCGCGATGACGCTGGCCGCGCTGCGCCGCGCGGGCGCCGACCTGGACCGCATCACGCTGGAAGACCTGAACCGCGCCTACCGCGCCGCGCAGCTCGAGGGCCGCGACGACCAGGCAGGCATGGTGGCCGCGCGCGGGCTGGGCGCGGGCCCCCACCGCATCGCCGAGCTGGAGGCGCAGAACGCCGGTGCCGCGATGGCGCAGGAGGACGCGCGCGCCACGCTGGTGCGCCTGCAGTCCGGCGACGCGCAGCTGGTGGCCGAGTGGCAGAAGATCATCGACTGCACCATGCGCGAGGTCTTCGAGACCGCCGACACGCTGGGCGTGCACCTGACCGCCGACCACAGCCGCGGCGAGAGCTTCTTCCGCGAGAAGCTTGGCCCCACGGTCGAGGCGTTCGTGAAGGCCGGCCTGGGCACCGAGGACGACGGCGCGATCGTGGTGCGCTACCCCGACCGCGAGCGCCCGATGCTGATCCGCAAGCGCGACGGCGGATTCCTGTACGCCACCACCGACCTGGCCGCGTGCCGCTTCCGCGTGCAGGACCTCGGCAGCGACCGCGTGATCTACGTGGTCGACGCACGCCAGCGCGACCACTTCAAGGACGTCTTCGACGCGGTGCGCATGATCGGCTGGACGAAGCTGCAGGACGGCGCCGAGGCCGAGCTGATCCACGTGCCGTTCGGCAGCGTGCTGGGCGCGGACAAGAAGCCGCTGAAGACGCGCAGCGGCGAGAACTTCACGCTGAAGGCGCTGCTGGACGAGGCCATCGAACGCGGCACGCGCGAGGTGCGCGCGCGCAGCGCGAACCCCGACGCGCCGACGTCCGGCATGTCGGACGCCGAGCTCGCGGCGATCGGCCGTGCGGTGGGAATCGCGGCGGTGAAGTACGCCGACCTGGGCAGCGACGTCACGAAGGACTACGTCTTCGACCTGGACCGCATGGTCAGCTTCGAGGGCGATACGGGCCCGTACTTGCAGTACGCGCACGCGCGACTGGCGGGCATCCTGGGCAAGGCGCTCGACGCCGCCGCGCACGCGCCGCCGCGCCCCGCGATCACGGTGGCCGAGGCCGCCGAGCGGCAGCTGGCGCTGGCGCTCCTGCGCTACCCGCAGATGGTGCGCGACGTCGCGCATCACCTGGACCCCAGCCGCCTCTGCGCGTACCTGCATGCGCTGGCCACGACGTTCAACGGCTTCTACCAGCAGTGCCCCGTGATCAAGTGCGAGGACGCCGCCACGCGCGCCAGCCGCCTGCGCCTGTGCGCGATCACCAAGCACGTGATGAAGGACGGCCTGGGCCTGCTGGGGATCAGCGCGCCGGACCGGATGTGAGCACGCGAAAATCGGTAATTGGAGCGGGGCGCATTTTCCTGCCGATCTACCATCCGTGCACCCGCGATGCCTGACCCGCAGCCAGCACCCGACCCTGCACTGGGCCACGCGTGCCCGCACCTGGAGCGGAACGATCCCCGCTGCCAGGAGCGCTTCCGCGTCGCCGAGCTGGACGCGATGTACCGCTACTGCATCGGCGGCTTCTACGGCTGCCGGCTCTTCCATCGCATCAACCGCGAGGACTCCGTCCGCGCACTCGCCGAACGCCGCGCACCGGCCCAGCCACAGCAGGTGACCGTCCGTGGCCGAAGCGCGCGAGCTCCCCGCAACGCCTGAACTGGACACCGCGATCCGCGGCTTCCTGGGGTTCGCGCGCGTCGAGGCCGGCCTGGCGCCCGCCACGCTCGAGGCCTACGCGCGCGACCTGGAGCAGATGCGCGGATACCTGGCATCCGTCGGCGTGCTGTGCCCCGCCGACGTCACCGTCGACCACCTGGCAGGGCACATGCGCTGGCTCTCGAAGGAGCGCGGCCAGGACCCCGCCAGCATCGTGCGCCACCTGGCCACGATGCGCGTGATGTTCCGCTGGCTGCACGCCAACTTCCGCATCCCGAAGGACCCCGCGCGCCTGCTGGAGCGCCCCACGCGCTGGAAGCGCCTGCCCGGCACGATGACGCCCGGCCAGTTGAAGAAGCTGGTCGAGACGCCCTGCCCCGACCACGGCCCGCTGTGGCTGCGCGACCGCGCCATGCTGGAGCTGATGTACGCCGCCGGCCTGCGCGCCAGCGAGGTGGGCGCCATCAAGCTGAACGAGTACAGCAAGACGGCCGCGGTCGTCACGGTCACCGGCAAGGGCAACAAGCAGCGCCTGGTGCCGATCGGGCAGCCGGCGGTCGCGGCGGTTGAGCGCTACCTGGCCGAGCTGCGCCCGCACCTGGCGCGCCACGGCGACGGGCGCGACCAGTTCCGCGTGCTGCTCTCGAACACCGGCCGGCCGATCGAGCGCGTCGCCGTCTGGCAGCTGGTGAAGAAGTATGCCGGGCTTGCCGGGCTGCGCGACGTGCACCCGCACCTGCTGCGCCACTCGTTCGCCACGCACCTGGTGGCGGGCGGCGCCGACCTGCGCGTGGTGCAGGAGCTGCTGGGGCACTCGGACATCGGCACGACGCAGATCTACACGCACGTCGACCGCAGCCACCTGCGCCGGACCGTCGAGAAGTACCACCCGCGCGAGGCGAAGGGCGCGGCCTGACGCAAGGCACGCGGATTCGTGCGCCACGCGCCGCGCGCTGCCGCAAACCGCTGCCCCGCCTGAACCAACGCGCCGGGCCGCTCCCCTAGCATTTCGCCCCGTGCCGGCCGCCGATCCCTGCATCATCGTCATCCTCGGAGCGTCGGGCGACCTGACGCACCGGAAGCTCGTGCCCGCCCTCTACGAGATGCACGTCCGGGGTCAGATCGACCCGCGCACGCGCGTCATCGGCGTGAGCCGCCGGCCGAAGTCCGACGACGACTTCCGCGCCGAGCTGGCCGAGTCCGCGCGCCGCGCGACGGGAAACGAGGGCTTCGACGCGCACGCGTGGTCGGACCTGGCCGCGCGCATCAGCTACTTCGCGGGCGACGCTGCCGCGCCCGAAGCGTGGCCCGCGCTCACGCAGGCGATCCACGCGGCCGATGTCGCCGCGGGCACCGGCGGGAACGTCCTCTTCTACCTCTCGGTGGGCCCAGAGCTCTACGAGCCGATCATCGCGCAGATCGACGCATCCGGCCTGGTCACCGAGGGCAAGCGCTGGTGCAGCGTCGACCGCACCAAGCGAAGCTGGCAGCGCATCGTGGTGGAGAAGCCGTTCGGCCACGACCTGGGCAGCGCCCGCGCGCTGAACCGCGCGCTGGGCCGCGTCTTCGAGGAGGACGCGATCTACCGAATCGACCACTACCTGGGCAAGGAGGTCGTGCAGAACCTGCTGGCGTTCCGGTTCGCCAACGCGATCTTCGAGCCGCTCTGGAACAGCCAGTACGTCGACCACGTGCAGATCACCGCGGCCGAGACGCTGGGCGTGGGCACGCGCACGGCGTTCTACGACCAGACCGGCGCGATCCGCGACATGGTGCAGAGCCACCTGCTCCAGGTGCTGGCCTTCGTGGCGATGGAGCCGCCGTCCAGCTACACGCCGGGGCAGATCAACGCCGAGAAGAAGAAGATCATCGAGTCGATCCAGCTGCCGCGCGCCGACGAGCTGACGCGCTTCGCGGCGCTGGGCCAGTACGCGGGCGGCACGGCGGCGGGCAGCACCGAGCCCGCCTACGCCGACCTGCAGGGCGTCGCGCCCGGTTCGCTCACCGAGACGTACGCGGCGCTGCGCATCACCTTCGACAACTGGCGCTGGGGCGGCACCCCGTTCTACCTGCGCACCGGCAAGCGCATGGCGGCCAAGCGCACCGAGGTGGTCGTCCAGTTCAAGCAGCCGGCGACCAACCTGTTCCGCGGGCTTTCTCGCGCGCCGCTGGCGGCGGACCGGATGATCATCGAGATCGCGCCCGGCGAGACGTTCAGCCTGCGCTTCAACAGCAAGGTGCCGGGGGCCGGCTTCCAGCTGAAGCCGGTCGAGATGGTGATGGACTACCAGCGCGAATTCGGCTCCGAACCGATCGAGGCCTACGGCCCGCTGCTGGTGGACGCCATGCGCGGCGACCAGACGCTCTTCAAGACGCGCGAGGAGACCGAGGACGCGTGGGCCGCCGTGATGCCGTTCCTGGGGCCCGCAAGCGCGGTGCTGCGCGAGGGCATCCGCGGCAACTACGCCCCCGGCAGCTGGGGCCCCGCCGCGGCGGACGCCCTGCTCGCCCGCGACGGCCGCGCGTGGCACAACGCGTGACGCCCGTCACGCGATCAGCAGGTTCGCCACGTTGAACGCCGCGTGCGCCATGATCGGCGCCGCGATCCGGCCGGTGCGCTCGTAGAGCAGCCCCCACGCCACGCCCAACACCACCAGCGTGGCCACCCCGCCGACGCGCGCGCCCTCGGGCAGCGCAGGCAGGTGGATCAGCGCGAAGAGGCACGCCGTCACGGCGACCGCCGGGCGCACGCCGATGCCGGTCGCCTTCAGCCCCTGCTGCAGGAAGCCGCGCCACAGGAATTCCTCGACCACCGGCGCGCCGATCGCGGCGCCGGCGATCGCCGCCCACCACCACGGGTCGCCCGGTCCCGACGCCTGGATCGCCAGCAGCGTCTCGTGCCCCACCTGCGGTGGCGGCGCGCCCATCCAGCGCTGCACCATCGAGATGGCACCACCGATGCCCTGCGTCACGGGCCAGGCAAGCAGCGCCACGGCGGCCGCCATCAGGAGCGCCTCGCCCACGCCGCACGGGTGGCGGTGCACGCCGCCGCGCGCCACCACCGTCGATGCCCCGCGCGCGCGCACGCCCGGCAGGAACCAGATCACCGCCACCACCAGCAGCTGCGCGGCCTGCGAGCCCAGCGCGCCCGCCGCCTGGCGCGGCAGTGCCCCCGCACCGGTTCCGCCGTCCACGATCCCGAACGCGCGCCACGCCGCCCACGCGCCCGCCGCCGAAGCCAGGAACGCCGCCGCGAACGCCGCCATGCTTGGCTCCGCGCGCAGCGGCCACGCGGGCCCGACGCGCGGCAGCAGCGCGAACCAGCGCGCGCGCCACAGCACGCCAAGCGCCAGCACGCCCGCCACTGTCCACGCCACCACGGCCCACGGGGCGGGCGTCCCCGCGTCCGCCGTCGACGCGGCACCCGCACCACCCACGGATTCCTGCGCGAAGGCCGTTGCGCCGGCAGCCATAGAATGCCACGCTCCCAGCAACGCGATGGTCCCCGTCCTGAAGCACATCGTCGAGCACAAGCGCCGCGAGGTGGCCGAGGCCAAGCGCCGCGTGCCCGTCGAGGCGCTCAAGGAGCGCATCGCCGAACTGGGCCGTCCGCGCAACTTCTTCCGCAACGTGGTGGACGACCGGCACCCCGGCGACATGCGCATCATCGCGGAGGTCAAGCGGAAGAGCCCCTCCGCGGGGATCATCCGGCAGGACTTCGATCCGGTGGCCATCGCCCGAAGTTACTGGGAAGCGGGCGCCGCCGCGATCAGCTGCCTGACCGACGCCGAGTTCTTCGGCGGGGACCTTGCGTACATCCACGCCATCCGGGACGCCGTACCCCTGCCGGTCCTGCGCAAGGACTTCCTGATCGACCTCTACCAGGTCTACGAGGCCCGGGCCGCCGGCGCCGACGCGATCCTGCTGATCGCCGAGTGCCTGCACGAGAGCGAGATCATCGACTTCCAGATCCTGGCCACCGAGCTGCAGATGACCACGCTGCTGGAGGTCCACAGCCTGGACAACCTGTGGCGGGTGATCAACCACGTGGGCTTCCCGCACGCGGGATACGGCCTCCTGGGCATCAACAACCGCGACCTTGCCACCATGCACGTCGACCTGGGCCACGTGCTTCGGATCGCCGACATGGTGGAGTCCCCCACCCGCCGCGTGATGGTGGCCGAGAGCGGCATCAAGACGCACGCCGACCTGATGCGCCTGCACCAGCACGGGATCCACGCGGCCCTGGTCGGCGAGAGCCTGATGCGCGAACCCGATCCTGGCGCGGCGCTGCGGGCACTGCTGACCCCCGGCCGCTGACCCGGCATTTCCGCGCGCTGCACCGCTCGCCTACCATCCGGGCATGGCGACCGCGACCGGTCAACGCTCACTCGGTTCCGACACCGTCACGCATGGCGTGCGCGTGCAGGTGTCGCCTTCGTACCTTCCCGAGGGCAGCGATCCCGGCGCGGACCGCTACCACTTCGCGTACCACGTGGTGATCAGCAACGACGGCGACGCACGCATCACGCTGCGCCGCCGCCACTGGTCGATCGTGGACGCGGACGGCGGCGAGCAGCGCGTGGACGGCGAGGGCGTCGTGGGCGAGCAGCCCACGCTCGAGCCGGGCGGCCGCTTCGAGTACCAGAGCTACGCCGCACTCACCACGGCGTGGGGCACGATGGAAGGCTCGTTCACCTTCGAACGGGACGACCGCTCGGAGTTCGATGCGAGCGTGGCCAGGTTCTTCCTGGTCGCAGCCGAGCCCCGCAGAAGGAAATGACATGGCTTTGCTGAGGAACGACCCCGCGGTCGCCGTCGTCGGCGCGACCGGAGCGGTCGGCGAGGAACTGCTTTCGCTGCTCGAGCAGCGCCGCTTCCCGGCGCGGTCGGTCCGCGTGTTCGCCAGCCCGCGCAGCGCGGGCAAGGTGCTGCGCGCAGTGGGCCGCAGCGTCACGGTCGAGCCGCTCGCCCCCGGCTGCTTCGAAGGCACGGACGTCGCATTCTTCAGCGCCAGCGCCGGCGTCAGCCGCGAATGGGCGCCGCAGGCGGCCGCCTCGGGTGCGTGGGTCGTGGACAAGAGCAGCGCGTTCCGCATGGACCCGCGCTTCCCGCTGGTGATCCCCGAGGTGAACGGCGACGAGCTTGACGCCCTGCGCGCGCCGACCATCGTCGCCGTGCCCAACTGCTCGACGATCATCGCGCTGGTGGCGGTGACGCCGCTGCACCGCGAGGCCGGCGTGGCGCGCATGGTGGTCAGCACGTACCAGGCCGCCAGCGGCGCCGGCGCCGCCGCGATGGCCGAGCTGGAGCAGCAGGCGCGCGAGTTCGCGGCCGGCACGCCCTACACCACCGCGATCTTCGGCCGGCAGTACCTCTTCAACGTCTTCAGCCACAACAGCACGGTCGGCCCGGACGGCCAGAACGACGAGGAGCGCAAGCTGGTCGACGAGACGCGCCGCATCTGGCGCGACCCCTCCGTCATGGTCAGCGCCACCTGCGTGCGCGTGCCGGTGCTGCGCGCGCACAGCGAATCGATCAACCTGACGTTCCGCCGCCCACTCTCCGAGGAACGCGCCCGCCAGGTGCTGGCCGCGGCGCCCGGCCTGCAGCTGGTCGACGACCGCGCCGCCAACCGCTTCCCCGAGCCGATCGAGGCCGCCGGCCGCGACCCTGTGCTGGTCGGCCGGATCCGCGCGGACTCCAGCCAGCCGGACGGCATGGGCCTCTCGATCTTCGTCTCGGGCGACCAGGTGCGCAAGGGCGCGGCGCTCAACGGCATCCAGATCGCCGAGCGGCTGCTGGGCCGCGGCTGAGCGGCCGCCCCGCGCGGGTGTCCGTCACTCCCGCACCAGTTCCAGCTTCCGCGTGCTGCCGTCGTCCAGCGTGCGCCACACCGGCGCGCCGCGCCACTCGGCGTAGCCCTTCGCCTTCACGCTGATCAGGAACGGCTCCATGTCCGGCACGGGCATCTTGCCGGTGCGGCCGTTGGCGTCCGCCGCCTTGGTCCAGCCGTTGGGGTTCGCGGGCAAGCCATCGCGTGACTCGCCCAGGCGCACCTCGGCGCCCGCGACGGGCTGCTTCGACTTCCCGTCCACGACCAGGAAGTCCACCTGCTTCACGCGCAGCGGCCGCAGCACGATCGCCACGTCGCGCGGGCCCGTGATCGCCCGGCCGTCGAACGAGAGCACGCCGTCCTGGTAGCCCTTCAGGCGCACGGTCACGCGGTTGCGGAACCCCGAGACCTGGTCCAGCGCGGCGCGTCCCTCGGCGTCGGTCTTCGGCGTCTGCAGCGGCGGGAAGCCCCAGTCGGCCTCGACGCCGGGCTGCGGCAGGTACAGGAACGTGGCGCCGAACACCTCGGCGCCGGCGATCGGCTTCTGCGTGTCGCGATCGGTGACGACCAGCCGCAGCGGCGTGCGCACCACCGGGCGGAACGCGACCTCGTAGCCGTTCTCGGGCGACGACTTGATGTCGCTGTACCACACCACGTGGTCGTAGCCGCCCTTGTCGGGCGCGATCGCGGCCGCGCGCTCCTCGAACACGCCGAAGATCACGGGCTCGTACCCCGCGCGCAGCATGGTCAGGTTGGTGTTGGCGGAGCCCACCATCACCTCGGTGCTGCCGTCGGGGCCGGTCTCCACGAACTTCTTGCCCGGGAACAGCCCGAAGATGAAGCTGAAGACGTGCCGGTAGACGCGCACGCCCTGCAGCGGCGCACGGTCGCCCTCTCCGACGGCGTGGACCACGATCGGCTTGCCGCAGCCGGCCAGCAACGCGGCGGCCACCAGCGCAAGCATGGGGATGGTGTGGCGACGGCGCTGCATGGCGGGCACCTTACTGCACGCCGCCGGCGCCTGGCGTGAGCGCCTGGCCGGCCACCAGCGGCATGGGGTTCGAGTCGTAACCGGCCTCCAGCAGCGCCTGCTCGAAGAGCTTGGCCTGGCGGAAGGATCCCTGCCACACCAGCAGCTCGACGCGGTGCGTGGCCGAGGGATACGCGCCCAGCAGCTCTGCCACGGCCGCGCGCGCCGTATCGGCGTCCAGGATGGCCGTGCCCGTGGCGGGGGCCGAGATCGAGTCCGTCGACGACGTCGCCTTGATGCGCGAGACCTTGCCGTCGGCGATCGCCAGGATCACGGGCTTGCGCTTGTCCTCCTGGAAGCGGCTGACGCGCACGAAGGCAGTCGGGCGCGGCGAGGCATTCCGCGGCGTCTCGTTGCGCGCGGCGTCGCGGTCGCGGTTGGCGGCCTCGGTCAGGGCGCGCAGGCGGGCCAGCTCGGCCTCCTCGCGGCGCAGGTCGGCGCTGGAGCGGTCGACCTCGGGCTCCAGCTTGCGCAGCTGCTCCATCGCGGCCAGGTAGCGCGCGGCCAGCTCGGGGTCGCCCTTCGGCGGAGCGGCGGCCAGCTTGCGCTGCAGGTCGTCGCGCTCCTCGGAGAGGGCGCGCAGCTTCTGCGCGGTCTCCAGCACGTTGACGGTCACCTGCACCACGGCGTCGCTGGCCTGGCCGAAGAGCGCCATCATCAGCATCACGAACATGATGACGCCGCGCGCGTTGGTCATCGCGTGCTGGAACAGGTCCAGCGGGTCGCCCGCCATCGAGGTCGACCGGTGGATCTTGCGACGGCGGCGGAGGCCCGGCCTCATGGCGTGGCCCCCTTCGGGGCGGGGGCGGTCGCGGGTTTCGCGTCCGCCGCGGGCGTGGCGCCCGGCGCACCGCCCACCTTCTCCGCCCCGTCCAGGAAGCCGCCGGCGGCCGAGTTGTCCCACAGCTGCCAGCCAACCTCGTAGCCGCGGCGGAACACCGCGTCACGCAGTGCCAGGAAGCGCGGGATCGCGTCCTCGTGCACCACGAACACCACGTACGACGCATCCGGCATGCGCCGGCCCATCGCGCCCTGCAGGCGGTTCTCGGCGTCGGATCCATCCAGCGCGGCAAGCAGCACGGGGGTCCGCTCCGCGTCCAGCTCGCCCACCTTCAGCCCGCGGCTGCCGACCTCGACGAACACCGGCGTCTTCGAATACTGCGCGCCGGCGCGGAAGCGCACGCGTTCGCGCAGCTCGGCCTGCTTCTCGCTGCGCCGCGCGGCCGCCAGCTGCTCCTTGGCCTGCGCGGCGTCGGCCTGCGCGGCATCGGCGGCGGCGCGCGCCGGCTCCAGCTCGGCACGCAGCGCGTCCGCGCGGCGGCGCGTGCGCTCGGCCTCCTCGGCCATCTGTCGCGCGCGGTCGTCCAGGATGTCCACTTCCTTCTTCGTGATGTCGATGCCGCCCTTGCGGTCGTCCAGCTGCTTCTTCAGCACCGCGACGTCCTGCGTCAGCTGGTCGATGCGCGCGGCGGCGTCCGCGGGCGCGGACTCGGCCTTCGCGCCCTTGGTCATGTTCATCGTGTTCGAGAGCCCGTCGATCACCAGCAGCAGGCTGACCATGATCAGCACGCCGGTCAGGCATGCCAGCACGTCCTGGAAGGAGAACAGGTTGACCGCGCTCTCCGAGCTCTTCTTTCGCCGGGCCATCGATCAGCGCCAGTCGGTCAGCTTGAGGCGGCTGAGGACGTGCTCGTTGCAGTAGTCGGTCACCTCGTCCAGCAGGATCTCCTCGCGCCGGAAGACCCACGTGGCCAGCAGCTGGACGACCACCGCCGTGATCAGCGCCACCAGGGTGGTCTCGAACTCCGTGGCCAGGCCGCCGACGACCGGCTGCAGCTTGGTCTTGATGCTGGATGCGTCGCTCGCGCTCAGGTTCAGCACGTCGGTGAACGCGCGGATGGACGCCGAGAGGCCGATGACGGTGCCGATGAAGCCCAGGATCGGGATCGTCCAGATCAGC